>JAICJV010000140.1 GCA_025928265.1 Thermoleophilaceae bacterium
GGCGGTCCGCTCGACGTGTGCAAGCGCAGGCGCAGCGAGCGCCAGCACGGCGACCAGCCCCGCGGCCATGAACAAACTGCGTCGTACGGGCATCTCCGGCGTCCCCCCGAGTCGAAAGCGGCCGGAACGTATCAGCGAAGCGATCGCTTACGCGCCGGTTCTAGCGCGCGGCCGCCACGTCCTCGGCCAAGTCGGCGCCGAATGCCAAGACCACCTCCACGAGTCGCTGCGCGTCCTCGATCTGCGGGCAGTGGCCGCAGGTGTCGAGCATCTCGAGGCGGCTGCCCGCCACCGCCGCCAGCAACTTCTCCGCGCCGCGGTGCGGGACCATCGCGTCGCGACGGCCCCACACCAGCAGCACCGGCACGGAGACGCGGTCGAAGTCGAACGGGTCGTGCAGCTCCGGGAAGATACGGCGCGCGGTGTCGAGGTAGCGCCGCACCGTGGCCGCGTCGCGGAAGTGAGACGCGAACGTACGGACCACCAGCGGGTCGACCTTCGCGCGCGGGGCGAAGGCGATCGAGCGGTAGATGCGGCCGACCAGCGCCTGCACGACCGGCCGCGGCAGCGGCACCGCGGCCAGGAGCAGGGTGCGCACGATCGGGTTGGCCTCGATCACGTCGAGCCACGGCGCAAGCCCCAGCCCCGCGGGCGACACCGGCACAACGCCGGCCAGCTGCAGGCTCGGGTTCTGCGCCGCGCGGATGGCAACGCAGCCGCCGAGCGAGTTGCCCACCACGATGGTCCCCGGACCGGTCGCCTCGATCACCGCTGCGGCGAAGCGATCGTGCTGAACGAGCACCGGGAGCGCGGGCGTCAGGCCGTCGGCGGCTCCGAAGCCCGGCATGTCCACCGCGATCGCGCGCCGGCCGCGCCGCGCGAGGTCCGCGAGCACGAGGCGCCACGTGTCGGCGCTGTCGGCGTAGCCGTGGAAGAAGACGAGCGGCGGCCCCTCGCCCTCCAGTTCGAGCACGCGCGTCTCGAATCCTCCGAATGACTCCGTGTACTCCAGGAGCGGCTGCGCCACGCGCCTCATCGTAAGGGTGTGCGAGGACGCAGGGCCCCCGCGTCGCGGCTACCAGATGCGGGTGATCCCGTACCCGTCGAAGACCGCATCGGCGGACACGATCGTGGCGCGTTCGCAGATCGCCTGTGCCGCTAGAAGGCGGTCGAAGGGGTCGCTGTGAACGGCCGGCAGCGCGCGCACCGCCCAGGCGTGGACATCGGTAACGGGAAGACGCTCAAAGGCAAACTCGTCGAGGCGCCGGGGCAGGTCGTCGGGCACGCGCAGCTTGCCGAGGGCGCTCTTGATGGCGGCCTCCCATATCGAGACGGCGCTGACGAGCACCGACGTGCGTGCGCCATCGATCGTCGCGCGGGCGCGCTCGACACGTGCGTCGCCCGCGAGGAGCCACAGCAGCGTGTGCGTGTCGAGCAGGAGACTCAGTCGAAGTGCTCGGCAAGCTCGGCTGGAAGCTCGTCGAAATCGTCGGCCAGCTCGATCTCACCGCGCATCGCCCCAAAGGCGTCAGCCACAGGACGCCGTCGTGGTTCCGCCACGAGTCGGGCGACTGGCCGCCCCGACCGCTGGATGACAACGTCCTCACCGCGCTCGGCGAGATTGACCAGGCGCGAGAGCTGGCTCTTGGCCTCGTGCATGTCGACGCGGATCATGCCCCAGAGGATAGCCCATACTTAGCTAGAACGGACCCGAACAACGCGGGTCAGGCCGGGACCAGTTCGTCCGCCACGTCCGCCAGCCGGGTGAGATCCGCCAGCTCGCGGGTCGGCCGCGGCTCGTGCACCTCGCCGAGGCGGTTGATCCAGATCGACGTCAGCCCCAGCTCGCTCGCCGGCGCGATGTCGTGGAAATGCGACTGCGCGACGTGCACGTGGCGTGAGCGGTCGGCGCCGGTGCGCTCGAAGAACACCTCCCAGTGGCGGTGCGCGGGCTTGTAGGAGCCGATCTCACTTGCCGGGACCAGCTCGTCGAACGGCACGCCGATCGCCCCGACCGAGGCGCCGATCAGGACCGGGACGCAGTTTGTCAGGGCGGCCAGCCGCCAGCCCCGGCGGTGCATCTCCTCGAGCGTACCCGCGACCTCCGGGAACACCGGCCACGAGGGCAGCGAGCGGCCGAGGGCGTCGCGCTCCGAGTCGGCCAGGTCGACGCCGCGCTCCTGCGCCAGCTCCGCGAGCACGCGCGCCATCACCTGACGGTACGGCAGTGCCGGGTCCGCCGCCTGCACCTGCGGCTCGATCTCGTGGTAGCGCGCGAGCAGATCGGACTCCTCGCCGCCCAGCACGCGCGCCAGCTCGCGGCCGATGCCCGCGTTCCAGTCGACGAGCGTGCCGTAGCAGTCGAACGTGGCCCATCTATCCACGCGCTCGAACCTACCCGTTCAAGCCGACGACCCCTTGCGCCGAGAACCGAATCGAGGCAGGGTCGTCGGTGTTCGAACGACTCGATAGCCGAAACGCCGA
>JAICJV010000093.1 GCA_025928265.1 Thermoleophilaceae bacterium
CGCCGCTTCAACGAGCGCTTCAGCGATGCTGGGGATTTCCTGGGAAACCCCTTTGAAGCGCGCTGTGGCACCGCCCGCGCGGCACCGTGTTAGGTTCCCCTAACTAGTGACCTTCGCATCGACTGCAGCACTGGGCGCTCTCGCCGGGTTCACCATCTTCCTGAGCCTGCCGCTCGCGCGGCTCACGTCGCTCGGCATCCGGACCCGCGTGGCGCTGTCGATGTTCGCCGTCGGCGTGCTCGCGTTCCTCTTCGTCGATGTGCTCGAGCACGGCTTCGCGATCGTCGAGAACGCCGTCAGCGCGTTCAAGGACAACGACGGGAGCTTCGGCAGGGTGGCGGGCCTGACGCTCCTGCTCTGCGGCGGCTTCGCGCTCGGCAGCGCCGGCCTGGCCGTGCTCGAGCGGCGCATGCGGCCCGGCCGTCCGGTGCCCCCCGTCGCCGGCGGGGCGACCGACGCGATGGCCGCCCGCGACATCGAGCTGGCGGACCGGGCGAAGGCCGAGGCGCGCACGTGGGCGCTGCGCACCGGCATGACGATCGCGGCGGCGATCGGCGTCCACAACTTCGCGGAGGGGCTCGCGATCGGCGTCTCGGCGCGCGCGGGCGAGATCAGCCTGGCCACCGTGCTGATCGTGGGCTTCGCGCTCCACAACGCAACCGAGGGCTTCGGGATCATCGGGCCGCTGGGCGACATCCGCCCCACCTGGCGCTGGCTGGTCGCGGCCGGGCTGATCGGCGGCGGCCCCACGTTCCTCGGCTCCATGGTGGGCTACCACGTGACCTCGGAGCCGCTCGAGCTCGTCTTCTACGCGGTCGCGGGCGGCGCGATCCTGTACGTGATCGGCGAGGTCTGGCAGGCGATGCGGCGGATGGGCCACCGCGAGCTCGGCCTCTGGCTGCTGGCACTCGGGTTCGCCGCCGGGGTCATCACCGACCTCGTGGTGGCGTATGGCGGCGGCTGACCACATGGACGTCCGCATGAAACGCGCCTACGACCCGCCCGCGCGCTCCGACGGCTATCGCGTGCTGATCGACCGGCTCTGGCCGCGCGGCGTCTCGCGCGAAAAGGCCGACCTCGACGAGTGGGACAGGGAGCTGGCGCCGAGCGCCGAGCTGCGGAAGTGGTTCGGGCACGACCCCGAGCGGTTCGAGGAGTTCCGCCGCCGCTACGTCGACGAGCTGCGCGACCAGCGCCCGCGCCTGTCGGAGCTGCGCCGACGCGCCCGCGAGGGCACGCTCACGCTGGTGTATGGCGCGCGCGACAGCGAGCACAACGACGCGGTCGTGCTCGCGGAGGTGCTGCGTCGCGGGCTGCCCGGCCGGTAGCCGTCAGACGAGCCGCGCGCCCCACTGCACCGTGACCGGCGCGCCGGGCTCGAGCCGCAGCACGCCGTCGCCGCTCTGGAACGCATTCGGCGGGCACGTCATCGGCTCCACCCCCAGCCCGCGCCGGCGCCGCGACGGCTCGAGCGTGTCGCCCGTGTAGATCTCGACGTAGCGGTAGTTCTCGTCCACCCACAGCTCGGCGGCACGCCCGTCCGTGCCATGCAGCCGCGTGATGGCGCGGTCCGAGTCGTCCCGCACCAGGTCGGTGAACGCGTAGTCGATCCGCTCGTCGCCCAGCCGCCGCGGCGTGCGGAAGTCGAAGCGCGTGCCGTCGACGGGCTCGAGCCCGATCGGCAGCTGGCGCTCGGGATCGGTCAGGACGCGCGTGCGTCCCGGCAGCTCGAGCATGCAGCCGTCGACCTGCCCGCTTCCCGGCGACAGGTACGGGTGCTGGCCCGCGCCGAACGGGCAGGCGCGATCGCCCACGTTCTCGACCGTGGTGGTCACCGTGAGCCCGGCCTCGCCCAACTCGTAGGCCACCGCCACGTCGAGCGCGAACGGGTAGCCCTGGAGCGGCCGCAGGCAGGTGCCCATCACAACGCGGTGGGCGTCATGCTCGCGCGCCGTCCAGGAGCGCCAGAGCAGGAAGCCGTGGATCGCGTTGTGCTTCTCCGGTTCCGTGAGCGCGACCTGGTGGTCGGCCCCGTCGAAGGAGTAGCGCCCGTCGGCGAGCCGGTTGGGCCACGGGATCAGCGGCGCGCCGTGCGCGCCGTCGCGCATCGCGTCGGCGGGATACGGGTCGAGCACCGCGCGGCCGTCGGCGCTGTACTCGCGCACGCCGCCGCCGACCTCCACGATCGTCGCGCGCTGCCCCGCGTGCTCGATCTCGAATTGCTCGCCGGAGGGGATCACCCCGGTTGTCTACCCCGCGGCGGCAACGGCGACGCGCCCGGAGCAAGGGGACGGGGTTTACACGTTGCGTTCTCGTGTAACTTGCGGAGTGATGGCCTCGACCGCCCCGGTGCCGCCACGCGATCCGCTTCTCGCGCGCATCCTCGGCGAGAGCGATCCCCCGCCGGAGACGAGCGAGCGCATCCTCGACGCAGCCGCGGAGCAGGTCGAGCACTTCGGCGTCCGCCGCTTCACGCTCGACGACGTCGCGCGGCGCCTCGGCATCTCGCGGGTCACGATCTATCGCTACTTCCCCAAGCGCGACGCGCTCGTGGAGGCCGTCGTGCTGCGCGAGCTGCACCGCTTCCTGCGCGCGATCGACACCGCGGTCGAGCCCTACGAGACGCTCGAGGAGAGGCTCGTCGAAGGAGTGGTCTTCGCGCTCTCGTATCTCCGCGGGCACCGGCTGCTGGGCCGCGTGCTGCGCACCGAGCCGGAGCTGATCCTTCCGGCGCTCACGGTGCGAGCCGACCGCGTGCTCGCCGCCGGCCGGGAGTTCATCGCCGGGTTCGCGCTGCGCGAGGCCGAGCGCGGCGGACTCGCTCTGCGCAAGGAGGAGATCGAGGGCCTCAGCGAGCTGCTCGCGCGGTCCGTGCTCTCGTTCGTGCTCACGCCCGACTCGGTGCTCGGGATGCGAACTGACGCCGAGGTGAGGGACTTCGCCGAGCGCTACCTGACGCCGATCCTCCGGACGGTGAGCACTCCGAGATGACACCCGATCACGAGGTCGCGATCATCGGCGCCGGCCTCGGCGGAATCGGCGCGGCGATCCTGCTGCGCCGGGCGGGCATCGACGACCTCGTGATCCTCGAGCGCGCCGGCGACATCGGTGGCACGTGGCGCGACAACACGTACCCCGGCCTGACGGTGGACATCCCGGCGCAGGCGTACCAGTTCTCGTTCGAGCCCAAGCCCGACTGGTCGCACGTGTACGCCCGCGGCCGCGAGGTGAAGGCGTACATCGACCGGTGCGCCGATCGCTACGACGTCCGGCGGTTCGTCCGCCTGGGCGCCGGCGTGCTGTCGCGCACCTGGGACGAGGACGCCGCGGTGTGGCGGCTCGAGCTGCCGGGCGGTGAGGAGCTCAGCGCACGCTTCGTTATCAGCGCCGTGGGCGCATTCGTCAATCCCAAGGCGCCCGAGCTCGATGGGCTCGGCGACTTCCGCGGTGACGTCCTGCGCTCCTACAGCTGGGATCGCTCGGTCGCGCTGGAGGGGAAGCGCGCCGCGATCGTGGGCACCGGCGCGAGCGCGCTCCAGATCGTCCCCAAGATCGCGCCGAAGCTCGCGCGGCTCGACGTGTACCAGCGCACTCCGATCTGGGTGGGCCCGAAGTTCGACCCGCCGGTCCCGCGCCCCCTGCAGAAGCTCTACGAGCGCAACCCGCGTCTGCAGGACGCCGTCCGGCGCCAGACCACGCGGCTCGTCGAGGCCGGACTGGTGGGGCTCGTGGTCCATCACGACGAGTACGGCTGGATAACGCGCGGCGCCGGCTGGCTCGGGCGCAACGTCTGGTACCGCAGCCAGATCCGCAACCCGGAGATCCGGCGGCGGCTGACGCCGAACTACGAGGTGGGCTGCAAGCGGCCGTCGGTGTCGAACACCTATCTGCGTACGTTCAACCGGCGGAACGTCGAGCTCGTCACCGACCCGATCGAGCGCGTCACGGCCACCGGGATCCGCACTGCCGACGGGCGCGAGCGCGAGGTCGACGTGCTCGTCCTCGCGACGGGGTTCCGGATGGCCACGGACCCGGAGAACTACCGCGAGAACCCGGTCCGGGGCCGCGACGGCTTCGACCTTGCGGACCACTACGCGAACAACCGCGTGCGCTCGTACGAGAGCGTGAGCATGCCGGGCCTGCCCAACCACTTCATGATCTTCGGCCCGTACGGCTGGACGGGCGGCACGTGGCACCAGCTCGTCGAGACCGCGTCGCACCACATCGTGCGCGTGATCGGTGAGGCGCGGCGGCGCGGCGCAACCACCGTCGAGGTGCGCGAGGAGCCGACCGAGCGCTGGACCCGCTTCGCGCGCGAGCGGCTCGGCCGATCGCTGTGGTTCACGGGGTCGTGCCAGACCGCGCGCAGCTACTACTACGACCACCACGGCGACACGCCGTTCCTGCGCCCGACGAGCTCGCGCCAGGCGTGGAACGCGGCGCGCACGTTCCCACTCGACGACTACCGCTTCGAGACGGCCCCTGGCCAGGCCGCCACCGAGACCGCAACCGCGACGGAGGCAGCATGAACTCGATCGCCCAAGCCCCCACGAACCACGCAACCGCGCCGGCTGAACTGGTCGGGAGCGTGCCGTCCTCGCCCGCCGGCGAGATCGATGCCTCCGAGCTCGCGGGGCTCCCCCTTCCGCCGATCAGGCGGCTGCCGCGTCCCGTGCAGGTCATCTGGTTCGGCCAGCGCCAGTGGAACTTCGTCTTCGCCAATCGGGCGAAGTACGGCGACGTCTGGGGCGCGCGCGGATACGTGCCCGGGCGCGCCGCCGTCACCTGCCATCCCGATCACGTCCAGTCGATCTTCCGGGCGCCACCGGACAAGGTGCCCACGCTCGCGGCCGAGTCGCCGCTGCGTCCCGTGCTCGGACCGGACTCGGTGCTCACCGCGAACGGGCCCCGACATCTGCGCCAGCGCAAGCTCCTGCTGCCGCCGTTCCACGGCGAGGCGATCGCCCGCTACGAGCGGATGATCGCCGATGCGGCCGAGCGCGAGATCGAGCGCTGGCCCGTCGGGAAGTCGCTCGCGCTGGCGCCGCGGATGCAGGCGATCACGCTCGACGTGATCATGGCCGGCATCTTCGGGATCGAGGGCAAGCCGAAGCCCAACACGCCCGAGGGTCGCCTGCGCCGCGCGATTCGCGGGGTGACCCGCTCGTCCACGCTGCCCGGCGCCAAGATCGCCGAGCTCATGAACCTCGGGCACGACGAGCCGTTCGGTCTGACCTGGCTGGCGCTCAAGATCCCCGACCGCTGCATCTACGCGATCATCTCCAAGCGCCGCCGCGACCCCGACCTCGAGAACCGCAACGACATCCTGTCGCTGATCATGCGCGCGCGGACCGAGGACGGCGAGACGCTGTCGGACCGCGAGCTCCGCAACGAGCTGATGACGCTCGTGCTGGCGGGCCACGAGACCACCGCGAACCAGCTCGCGTGGACGTGGGAGCGGCTCGTCCGCACCCCCGACGCACAGGAGCGGCTCGTGACCGCGGTGCGCGACGAGACCGACGATGCCGACGACGTGATCGAGCAGACGATCACCGAGGCGATGCGGTCACGCCCGGTGATCCCGATAACCGGGCGACGCGTGGCCGTGCCGTGGCGACTGGGCGACTACGGCGTGCCCGCGGGCACCCCGGTCGCACTAAGCATCCTGCTGCTCCACCACCGCGAGGACCTCTACCCCGACCCGTTCGCGTTCCGCCCGGAGCGCTGGCGCGACCACAAGCCCGGCACCTACGAGTGGATCCCGTTCGGCGGCGGCACGCGCCGCTGCCTGGGCGCCGCGCTGGCGATGGCCGAGCAGCGTGTGGTCCTGCGCGCGATGGCCCGGCGGCTCGACCTGGAAGCGACCACATCCGAGCCCGAGCGCCCGAAGCACCGCAACGTCACGATGATTCCCGCGCGCGGCGGCCGGGTGCTCGTGCGCGCGCGGCGGGCGTAACCTAGCGGATCGTCATCGTCCCCGCCGGCGGCGCGGTCGCGCTTCGCCGGCAGGGCTGGTTGAGCAACGTGTCGCACTTCGGCAGCGGCGCTCCGGCGCGGCCGCCCTCGAGATGCCCGAGGACGATTGCCGACGGATGCTCGGCGTCGGCGTAGATGCTGTTCGTCGCCGGGGTCTTGATGAAGTCGAGCGACCAGCCGCCGGTCTCTCCGGTGGGAGCGTCGATCCAGAGGCGGATGCTCGACCCCTTGCGGAAGACGTAGTCGAACGGCCACAGCTGGATGCGCATGTAGGTGGGGTGTCCGGAAGCGAGCGAGCGAGCGTCCGCCTGCTGGTCGGTGTGGTACGGCGCCAGCGTCGTGGACCGCCTGGCGTCCAGAGCCCGGTGGGAGGCGCGCAGCCAGCCACGCCCCACGTACACCTCCTGCCCGTCCGGGCGGACCTCGGTGAGCGTGATCTGGAGGTCGGTGTCAGGCGCGGTCGAGCTCAGCCAGACGTTGGCCGATCCCGAGCCGAAGAACTCGGCGTCGCGGGTGAGTGGCGGCGTGGTGTAGGAGAGCGACGCGCCGGGCGGCTCCGGTCCCTTCCACAGGACGTTGTGCTGGCCGAACACCACCCCGTTCTCGTTGCCGAGGGACGGGCCGGGATAGGCGTAGCTGTCCGGCTGTGCTTGAGCCCTCGGCCGCGTGAGGGAGAGGTTGCCCCCGGATCCGAAGTAGAGCGAAAGCGGCCGGACCGGGATCGACGAGTAGGACTTGAAGCTGGTGATCCAGTTCGGCACGTTCTCAGCCGCGCTGTTGGTGTTCGCGTCATGCCAGAGCTGGACGTGAGGCGTGCGCTCGAAGCCGTTCGACTCGCCCTTGACGAAACGGTCGAAGAACGCGAGCAGCTCGTCGGTTATCCGCGGCGAGCTGAGGTCGCACATGCCGTGGTAGCCGTTGCTAGCGAGAACCCACGTGCGCGCCGGATCGAGCGCTGACAGGAACGAGGAGCCGCGGCTCGAGACCTCGTCGTCCTGCCAGGTGAAGCAGCCGAAGGTCGGGACGTCGATCCTGGAGGCGTTGGCGCCGGGCCGGCGCGCCTGCCACCACGAATCGTCGTAGGGGTGCTGCAGGCCCTCCAGGCCGATGTTGTGTGTGGGCTCCGCCGCGGCGTGTGTGAGCTGTGCCTGGGCGCACCCGCTGTCTCCGGCGGCCAGCGCCTGCCCGGCGCCACTGCGGTAGGAGTTGTTGGGCTGATCGACCCCGCCCCAGAAGGCGCCGAAGCCGGTGTTGGCGATGCCTCCCGGGTAGCCGACGTCCCGGTACACGTCCGTGGTCACCTGGAACGGGGCGATCGCGTCGAGATGCTGCGGCCGCAGCCCCGCGACGCCGACCTGGGTTATCCCCGGGAACGAATCCCCGAGCATCCCGAGGTGCCCGTTCGACCACGGCTGCCGTGCCGCCCACTCGACGGCGGCGGCGCCGTCACTCCACTCCTGCGGGGTCATGGCGTCGAAGATTCCCGTGGAGCAGCTGGTGCCGCGGATGCTCACTCCCAGCACCGCGTAGCCCCTGGCGAGAAGCGCGCTGGCCGTCGCCGAGTCGTTGCAGTTCGTCGCCCCGGTGCCCTCGCAGTACCCGTCGTACACCATCGCCACCGGGAACCTGCCGGCGGCGGACGGAAGGTCGGCGGTGTACTCGAGCTGCGTCCCGTCGGCCATCGGGATGTAGCCCTGCTTCTGGACCGTCGGCGTCGCCGCGGCAGCAGCGCTCGCACTCAGCAGAAGGAACAGGCACGCACAGCAAACCGCGCGCCCGATCGTGAATCGAGAAGCCCCCACCCGGCGCCGCAACTTACGCGAGCAGCCGTGTGCATGCGCCGGTTCCGTACCATGGCGCTCGTGACGACGACGGTCGGCAGGGTTGAGGCCGCACCGGCGGCCGAGCAGGTCCCGCCCGAGGTCCTCGACGTGCTCGGGCACTTCGGCCTCTCGGCCGGGAACGCCAACGTGATCATGCAGCTTGCGCGGCTGCCGGTCGGGCACGGCGTCGCGCGCAGCACCGTGGACAGCGGCCGCGTGGACAAACACCCGCTCAAGCGACTGCGCACCACCGTGACGTATCTCGCGATCGCGCTCCTGGGCAGCGAAAGCGAGCGCCGCGCGATGCGTGCCGAGGTCAACCGCGCGCACTCGGCCGTGCATTCGGAGCCCGGCGACCCGGTGCCGTACAACGCGTTCGACCCGGAGCTGCAGCTATGGGTGGCCGCCTGCCTGTATCAGGGAACAGCTGACGTCTACCGCCGCCTTCACGGCGCCGACCCGCCGCCCGACCGCGCGGACGTCATGTACCAGTACGCCGGCCGACTCGCCACCACGCTCCAGGTGAGCGACGAGATGTGGCCCGCGGACCGGGACGCGTTCGCGTCCTACTGGGAGGACGGACTTCGCCAGATCGAGATGGACGACCTCACGCGCGGTTACCTGCAGAGCCTCGCAAAGCTCGAGTTCGTCTCCGCGCCCCTCGGCCCGCTCGGCGCGCCCCTGCGCCCGCTGCTGCGACCGGTCGGCCGCTTCCTCACGCTCGGCTGGCTGCCCGAGCCCTTCCGCAGCGAGCTCGGCCTGCCGTGGAGTGAGCGTGAGCAGCGCCTCTTCGACGCCTGGATCCGCCTCTCCGCCGCGGTCAACCGGGTGCTCCCGCTTCCCGCGCGCCAGTTCCCGGCCAACGTGTACCTGGCCGACGCGCGCCGGCGGATGCGGGCCGGGCGACCGATCGTCTAGCCGGCGAGCTCCTCGCGCACTCGCTGCGCGGCGGCCACCATGTTGCGCAGCGCCGGCTCCACCTCGGCGTAGCCGCGCGTCTTCAGGCCGCAGTCGGGGTTCACCCACAGCCGCTCGGGCGGCAGGACGTCGAGCGCCAGTCGCAGTCGCTTGGCCATGTCGTCGCTCGACGGGACATTCGGCGAGTGGATGTCGTAGACGCCGGGCCCGACCTCCTGGCGATAGCCCTCGCGCTTCAGGTCGGCCACGAGCTCCATCCGCGAGCGCGCCGCCTCGACCGAGGCCACGTCGGCGTCGAGCGCGCCCAGCGCGCCGAGCATGTCGCCGAACTCGGAGTAGCACATGTGCGTGTGGACCTGCGTCTCGTCGCCCGCCGCACCCGTGGCGACGCGGAAGGCGCGCACCGCCCAGTCGACGTACTCGTCCCAGCGCTCGCGCCGGAGCGGCAGCCCCTCGCGGATCGCCGGTTCGTCGACCTGGATGATCCGGATCCCCGCGCGTTCGAGGTCGAGGACCTCATCGCGGATCGCGAGCGCGAGCTGGATCCCCACATCGGCCTCGGGCAGGTCGTCGCGCGGGTACGACCACTTCAGCATCGTCACCGGCCCCGTCAGCATCCCCTTCACCGGCCGATCGGTGAGCGACTGCGCGTACTCGAGCCAGTCCACCGACATCGGCGATGGCCGCGACACGTCCCCGTACAGGATCGGCGGCCGCACGTGGCGCGTGCCGTAGGACCGTACCCAGCCGTTCTCGGTGAAGGCGTAACCCGCGAGCTGCTCGGCGAAGTACTGCACCATGTCGTTGCGCTCCGGCTCGCCGTGGACGAGCACGTCGAGCCCGAGCTCCTCCTGCAGGCGGATGACGCGCTCGATCTCCGCACGCATCCGGCGCTCGTACTCGCCCGCGTCGATCTCGCCGGCGCGCAGCGCCGCGCGCGCCCCGCGCACATCGGCGGTCTGCGGGAACGAGCCGATCGTCGTGGTCGGGAGCGGCGGCAGACCCAGCGCCTCTCGCTGGCGCTCGTGCCGGCGTTCGTAGGGGCTCGCGCGCCGCGCGTCGGTGTCGTCCAGCCCGGCGACCCGCTCGCGCACGGCCCTGTCGCGCGTTCGTGGTGAGCGGGCGCGGGACTCGCGCGCCGCACGGCTTCGCTCGAGCTCCGCGGCGATCGCGTCGTCGCCGTCCTCGAGCCCGCGCGCCAGTGTCACGACCTCGGCCACCTTCTGCTTCGCGAACGCCATCCACGAACGCAGCTCGGCGTCGAGTGCCGGCTCGTCGTCGAGGTCCAGCGGCACGTGCTGCAGCGAGCACGAGCTCGACACGACGAGCTCGCCCGCGAGCCCGCGCAACTCGCGCAACAGCGCGAGCGTCGCATCCAGGTCGGAGGCCCACACGCCGCGCCCGTCCACCACGCCCGCGAACAGCGTGCGGGCTCCGAGGCCGCCGGCGCGGCTCAGCAGCGAGGCGTTCGACGGGCCGCGATGAAAGTCGAGGGCGACGCCCTCAACCGGCGCGCGCGCGAGCAGCGGCACGGCGTCCCCGGCATGGTCGAAGTAGGCCGCCGCGCACAGCTTCGGCCGCTTCTCCAGCGAGCCCAGCCGCTCGAGCGCGCGCTCGAGGGCGCGGAGCTCGGGGCCGGTGCGATCCTGCGCGAACGCCGGCTCGTCGAGCTGCACCCAGCCCGCCCCGGCCTCCGCGAGCTGCTCGAGCAGCTCGGCGTAGACGTCGAGGAGTGGCTCGAGCAGCGCC
>JAICJV010000006.1 GCA_025928265.1 Thermoleophilaceae bacterium
AGCTCGCGCTCAAGCAGCAGAGCGACGCGGTCGAGCCGATCACCAACTTCCGCAGCGAGGTGCCGCGCGCCCTCGACATTGCGATCCGCCGCTGCCTCGAGCGGGACCCGGCGCTGCGCTACGCCTCGGCGCTCGAGATGGCGGCCGCGCTCGATGCCGGGCTGCACGGCGACGAGGCGGCAACCGCGGCGTACAACACCGCCTCCACGCAGATCTTCAGCGGCGACGACGAGGACGCCACACAGGCGCTGCCGCGCACCACGGCGCTGCCGCGTCAGCAGGAGGCGTGGGCGCCCGCTCCCGTCCCGACGCCGCCGCCCGCGCGCGAGCGCCGGCCCGCGCAGAAGAAGCGCGACGGCGCCGCGCGCGCTCGGCTGTTCGCGCTCCTGCTGATCCTGATCCTTGCCGGCGTGGCGGTCGCGCTACTCGCGTCGTCGTCAGGAGGCGGCGGCTTCACCGACATCAACGCCGGCAACGCACACGACCAGGCGGATCAGCTCATCCAGTACGTGCAGGACCACCGGAAGTGACCGCTTCCGCGTAGTCGGCGAGCCGTCCCGCGCGGATCGCCTCCCGGATCTCGCGCATGAGCCGCGCCATGAAGGTGAGGTTGTGGTGGGTCAGCAGCCGCTTGCCGGTGAGCTCGTTCGCGCGGATCAGGTAATGGATGTAGCCGCGCGTGAAGTCGCGGCAGGCCGGGCACGGGCAGTAGGGATCGATCGGCTCGTCGCTCTCCTTCCACGGCGCCTTGGCGAGGTCGAGGCGCCAGCGGTGCGCCGGATCGTGGACGAGCGCCATCCCGTGCCGCGCCAGGCGCGTGGGAGTCGCGCAGTCGAGCGTGTCGATCCCGGCGGCCACGCTCGCGAGGATGTCGTCCACGTCGCCGATGCCGAGCAGGTGGCGCGGCTTCTCGGGCGGCGTCGGGCGCAGCGACCAGCGCACGACCTCGCGCATCTGTTCCTTCTCCTGGCCCAGTGACCCGCCCACGGCGATCCCGTCGACGCCCGACTGCGAGATCCGCTCGGCCGACTCCGCGCGCAGGTCCTCGTAGACGCCGCCCTGGATGATCCCGTAGAGCTGCTGCCACGCGGGCGCGTGGGCGTCGTGCCACTCGACGCAGCGGTCGAGCCAGCGGTGGGTGCGCTCGGCGGAGCGGGCGGTGTAGTCGCGGTCGACGTGGAACGGCGTGCACTCGTCGAAGGCGAGAGCGATGTCGCTGCCGAGCGCCGCCTGCACCTCCATGCTCGTCTCCGGACCCATGAAGCGCTCGCCGCCGTCGAGGTAGGAGCGGAACCGCACGCCCTCCTCGCCGATGTGGATGACGCGGCTCCTGCGATCGCCGCTGCGGTTGCCCTTGATCTCCTCGGCGACCGAGCCGTAGCCCATCGAGAAGACCTGGAAGCCGCCGGAGTCGGTGATGATCGGGTGGGGCCAAGCCATGAAGTCGTGGAGCCCACCCATGCGCTCGATCAGGTCGTGGCCCGGCTGGATGAAGAGGTGGAAGGTGTTGCCGAGCACCATGTCGTAGCCGAGCTCGGCGACCTCGCTCGGCAGCATCGACTTGACGGTGGCGCTGGTGGCCAGCGGGACGAACGCCGGCGTCTCGACCGTTCCGTGCCGCAAATGAAGGACGCCCGCGCGGGCATCGCCGTCGCGGGCGTCGATCTGAAAGCGCTCCACGAGGGAGCAGGCTACTTGTCGGTCGCCGAACCCTCGAGCGTCTCGGGCTTGCCGTTCTTGATCGCGATCCGGCGCGGCTTGCGCTCCTCCGGCTTCGGGATCGTGACCTCGAGCACGCCGTGATCGAAGTTCGCCTCGATCGCGTCGGGGTTGATGCCCTCGGGAAGGGTCAGCGCCCTGCTGAACTTGCCGAACTGGCGCTCGAGCCGGTACCAGCCGCGCTCACGCTGCTCGTGCTCGGCCTTGCGCTCACCGGAGATCCGCAGCGTGTTGTCGCGGACCTCGATGTTCACGTCCTCCTCACGCAGGCCGGGGAGGTCGGCGCGAAGGAGGAAGTGGTCCTCGGCCTCGACCAGGTCCATCGCGGGGGTCCAGCTGCGGGCCTCGGCGGCGGTGCGGTCGAAGAGTGTGTTGAAGAGCCGGTCGAACTCGGTGCTGAACGGCTCGGGCTTCATCAGAAGTGCCATTGGGGTGCCTCCTACTAGAGACAGATATGCCTTGGCACCAATATAGATATCTAAGTCTTAGCTTGTCAACCCTGAGGGCGTCCCGCGCTAGCGCCGTAGCGCGTGCGAGCGCGGCGCCGGCCCCATCGGGCGGCCGCCGTAGATGACCTTGCCGCTTGCGCGCTGGTAGGTCATCCAGGGGATCGCCCCGCGCTGGTCCACACCCGGCTTCGAGTAGTCGCAGACGCCGGTCGGGAAGATCTTCTGGAGCTCTGCCCACTGGGCGTCCGTGAGCGACAGCGGTCCATAGTCGTCGGAGCGGTTCAGCGGCTTCAGCCGGCACTTGTTCTTGTCGGTGGTGATCGCATCGCCGGCCACCGTGCGCGGCGTGCCGTAGATCGGCACCACCGGGCTCGGGCAGAGCCCGTCGGAGACCTTGTCGCCCTTGCCGTCGTAGCAGCGGTCGCCGAGGTCGCCGGGCTTGTCGCGCGCGATCTTCTGCGCGCGGGTGCCCCTGCGCCTGTCCTTCTCGACGGCGGTCAGCCAGCGGTCCATCGCGAGGAAGCTGTTCTGCTCGCACTGGGTGTCGCCGATGATCAGCGTCGGGCCCTCCCAGATCAGCTGGTTGGCGTGGCCGCCGTGGGCACGGTCGAGGCGCGCGCGGACGGCGAAGGCCCGGTAGGCGTCGTGGAAGGCACCGGGGTCGGGCCCGCGGCAGTCGATGATCGCCGTCCGGTCGAGGTTGTTGGTCTCGTTGATCATGCCACTGCGGTAGGCGTTCGTGAGCGCGGGCTCGTCGGCGGCGAGCCGGTTCGCCGTCGGGTTGATGTTGATGTCGAGGCCGCCGATCTTCGCGTTCAGGTCGACGAACTGCGCGGGCGTGATCTTCCCGCTCTGCAGGGCGCCCAGGCCGTACTGCACGCCCACGTTGTCGACGGGGATGCCGGCGAAGCCGTGACCGATCGTCTTCTCCTGCGGCGACCACACGGACTGCGGGCGCGGACCGAAGACGTTGATCGCCGCGTCGAGGATCGAGCAGCGAACACCCGCCGGGTTCGTGTTCGGGTCAAAGCGCTGCTGATCGCTGATGCCGTTGCAGTGGTCGGTGGGCTCCACCACATGGAACTGCGCGCTCTCGCTGACCTGCGAGTTGGCGATCGAGATGTGACCCTGGACGTCGGCCATCTGGGTTGGCGACCACACGACGCCGGTCCCCCATTTGGCCGGGTCCTTGAAGTACTGGAGCGTGAGGTGGTAGTCGAGGAACTGCGTGGCGGTTCCCCACGCGTCGGGGAACGAGCAGCTCGGCAGGATCCCCTGGTAGACGCCGGGGTAGGCGTTCGCGATCCACTGCTCCGCGAGCGAGCCGCCCGAGCAGCCGGTCCCGATCGTGTAGCGCAGCGTCCCGTAGGACTTGATCAGACGCTCCTTCGCCATCAGGAGCGACTCGGCCTGGAGCGGCAGGTTGCAGTTGTGCCCGCTGTTGTCGAGCGCGGTGGACATCGTCGCGAAGCCGCGACCGAGCGCCGTCAGCGCGGCCCCCGTGGTGACCGCCGGCGCCGTGCCGGTCTGGTAGTCGACGCCGCACGCAGCGCCGTGCGTGATCAGCAGCTTGTGGTCGAACTGTTTCTGCGGCCTGACCGCGGTCCACCGCTTGTTCGGCTGGAAGAGCGCGGCGATCTGGTACTGGTCGCGGTCGATGTAGCCGGTCTCGACGCGCACGATGTACGGCACCGTCACGCCCTGGTCGGTGGTCGTGGTGGCCACGTCCGAGGGCGGGTTGGCCGGGTCGTACGGCTGGAGCGCGGACTTCGTCGGATCCGTCGACTTGTAGAGGTAGCTGAAGCTGCGCGGCTGGTTGCACTTGGCGTCGCGCGCGGACAGCTGACACTTCCATGGCTGGAGCTGCGGCCCGGAGAAGACGGGGCCGCCGATCGGATGGTTCGTGAGCGTGATCCGCGCGCCGCGGCGGCGCGGCACCCTGACGGTGAGCGCGTTGCGGCCCCTGTGCAGCCGCGTGACGAGCCCCACGAGCCGCCGCGCGCCGTCGCGTGTGAAGCTGCGCCTCACGCTGCGCCTGCCGACGGTGATCTTCGCGCGCCGCAGGTCGGCACGCCGCGCGAAGTCGATGCGCACGAGCGCGGAGCTGCCGCTCACGAGGTCGGCACGTCCGGAGAGCACGTGGATGCGCGGCGCAGTCGTGCGCTTCGCGCCGGCCGGAGCCGCGGCCACGCCCAGCGCCACGAGCAGAGCCCGCAGCGCGCCGAGTCTCATCCCCCTCGTCATCCGTGCGGCGAGAAGACTACCGCTGGATCAGCGACTCGCCCGTCATCGCGGCCGGCTTCTCGAGCCCGAGCAGGTCGAGCACGGTCGGCGAGACGTCGGCGAGGATGCCGCCGTCGCGCAGCGACCCCGCGTCGGCGGTGACGATCAGGGGCACCGGGTTCAGCGAGTGCGCCGTGTTGGGCGACCCATCCGGCTCGAGCATGTTGTCGGCGTTGCCGTGGTCGGCCGTGATGATCAGTGCGCCGCCCTTCGCCTCCACCGCGTGCACCACGTCGCCGAGGCACGCGTCCACGGTCTCGATGGCCTTCACGGCCGCCGGGATCGAGCCGGTGTGGCCGACCATGTCCGCGTTGGCGAAGTTGATGATCCCGAACTCGTAGTCCCCGTCACGCCAGTGCGAGACGAACGTGTCGGCCGCGGCGCGTGCGCTCATCTCGGGCTTGTGGTCGTAGGTGGGCACGTCGCGCGGCGAGTCCACCAGCTCGCGCTCCTCGCCCTTGTACGGGTGCTCCTCGCCGCCGTTGAAGAAGTACGTCACGTGCGCGTACTTCTCCGTCTCCGCCACGTGGAGCTGCCCCTTGCCGTGCTCGGCGAGATACGAGGCGAGCGTGGTCTGCGGGCGGTCGGGCGGGAAGGCGATCGGGTAGTCGAACTCCTCCTGGTACTCGGTGAGCGTCGTGAGCCGGACCGAGGGTGCGTCGCCACGGTCGAACTCGTCGAAATCCGGTTCGCCGAGAGCGCGCGTGAGCTGCCGCGCACGGTCGGGGCGGAAGTTGAAGAAGAGCACCGGGTCGCCGTCGCGAATTCTTCCCTCGTCGCCCACCACAGTCGCCCGTATGAACTCGTCGGTCTCGTCGCGCCCGTACGAAGCGCGCACCGCCTCGACGCCGGACGCTGCATCCGGCGCGTCGCCGCGCCCGTGCACGATCGCGTCGTAGGCGAGCTTGGTCCGGTCCCAGCGCCTGTCGCGGTCCATCGCGTAGTAGCGGCCGGTCACCGTCGCGATGCGGCCGCGGCCGGTGTCGCGCAGCCAGCCCTCGGCCTCCTCCACGTAGCCGGCGCCGGAATCCGGCAGCGTGTCGCGCCCGTCGGTGAACGCGTGCAGCACGATGTCAGGGACGTCCTGGTCGGCGGCGAGCCTGATCAGCGCGCGCAGATGCTCGAAGCCGGCGTGCACGCCGCCCTTCGACACGAGTCCGAGCAGGTGCAGCCGGCCCGACTCGCGCGCGGCCTCCATGCAGCGCAGCAGCACGTCGTTTCGCGCAAGCGAGCCGTCCTCGACGGCGTCGTCGATCCGGGTGAGGTCCTGGCGGACGACCGACCCGGCGCCCAGGTTGAGGTGGCCCACCTCGGAGTTGCCCATCTGCCCCTCGGGAAGCCCGACCGCGCGGCCGCACGCCGTGAGCTGAGTGTGCGGGTGCTTCTCCCACAACTCGTCGAACACCGGCGTGTCGGCCTGCGAGACCGCGTTGCCGGGGCCGTCCGGGGCGAGCCCCCAGCCGTCGAGGATGACCAGGGCTACGGCCGGGACGCTCACTGCACCTGCGCGGCGGCCGCCGTGACGATCTCGATGAGCCCATCGGGGTCGAGCGAGGCGCCACCGACCAGCGCGCCGTCGATGTCCGGCTGCGCGAGGATCGCGGCGGCGTTCTCCGGCTTGACGCTGCCGCCGTAGAGCACGCGAACGCGCTCCGCGGCGTCCTTTGAGCGGTCGCCCACGAGCGCGCGGATGAAGCCGATCGCGTCCTGCGCCATCTCGGCCGTCGCGACCTTGCCGGTGCCGATCGCCCAGATCGGCTCGTACGCGATGACGACGTCGGCGAGCTGCGCGTCCGGCACGCGCTCGAGCGCCTCCTGCACCTGGTGGCGCAGCTTGCGCTGGGTCTCCCCCTCCTCGCGCTCGTCCTCGCTCTCCCCCACGCACAGCATCGGCTGGAGGCCGGCGCCGAGCGCGGCGGGAATCTTCTCCTGGAGCGCGCGATCGGTCTCGTTGAAGTACTGGCGCCGCTCGGAGTGGCCCAGCAGCGTGCCGTGCACACCCAGCTCCACGAGCATCGGCGCCGACACCTCCCCGGTGAACGCACCCTCGGGCTCCTGGTGCATGTTCTGCGCGAGCACCTTGATCTCGGATCCACCGAGACCGTCGAGCGTGGCGGCGAGCGCGGTGAACGGGGGACACAGCGCGAGCTCCACGCCGTTGCCCATCGGCAGCCGCGCGAGCAGCTTCTGCGTGAACTCGCGCGCCTCGCCTGCGGTCTTGAACATCTTCCAGTTGCCGGCGATGTACGGGCGCCGCGCGTCAGGCGTCATCGAGCGCCTCCACCCCCGGGAGTTCCTTGCCCTCCAGCAACTCGAGGGCCGCGCCGCCCCCGGTCGAGAGGTGCGTGACCCGGTCGGCCAGGCCGAACTGTGCGAGGGCCGCGGCCGAGTCGCCGCCGCCGACGATGGTCGTACCCGACGCGGCCGCCACGGCCTCGGCCACGCCGCGCGTGCCCGCGGCGAACGGCTCCATCTCGAACGCGCCCATCGGCCCGTTCCAGAAGACGGTGCCGGCGGTGCGCACCCGCTCGGCGTACTGCTCGACCGTCCTTGGGCCGACGTCGAGGCCCATCCAGCCGTCCGGCACCTCCGCGCCGTCGATCTCACGGCGCTCCGCCGCAGCATCGAACCGGTCGGCGATAACCAGGTCAACGGGCAGGAGCAGCTCGCAACCTGACTGCTCGGCCTTCTCGAGCGCCTTTCGCGCAAGCTCGATGCCGGCCTCCTCCACCAGCGAGTCCCCGGTGGGGATGCCCTGTGCGCGGAAGAACGAGAAGCACATCGCGCCGCCGATCAGGAGCGAGTCCGCGATGTCGAGGAAGCGATCGATCAGCGCGATCTTGTCGCTGACCTTGGCGCCGCCGAGGACGACCACCAGGGGCCGGTCGGGCGCCTCGACCACGGCCCGCAGCGTCGTGACCTCGCGCTCGAGCAACGGGCCCGCCGCCGCCGGCAGCAAATCGGCCACGCCCGCGGTGGAGGCGTGCGCGCGGTGCACCGAGCCGAACGCGTCGCTCACGAAGAAGTCGGCGAGGTCGGCCAGGTCGCGCGCGAGTTGCGGGTCGTTCTTCGTCTCGCCGGGCTCCCAGCGTGTGTTCTCGAGCACCAGGATCTCGCCGTCGTCGAGCCGCGCGACGCCGCGCCGCACCTCCGGCCCGACCACCTCGGGCGCCTGGAACACGCGCGTGCCCAGCAGCTCACCGAGCCGCTCGGACGCGGGCTCGAGCGATGTCGACGGGTCGGCGCCCTTCGGCCGCCCGAGGTGCGAGCAGAGAATGATCTTCGCGCCCTTCTCGCGCAGCGCCTCGATCGCCGGCAGCGCGGCGCGGATGCGAGCGTCGTCGGCGACCTTCCCATCCTTGAGCGGGACGTTGAAGTCCACCCGCATGAGCACCGTGTCCCCCGGCTTGATGTCGAGGTCCCGGAGGGTCTTCTTGCCCAGCCCTACAGCGGCGCTCAAAGCACCTTCTGGACCAGATCGACGACTCGGTTCGAGTAGCCCCACTCGTTGTCGTACCAGGCGCCGACCTTCACGAGGTTGCCCGTGACCATCGTCATGCCGGCATCGAAGATCGACGAGTACGACGACTTGACGATGTCGCTCGACACGATCGGGTCCTCCGTGTACTGGAGGATGCCCTCGAACTCGCCGCTGTCCGCCTTCGACTTGAACAGGTCGTTGATCTCGTCGGCGCTGGTCTCGCGGCCGACGACAGCCACCAGGTCGGTGAGCGAGCCGGTCGGGACAGGCGCGCGTACCGACATGCCGTTGAGCTTGCCTTCGAGCTCCGGGATGACGAGTCCGATCGCCTTGGCCGCGCCGGTCGACGTCGGGATCAGGTTGATCGCGGCCGCCCGCGCGCGCCGGGGATCCTTGTGCGGCATGTCCTGCAGCCGCTGGTCCGCCGTGTAGGCGTGGATCGTGGTCATCAGGCCATGCTCGACACCCAGCTCGTCGTGGAGGACCTTCACGACCGGCGCGAGGCAGTTGGTGGTGCACGACGCGTTGGAGATGACCGTGTGGCTCTCCTTGTCGTAGGCGTCAAAGTTCACGCCGAGGCAGATCGTCGCGTCGGGGCCCTTGGCGGGAGCCGAGATGATCACCTTCTTCGCACCGGCGTCGAGGTGCTTGGCGGCTGCGTCGCGGTCGGTGAAGAGACCCGTCGACTCGACGACGACTTCGGCGCCCACGTCCGACCAGGGAAGCGCGCCGGGATCACGCTCGGCGAAGACCTTGAGCTCCTTGCCATCGACCGTGATCGCGTGGTCGGTGTGGGAGATCTCGCCTGGAAACGGGCCGAGGATCGAGTCGTACTTGAGCAGGTTGGCGAGCGTCTTCGTGTCGGTGATGTCGTTGACGCCCACCCAGTCGATGTCCGCGCCCGCTGCGTGCGCGGCGCGGAATACGTTGCGGCCGATGCGGCCAAAGCCGTTGATACCGGCCTTCAGCGCCATCCGGATCCTTTCCTTGGGGGAACTTCCGCGGTAACGGCGGCGTAACCACGGGGCGCGAGGAATCTATCGAACCGCGCCGGACTCGACTGCGGCTGCTAGGGCTTGCGCGGCGGCTTGTCGATGTCGCGGTGGACGACGTCGACGAGGTAGTCACCACGCTCCGCGAACATCCTCGCGAGGTGCTCGGCGATGACCACCGAACGGTGCCGGCCGCCGGTGCAGCCGATGCCGATCGTGAGGTGTGTCTTGCCCTCGCGCACGTAGGAAGGCAGCAGGTAGTCGAGCAGCGGCAGCAGGCGCGCGTAGAACTCGTCGATCCCCTCCGAGTTCTCCACGTAGTCGATCACCGGCTGGTCGAGCCCGGTGAGGTCGCGCAGCTCGGCCTCGTAGTGCGGGTTGGGCAGGAAGCGGACGTCGAACAGCAGGTCGGCGTCGCGTGGCGCTCCGTGCTTGAAGCCGTGCGTCATGAACGTGACGGCGAGCTTGCCGATGTGCCCGTGCGGCAGCATCTTGTCGGCCACCACCTTGCGCAGGCGCGAGGCCGACAGGTCGGTGGTGTCGATCGAGACGTCCGCGATCGCGCGCAGCGGCGCGAGCGCCGCGCGCTCCTCCGCGATCGCCGCGGCCACACTTCCGCCGTTCGCCAGCGGGTGGCGGCGGCGTGTCTCCTTGAAGCGGTCGATCAGCGTCTGCTCGGCGGCATCGAGGAACAGGAGCCGGTGCGGCATGCCGCGGCCCTGCATGTCCTCGAGGATCTTGGCAAGGCCCTCGAAGTAGGTGCCACCGCGTACGTCGCAGACGACAGCGGCCTTCTCGACCTTCGATCCCTCGTGCGTGAAGAGGTCGGCGAGCGAGCCGATCATCTCCGGGGGCAGGTTGTCGACGCAGAAGTAGCCGGCGTCCTCGAAGCACGCCATCGCCTGCGACTTGCCCGCGCCCGAGAAGCCCGTGATCACCACGAAGTCGTCGATGGCCGGCTTGCCCGCCTCGGGCTCCGGCGCATCCGTCACGACCAGGCGCTTCGCCGCCCGCGCTGCTCTCGACCTGAGTGCCATCAGCGGATCTTGTTCACGTACTCGTATATGTCGCGTGCCGTCTTGCCCGGCAGACCCGGCACGGCCTCGAGATCCTCGCGCGACGCCGCGAGAAAGCGCTCAGGCGTGCCGAAGTGTGAGAGCAAGAGTCGCTTACGCGCCGGACCGACTCCCGGCAGCTCGTCGAGGACCGAGCGGGTCATCGCCTTGTCGCGGCGCCCGCGATGGAACTCGATGGCGAATCGGTGCGCCTCGTCGCGCACGCGCTGGAGCAGCTGGAGCGCCGGCGAGTCGTGCGGCATCACGATCGGGTCGGAGCGGCCAGGCAGGAAGACCTCCTCGATCCGCTTGGCCAGCGACACCACCGTCACACCCAGGTCGCTGAACGGCTCGAGCGCGCGCATGCCGGCCGACAGCTGACCCTTGCCGCCGTCGATCACGATCAGCGCAGGGACCGACGCGAAGCTCGGGTCGTAGGAGCGCTCGTGGGGTGACCGCTCGCGCTGCTGCACGTACTGCGCCATCCGCCTCGCCAGAACCTCGTTCATAGCCGCGAAGTCATCCTGCGCGGCCTCGCGGATCCCGAAACGACGATAGTCCGACTTCTTCGGCGCGGCGCCCTCGAACACGACCATCGACGCGACCGTGTGGGTCTCGCGCAGGTTCGAGATGTCGAAGCACTCGATCCGCATCGGCAGCTGGTCCATCCCGATCCCCGCCTGGAGCAACTCGAGCGACTCGACCAGCTGAACGCGCCGGTGCTCGCTGCGCAGGCGGTCCTGGTCGAGCGCCAGGCGCGCGTTGCGCTCGGCCAGTTCGAAGATCCGCCGTTTGTCGCCGCGCTCCGGGTGGCGCACCTCCACGTGCGCGCCGCGGCGGTCGGCCAGTGCCTCGGCGATCGTCTCGAGGTTGCCGGCCGAGCGCGGCACCATGACCTGCGGCGGCACGGCCGGCGACGTGGCGTAGTACTGGAGCACGAACTCCTCCACCACCTCGCCCTCGCTGCGGCCGGCCTCGTTCTCCAGGTAGAAGCTCTGGCGGTCGGCAAGCACCCCATCCCGTACCTGGAACACCTGAGCGTTGGCATCGGTGCCCTCTGCCGCGACCGCGATTGCGTCAAGAGTTCCCACCGCGCTGTTCGAGATCCGCTGGCGCTCGAGCAGGTGGCGGACCGACTTCAGCCGGTTGCGGTAGGCGGCGGCCTGCTCGAACTCCTGGGCGGCTGCGGCCTCGCTCATCTGGTGCTCGAGATCGCGTTCGATCTCGCGGTAGCGGCCCGACAGGAAGCCGACCACCGCGTCGATCGACTTGCGGTAGTCCTCCCTCGACTGGTAGCCGACGCAGGGCGCGCCGCAGCGCTTGATGAAGTAGTCGAGGCACGGGCTCCCCGACGCGCGCCCGGGTTCTGGCCCATCACAGGTCCTGTACTGGAAGACCTTGCCGAGCAGGTCGAGCGTCTCGCGCACGCGCTTCGCGTTGCTGTACGGGCCGAAGTAGGCGCGGCCGCGGCGGTGCTTCTCGCGCGTGAAGTAAATGCGCGGGAAATCCTCGTCGAGCGAGATCGCGATGTACGGATACGACTTGTCGTCGCGCAGCCGCACGTTGTAGCGCGGCCGGTACTCGCGGATGAAGTTCTGCTCCGCCAGCAGCGCCTCGGCCTCGGTCTCCGTCGCGATGAACTCGATCGAGGCCATCTCCTCGAGCAGACCGCCGGCACCGCGGGTGGACGGGTTGGAGAAGTGGCCCGCGACGCGCTTCTTGAGCGACTTGGCCTTGCCCACGTAGAGGACCCGGCGCTTGCCGTCGCGGAAGAGGTAGACGCCCGGTGAGTCCGGGAGGTTGCGCCGCTGCGCGCGAAGGCGATCCTCGCGGCTCTGGGACTCGGTCTCGGCGGTGGCCAACTCTCGTTCGAGGATAGGGACGGGGGTGGCGGCAGTTAGGCTCCCCCGCCGTGGTCCGGCGGCTGACAGTGCTCGTGCTCGCCGCGCTGGTCCTCGCCGGGTGCGGCAGCTCAGGCGGCAGCGCCAGGCAGCAGCCCGCCACCATCGCCATCGACTTCACGCCCAACGCCGTGCACGCCCCCATCTACGCGGCGGTGCGCAACGGCTACGACCGCAAGCACGGCATCAAGCTCACGATCAGGGGGCCGGGCACCTCGCCCGACTCGCTCAAGCTCCTGCTGGCCGGCAAGGCCGACATCGCCGTCCTCGACATCCACGACCTCGGCCTGGCCCGCGAGCGCGGCGCCGACGTGGTCGGCATCGGCGCGCTCGTGAACCGGCCGCTGGCCGCCATCATCTGCGCCCCCGACATCACCCGCCCGCGCGACCTCGCGGGCAAGCGCGTGGGCGTGTCGGGCCTGCCGTCAGATCCCGCCGTGCTCAAGCCCGTGATGCAGGCCGACGGCGGCGACTTCGCCAAGCTCCGCCTGATCACGATCGGCTTCAACGCCGTCCCCAACCTGCTCGCCCACAAGGTCCAGGGCGTGCCGGCCTTCTGGAACGTCGAGGGCGTGCTGCTCCAGCGCCGCGGCTTCCACCCGCGCATCTTCAAGCTCGACGACTTCGGCGCCCCGCACTACCCGGAGGTGGTGCTCGTCACGAAGCGAGCCACGCTCGACAAGAACCCCGCCCTGGTCAAGAACACGCTCGCCGCGATCGCGGACGGCTCCCAATCGGTGCTCAGGGACCCCGGCCCCGCCATCGACGATGTCGCGCACGCCGCCGAGGCCGACCGCGGCCTGATCGCCGCTCAGTTCGCCGCGCTCAAGCCCATCATCAACCCCACGCTGAGGCTCGACCCGCGCGTGCTCGAGCAATGGGCGACGTTCGACGCGAAGTTCGGGATCCTCAAGCGGCGACCGGCGGTTGACCGGACGTTTGCGCTGAACCTCGCTCATCACTGAGGCGGCCGAGGATCAGGTCCGCGGCGCGCTCGGCGATCATGATCGCCGGCGCGTTGGTGTTGCCGCTGGTGATCCGCGGCATCGAGGAGCAGTCCACCACGCGCAGACCCTCCATTCCGCGCACGCGCAGCTCGGGATCGAGCACCGACTCGTCCTCGCGGCCCATCCGGCACGTGCACGACGGGTGGTAGGTGTGCTGCGCCTCGGCGCGCACCCACGCCTCGATCTGCTCGTCGCTCTGCACGCCGTCGCCGGGGTCGATGTTCTTCACCGTCAGCTTGCCGAGCGGGCCGCTGCGCGCGATCTCGCGGCACAGGCGCACGGCCTCGATCACCGTGCGCATCTCCTCGGGATCCTGGAACCAGCCGAGCCGGATCGCGGGCGCGTCGTGGGGATTGGACGAGCGCAGGCGCACGTCGCCCTGGCTGGTCGGCCGCACGAACGACGGGCCGAGCGTGTATGCGGGCTTGGGGTAGGTGCGGAAGCCGTTGTCGAAGTAGTACGCCGCGCCCATCAGCAGCTGGAAGTCGGGGGCCTCGATCCCGTCGCGGATGCGCACGTGCCCGCCCGCCTCGGCGACGTTCGACGACAGCATCCCCTTGCCGCGCCCCGCGATGTAGTGGACGAGGTGCTGCGGCTTGGTCGCGTCGAGCAGCGTCTTGGTGTCGCGGCACTCCCACGTGACCGTCATCAGCGGGTGGTCCTGCAGATGCCTGCCCACGTGCGGCGAGTCGAGGGCCACGTCGATGCCGTGCTCGCGCAGGTGGTCGGCCGGCCCGATGCCCGACAGCATCAACAGCTGCGGCGAGTTGAACGCGCCCGCCGAGAGGATCACCTCGCGCGTCGCGCGCGCCGGGACCACGCCCTCCTTCTTGTGGTACTCGACGCCGATCGCCCGGCCCGAGTCGAGCAGGACCCGGTGCACGTGCGCGTTCGTGACCACGGTCAGGTTCGGCCGGTCCTCGATCGGGTGCAGGAAGGCGTCCGCCGCGCTCCAGCGCCGGCCGCGCTTCTGCGTGAGCTGGAGTGGGCCGATGCCCTCCTGCTCGGCGCCGTTGAAGTCGTCGTTGCGCTTGAGGCCGACCGACTCGGCCGCCTCCACGAACGGCTCGGAGAGCGTGCTGCTCCAGGTCGGGTCTGCGACGTTCAGCTCGCCGCCCTGGCCGTGGTACTGGTCGTGGATGCGCTCGTTGTTCTCCGAGCGCTTGAAGTACGGCAGGACCTCGTCGTAGCTCCACCCGGTCGCGCCGTCCTCGTTCGCCCACGCGTCGTAGATCGAGCGATGCCCGCGCATGTAGATCATCGCGTTCATCGAGCTCGACCCGCCCAGCGAGCGGCCGCGCGGCAGGTACATCGAGCGGCCGATCAGGCTCGGCTCGGGCTCGGAGTCGTAGTTCCAGTCGAGGTCGGTGCGGAACTGCTTCGCGAACCCGACCGGGATCCGGATGTTCATCTTGCGGTCCGACCCGCCGGCTTCGAGGAGCAGGACGCGCGTGGAGGGGTCGGCGCTCAGGCGGTTGGCCAGCACGCAGCCGGCCGAGCCCGCGCCGACGACGATGTAGTCGTACTCGGCCATGGGCGCACGCTACCGGACTGCGGCATCGTGCTCCAGAGTGCGCTCAGCGCGACGGCGGCGCGGGCACGACCACACCTTCGGTGTCGCCCGTCTCGAACGACGGTGTGTGGCAGCGCACCACGTTCTCGTGAAGCGCCAGGAACTCGTCGGCGGGCTCGAGGAACGAGATCATCGGCGTGCGGTAGTGCATCGGCACGATCCAGTGCGCGCCGAGCCGGGCCGCGATCTCGGTCGCCTGCTGCGGACCGATCGTCGGACCCGCGCCGACCGGCACGAGGACGACGTCCACCGACCCGATCGCGTCGGCCTGCTCGTCGCGCAGCGAGCTCTGGCCGAAGTCGCCGAAGTGGCACACGCGCAGGCCGTCGAGCGTGAACACGAAGATCGAGTTGGGGCCGCGCTCGGTGCCGGCGTGCGGGTCGTGCTCGGACGCGACCGCCACGACCTCTCCGACCGGCGAGTCGAGCTTGCCGGCCGTCGAGCGGATGACCGCCGGATCGCCGCCCACGGCCTCCGCCGCGTTGTGGTCGAAGTGCTCGTGCGTGATCAGCACGAGGTCGGCCTCCACACCCTCGATCGGCGGATAGTCGAACGACATGCCGCGTTTGGCCAGCGCCTCGCCCGGAATCCCGAAGGGGTCGATGAAGACCGTCTTGCCGCCCCCGTCGAGGCGGAACGCCGATTGTCCGAACCATTCGATGCGCATCGATTCAGGCCCCACTATCCGTCGCTACCTTACGTTTACGTAAAGATGACAGCAGACCGCCCTCGACAGCCCTACAACGTCACGCTCGCGGTGCTCGCGCTCTCCGCGCTGGCGTACGCGCTGCTCCAGACGATGGTGGCGCCGGCGCTGCCGGCCATCCAGCACGACTTGGGCACCTCCACCACGTCGGTCACGTGGGTGCTCACGGTGTACCTGCTCACCGCGTCGATCGCCACGCCCGTGCTCGGCCGCCTCGGCGACATGTACGGCAAGGAGCGGATCCTGGTGCTCACGCTCGTCCTGTTCGCGGTGGGGCTGCTCATCTCCGCGCTGTCGCACTCGCTCTTCCCGCTCGTACTGGGCCGCGCGGTGCAGGGCTTCGGCGGGGCCGTCTTTCCCCTGGCGTTCGGCATCATCCGCGACGAGTTCCCGCGCGAGAAGGTGGCGTCCGCGATCGGCCTGATCAGCGCCACGTTCGGCATCGGCGGTGGCGGCGGACTCGTGCTCGCGGGGGTTCTCGTTGACCATCTGACGTGGGAGTGGATCTTCTGGGTCGGGCTCGCGATGACGATCGTCGCCATCGTGGCCACGCACCTGTTCGTGCCGGAGTCGCCGATCAAGGTGCCCGCGCGGATCGACTGGGCCGGCGCCGGGCTGCTGGCCGCCGCGCTCACGGCGCTGCTGCTGGCCGTCAGCGAGGGCAACTCCTGGGGCTGGGGATCGGCGCGCACCGTCGGGCTGCTCGCGGCATCCGCGCTCATCACGCTCGTGTGGACGCGCTTCGAGGTGCGCCACCCCGAGCCGCTCGTGAACATGCGGATGATGCGCCGCCGCCCGGTGTGGACCACGAACGTCGCCGCGCTGCTCGTGGGCTTCGGCATGTTCGGCTCGTTCATCCTCGTGCCGCAGTTCGTGCAGACGCCTCCGTCCGCCGGCTACGGCTTCGCCGCCGACGTCACGGCCGCGGGCGTGTTCATGCTGCCGTCGACCTTCGTGATGCTCGTCGCCGGTCCGCTGTCCGGCATGCTCGGCACGCGAGTCGGCTCGCGTCTGCCGCTCTTGCTCGGCACGCTGATCGCGGCGCTCGCCTTCGCCTTCCTCGCGGTCGCGCACGACGCGCGCTGGCACATCTACGTGGCCACCGCGCTGATGGGCGCGGGCATCGGCCTCGCGTTCGCGGCCATGGCCAACCTGATCGTCGAGGCCGTCGAGCCGACCGAGACCGGCGTGGCCACCGGCATGAACACGATCATGCGGTCGATCGGCGGCTCGATCGGCGCGCAGGTGGCGGCGAGCATCGTGGCCGGCAGCGTCGTCGCGTCGACGAACTTCCCGACCGAGTCCGGCTACACGGACGCGTTCATCGTGTCCGCGATCGGGCTGGTGGGGGCGTTCGCGGCGTCGCTGGCGATCCCGCGACGACGCGGTGGGCAGCCCGAGCCGGCGACGCCGCCCGCCACCGGCAGGCCGGCGACCGCAGCCGTGCGCTAGTTCGAGTTCAGGTTGCGCTTCGCCCAGAGCGCGGCCTGGGTGCGGTCGGTCACGCCGATCGTCTGGAACACCCGCGTGAGGTGCGCCTTCACAGTCTTCTCGCTGATCTCGAGCCGTCGTGCGATCAGCTTGTTCGGCAGACCCTCCGCCACGAGGTCGAGCACCTCGCGCTCGCGGTCGGTCAGCTCGACGGTGGCCGGACGCGCCTCGGCGCGCGCGCTGAGCACCGCGTGCGCGGCCTTGGGCGCGAGCGGCGACTCGCCGCGCGCCGCCGCCAGAATTCCGCGGTGCAGCTCCTCGGGCTCGAGGTCCTTGAGCCGGTAGCCGACGGCGCCCGCGTCCAGCGCGTCGAGGATGCGCTCGCGGTCCGAGAACGAGGTGAGCACCACAACGTGCGTGCCGGGCAGCTCCGCCTTGATCCGGCGCGTGGCCTCGATCCCGTCGACGTCCGGCATCGACAGGTCCATCAGGACCACGTCGGGCCCGACGTCGAGCGCGCGCTCGATCGCCTCCGCACCGTCGGAGGCCTCGCCCACCACCTCGATGTCGTCGCGGTTGCCCAACAGCTCCGTGAGCCCCGCGCGCACCATCGCGTGGTCCTCGGCGATCAGCACGCGGATCACGCCCGCACCACCGCGCTGTCAAGTCGTACGCGCGTGCCCTCGCCCGGCGCCGACGTGACGCTGAGGTCCGCGTCCGCGTCGCGCGCGAGGTCCTCGATCAGGTTCAGGCCGAAGTGGTCCTCGGGGCGCTTGGCGGCCATGTCGAAACCGCGGCCGTCGTCCTCGATCTGGAGCGACACCCGGTCGCCCTCCTGCCGGACCTCGACCTTCACGTGCCACGCCTCGGCGTGGGCGGCCACGTTGCGCAGCGCCTCCTGCGCCACGCGGAAGAGGAGCCCTTCCGTCTCCTCGGTCACGGCGAGGTTGGGTGGCACGTCGATGCTCACCTGGATGCCGCGACGGACGAGCGGGGCGGCGACGTCGTCGAGGGCGGCGGCCAGCCCGGCGCGGTGGAGGCTGGGCGGGTAGATCTCGACGAGGAGCCCGCGCAGCTCGCGAATCGACTCGCGCGTCTGCGCCGCGGCGCGCTCGAGGGTCTCGTCGCCGTCCTGGGAATCGCTGCGCTCAGCCGCGGCGGCCAGCGAATAGGACACGCCGGCGAGGTTCTGCACCACGCCGTCGTGCAGCTCGCCGGCGATCCGGCGCCGCTCGGTCTCCGACGCGTCGATCGCGCGCTGGAGCAGCCGCTCGCGGTCGCGCTGGCCGGCGCGGATCCTGTTCGCCATGCGGCGAGCCAGCGGCAGCTGCACGAGCTCGAGCACGACGAGGCCCACGAGCAGCGCGGGCAGGAACGCCATCCACGTGCGCCGCCCGCTGGCCGCGACGGAGCTGAAGCGCTGGTAGGACTCGAACAGGAGCGGCTTGCCGCCGGGCGTCTTCATCGGGAGGTACACCTCGAGCAGCTTCTTCTGCGAGCGTTCGAAGCGGTTCTCGGGCGCCGACAGGTTGCTCACCTCGGCTTCGACGCCGGTGTTCTCGAGCGCATCCTTCACCTCGGCAGCGTGCTGCGGGTAGTGCTGGCCTATCAGGCGCTTCTCGTCCGAGTAGACGATCGTGCCGTCGGGAGCCCACATCTTGATCCGCACGACGGGGTCGCGGAGGACGTGCTGACGCACGACGCGGTCCACGCGCGCGATGGCCGCCGGGTCCCGCCGCAGCAGGCCGTCGGTGACCTGCGGCTGGACGATGCCGCTGGCGACCAGGTTCGTGACGCGCTTGGCGTCCTTCGTGGCCTCGTCGGTGCCCGTCTTCCTGAGCACCGCGACGCCGGCGAGTGCGAGCAGGAGCGCAGCGATGATTCCGGCGACGCCGAATTGGGTGAGCGCGGCGGCCATCGAGGTGCCGTCCCCCACACGTGTTGCTCTTCTGAGCCGGGCCATGTCTTGTCCGCTGGGCAGCGGTGAGTCCGCTTCGTCAACACGAACCGGCCGGCGAAGTCACGGAACCCTTCGTATCCGCAGCTTCACGGCCTGGATCTGCCGCTGCCCGTGGCTACCAAGATAAACCGGACCTGCGGCAGAAACCCAGTCCCCTATTTGTGGTAATCGCCTCGGGCGCAGCGCTTTCTCGACGTCGATTGCCGCGATCCCGGGCCCGGTGATCGACTGCTCGCCGGCCAGCACGAAGTGCGCGTCGCCGTCGCCGTCCGGGTCCTTCGCCTCGACATAGAGCACGCGACCGAGGGCCGAGCGGCAGCCGGCAGACGCGTTCGGCGGGCAGCGGACACGGTGCGGCGGCGACGGCGCGGACTCGCGCACGGGCTGCGACGGAGCGGTGCGAGGAGCGGGTCTCGCGTGGCTGCCGCAGCCGGCGACCGCGACCACGACCAGGAGAGCCAGAACCGCTCGCACCGGCTGATTCATATCCCATGGCCACTCAACCCCGGCTCCGCATCCGTCGATGGAAAACACAATGGCCGCCGCCGCCACCGTCATTGCACTCGTCGGGCTTGCGCCGATGCTCGCCGGCCTTGCCGTGGGAGCGTGGCGCGGCCCACAGCGGCTGGCGTGGGCGGCCGTGCTGCTCGGCATGGTCTGCACGGGACTTGCACAGAGCGCGGGGGTGTTCGGCGTGCGCGGGGGCCGTCCGGTGCCGGCGCTGAATGCCGGCGACGTCCTCTGGTTCGCGCGCATCCTCCTCGTCTACGGAGGCCTCGCCGCCATCATCCGCACGCGCGTGCCGCGGCTCGACGCGCGCGCCTTCGCGGGCGGGGCGATCGGCGCCCTGGGCGCCTGCGCGGTGGTGAACGAGACGGCGGTCCGCTGGCTCGTGGCGGGCAGCACGGGAGACGCCTTCACCACGCAGCTCCGCGGCCACTCGCCCCTGGTCGAGGCCGCAGCCGCCGGGTTCCTGCTCGGCACCGCGATCTTCACCGGCTGGCCTTGGCGCCTGTGGGCGCCGCTGCTGGCGAGCATCGTCGGCATGCTGATCGGACACATCGTGGACATGCATCCGGCGCTCGCGGGCACCGGCGACGGCCACAGCGTCGCGCTCGGCGTCCTGTACGTGCCGGCGGGCTGGGTGACGGCGTACGCGATCTACGTCTATCTGTGCCAGGGAGTGCCCGAGGCGACCGAGGATCTCGGCCCCTCGCCGGTCGCCGCAGTGTTCGCCTTGATGCCGCTGGGCGTGCTCATCGCCGGTACGCGGACGCACATCTCGACCGAGGGGCTCGTCTTCGCCGCCACGGCTGCGCTGGTGCTCGTCGTGCGCTACGCGCTCGTGGTGAGCGCGAACCAGCGGCTGCTCGAGGCCACGACCCGCGAGGCGGCGACGGACGCGCTCACGGGCCTCGGCAACCGCCGCGCCTTCCTGCGCGCGCTCGAGTCGAGGGCGGAGGTCGCGACGGACGACGAGCCGGTCACGATCGCCCTCTTCGACCTCAACGGGTTCAAGCGCTACAACGACACCTTCGGCCACCCCGCCGGCGACTCGCTGCTGGCTCGCCTCGGTGCTGCGCTCAACCGAGCCGTGGAGGGTCGCGGATCGGCGTGGCGGCTCGGCGGCGACGAGTTCTGCGTGATCCTGCACACCGGCGAGCACGATGACGCGATCGCCGCCTGCGCGAGGGCGCTGACCACTGGCGGCGAGGGTTTCCGGATCGACGCCGCGCGTGGCGTGGTGCACCTGCCGCGCGACGCCGCGGACCCCGACGCCGCGCTGCGGCTCGCCGACCAGCGCATGTACGAGAACAAGGGAACGCAGCGCCGCTCGAGCGACCAGAGCCACGCCACCGCCGCGCTGCTCCAGCTGGTCCGCGAGCAGGACCCGGACCTGGGCGAGCACTTCCTGAGCGTGGCCGAGATGGCGGCCGACGTGGCCCGGCGCCTGGGTGCCGACGAACGGACGGTCGAGCAGACACTGCTCGGCGGCGAGCTGCACGACATCGGCAAGACGGCGATCCCGCGCGCGATCCTTGCCAAACCCGGTCCGCTCACGGACGAGGAATGGGTCTTCATGCGGCGCCACACCACGATCGGCGAGCGCATCCTGCTGGCCGATCCCGCGCTCGCGTTTGTCGCCCCGGTGGCGCGCAGCCACCACGAGCGCTGGGAGGGCGGCGGCTATCCCGACGGCATCGCCGGCGAGGAGATCCCGCTGGCGGCGCGGATCGTGTCGGTCTGCGACGCCTACGAGGCCATGATCGCCGACCGCGCCTACCGCCGCGGCCGCCCGCCCGCCGAGGCACACGCGGAGCTCCGGCGCTGCTCGGGGAGCCAGTTCGACCCCGCTGTGGTGGCGGCGTTCGAGGCTCTGGTGGCCGACAGCGCCGTTTCCGGCGGTCCGACCCGGGAACCAACGGACGCATGGAATCCTCGACCGATCGAGACCTGGCACTCGTCACCGGCGCCTCCAGCGGGATCGGGCTAGAGCTCGCCAGGCAGTTCGCCCAGCACGGCTTCGATCTGATCATCGCCGCAGAGGACACCGAGCTGGCCGCGGCGACCACGGCGATCGAGACGCACGGCGTGCGCGTGATGCCCGTGCAGGTCGACCTGGCCACGGCCGACGGCGTCGAGGCGCTCTGGCGCCGCGTGCAGGAGATCGGCCGCCCGCTCGACGCGGCGGCGCTGAACGCCGGCGTCGGCGGAGGCGGCGCCTTCAAGGACAGCGACCTCCAGGACGAGCTGCGGATCGTCGATCTGAACGTGCGCTCGACCGTGCACCTCGCCTGGTACGTGGTCCGCGACATGGCCGCCCGCGACCACGGCCGCATCCTCATCACGTCCTCGATCGCGTCGGCGATTCCCGGCTCGTTCCAGGCTGTCTACAACGCGTCGAAATCGTTCGACCAGTCGTTCGCGCTCGCGCTCCGCAACGAGCTGAAGGACACGAACGTGAGCGTCACCTCGCTGATGCCGGGGCCCACGGACACGGAGTTCTTCGAGCGCGCGGGAATGCTCGACACGAAGGTCGGCTCGAGCGGCAAGGACGATCCGGCCGACGTGGCGCGCGACGGCTTCGAGGCGCTCATGGCGGGCAAGGAGCGCGTCATCTCGGCGTCGGTCCCGACCAAGGCGCAGGGCCGTTTCAGCCGCCTCATGCCCGACAGCGTGAAGGCCGAGATGCACCGCCGGATGTCGAGGCCCGGCTCCGGCAAGAGCTGAGCGCCGGATAGGAGGCCGCGGGCGCGAACGTCCGTTTCTACCCCGTATAACGGGGAGTAATGGACGTTCACCTGGCGAACGTGCATTTCTACGCCCTGGAGCCCGCGTCCACCCTCTCGATAGCCCGCGCGCACAGCCGCGCCGCGTCCGCCACCGTCGAGTAGTCCACCCGGTCCGCGGTGTCGGTCGGCCAGTGGTAGTTCGTCGGGATCTTGTACTCGTCCACCGAGCCGAGCATGGCTGCGTCGAATCCCGCCTTTAGGGCGATCAGCCCGTCGGTGGCGTTGCGGAAGCGCAGCGTGTCGTGCACGTCGATGCCGAGCTCGCCGGCGCACTCCATCAGGAACGCGAAGAGCCCGGGCGAGTAGTCGCGGATGCCGAGCATGCCCTCGCCCAGCAGGAGCAGCAGCTTCGGCGACCCGACCGTGTCGACGCAGATCACCTTCGTGCGGTCGCGCGGCAGCTCGGCGTAGTGGCGCTCCGCGTATCGCACCATCCCCTCCATGAACGATTCCTCGGAGCCGGCGGACACGAGCACCACGCGCGTGCGCGCGGGCGGGTTGTCCGAGAGCCAGTGCGCGAGCGACAGCAGCGTGACCACACCCGTGGCGTTGTCGTTGGCGCCCGGCGTGACGGCGCGCACGCCGATGTCCGTCATCGCCGCGGCGAAGCCCGCCGACAGCGCGACGCCGAACGCCCGCAACCGCGAGCTGCCGAGCAGCGCGCCCAAGGCCACGAACGCGGGCCCGAACACCGCGCCCCACATCGTCGGCGGCGTGGTTGTCTGCTTCTCGTGCAGCTTCGGGAAGCGCCGTGCCATGGCGCGCGGCAGCTCCGGGTGAAAGACGATGCCCGAATGCGCGGCGTCGTGGTGCGCGGTGACGAGCACCACGTTCTCGGCCGCCGGGTCGCCGAACTCCGCGATGACGTTGGTCGTCTCGTGCTGCGGCAGCAGCCGGCGAAGGAAGCGCGGCCCCGCGCGCACGTCCTCGGCCGTGGATGCCGCGGCCAGAGCGCCGACCACCAGCGCGAGGAGGCGGCTGCGCGACAGTCCGGCGAGCGCGGCCGCGAAGCACGGGAGGCCGATCGGCCACCAGTAGGTGCCGTGCACCCGCTCCGTCTCGACCGCCACGCGCGCGCCCGTGGAACGCATCTCCTCGGCGATCAGCTCCCCGGCCTCGCGCTCCCCCGGGCTCGCCGAAGCGCGCTGGATCGACGCGAGCCGCTCCACCCGCTCACGCAGGGCGTCCTCGCCGAGGAGCGTCACGCAGCCAGTTCGCGCTCGCGCACGCGGCTCTCGTCGATACGGACCACGTTGCGCGCGAGACCGAGCTTCTCGAGTCCGCCGATGACCAGCCCCGACACGTCGAGCTCCCACCAGCGCAGCCCATGGCGCGCGGAGCGCGGGAACGCGTGGTGATTGTGGTGCCACGACTCACCCAGGGAGGGCAGGGCTAGCCAGAAGACGTTGGTGCTCATGTCGTCGGTCTCGTAGCGGCGGGTGCCGAAGAAGTGGCACACGGAGTTGATGCTCCAGGTCACGTGGTGGACCAGGAAGATACGGACCAGGCCGCCCCAAAGCAGTCCGGTCAGGCCGCCGGCGACGGAGCCGGTGAGCAGGAAGCCGAGCGCGAACGGGATCGCGAGGCCCAGCAGGACGAGCAGCGGGAACGTCCGCGAGATCGCCCGCATGCCGGGATCCTCGAGCAGGTCGCGCGCGTAGCGGCGCTTCGTGGCGGTGCCCTGCGTCTCGAGCAGCCACCCCATGTGGGCGTACAGCAGCCCGCGCAGCGCGCCGCCGAAGCCGCCGCCATGGCCGTGCGGCGAGTGCGGGTCGCCGTCCTCGTCGGTGAAGGCGTGGTGCTTGCGATGGTCGGCGACCCAGTCGAGCACGGGTCCCTGCACGGCCATCGAGCCGAGTACCGCCAGCGTGTAGCGGACCGGCCTGGCCGCATCGAAGGCGCGGTGGGTGAGCATGCGGTGGTAGCCGATCGTCACGCCCAGCGCGGTGACCAGGTACATGCCGCTGAGGATCGCGAGATCGGTCCACCCCACGGCTCGGTTCCACAGCAGGACGATCGCCGCGGCGAAGGCGGCGAACGGGAGGACGACGGCGGTGAGGTTCGCGTAGCGCTCAAGTTTTGACATGCTTTTGAGCGTACGGACGTGAATCGAACCGTCCTACCCACCGCAGCCACATCTGCGTGGCGGGATTTTGAGCGATCGCACAAACATCGAGACGTGGCTGCGGCCTGCACTCCCCGAGCTGGTGAACGAGGTGATCGCGTCGGTGCAGGCGGCCGTACCCGCCTATCGGGTGCTCGACCGAAATGTCCGCACCGGCGTGCGCCAGGCGCTCGACGGCTTCATCGAGCTGCGCGACTCCGGCGCGACCACGCGGATTCCCGGCCGCGAGGTATACGTCCAGTTCGGTCGCGGCGAGGCGCGCAACGGGCGGCCGCTCGACGCGCTGCTCGGCGCGTACCGCGTCGGGGCGCAGACCGCATGGCGCGGGATGGCCGAAGCGGGCGAGCATGCCGGCGTCGAGCCGCACGTCATGTACGAGCTGGCCGAGGCGATCTTCGCCTACATCGACGAGATCTCGGCGGCCTCCGCCGAGGGCCATGCGCTCGAGCAGTCGCTCGCCGCGCGCGCGGAACTGGAGCGCCGCCGCCGGCTGGTCGAGGCGCTGCTGTCCGACCCGCAACCCGCGGAACTTCCGCGCGTCGCGGCCGACGCGGGCTGGCAATTCCCGGATCGCGTCGCGGTGCTCGCGTTCGACCCGCGCGCGACCGAGCGGGTCGGCGCGCGCCTCCCGCCGCCCGCGCTCGTCGCGAACGGCTGCGGCGTCATCCCCGACCCCGACGGGCCGGGGCGCCACGACGAGCTGCGACGGGCTCTACGCGACACCCGGGGCGCGCTCGGTCCGAGCGTGGCGATCGATGATGCGGCCGAGTCGGCACGCCGCGCGCACCTCGCGCTCGAAATCAGTGACGCCGACCTCGTACTGGCCGACGACCACCTCCTCGATCTCATCCTCGCCCGCGACACACGCCTGGCGAGCGACCTCGCTCGCCGTCGCCTCGCCCCGCTCGACGAGCTGCCGAAGGGCCAGCGCTCACGCCTCGAGGAGACACTGCGCGCGGGGCTCGACGCGCTGGGCGAGGCACGGCCGGCGGCGGACCGTCTGCACGTGCACGTACAGACGGTCCGCTACCGGCTCGGTCAGCTGCGCGACGTCCTGGGCGACGCGCTCGACGACCCGCAGGAGCGCCTCGAGCTGGCGCTCGCGCTGCGCATCACCAGCTAGCCGCCCGCGCCCGCATACATCAGGGACCCCGGCGTGGTCAGCTCCTCGCCGGTCTCGAGCAGCGTCTTGAGGCCGGACAGGATCATCGGCCAGCCGCCGTAGAGCTGCGGGTTCGCACCCTCGGGCAGATGGTCGTGGGTGATCGTGAGCCGGCACGAGTCCTCGACCTGCTCGATCTCCCACGTCACGCGCGAGGTGCCGGCCGCCTTCACGTCGTCGCTCCAGAGCGCGTTGAAGCTCTGCACGAGTCGCTGCGGCGGATCGACCTCGAGGTTCTCGCCCTCGCTGATCGCCATGCCGGCGCGCGGGTGCACCGCGCGGTACGCCGACCCGTTCGTCCAGTCGGACTCGATGCCCACGCCGAAGTTGTACCTCGCGCGCTGCTCGGGATTGGTGATCGCCTCCCAGAGCCGTTCGGGCGTCGTCTTGATGTAGATCTCGAACACCTTCTCCATGACCGCATCCTCCAGGTCGTGCTTGAGCTCGCTCAGGCCCGCGGCCCACGGCTCGGCGTACTTGCTCACCCACCTGTCGTGGACGAGCCGGATCGGGACGGGGTTGAGGAAGTGCAGCTTCTCGCGGCCGCGCCTCTTCGTGACCACGAGGCCGGCCTCCTCGAGCACCTTCAGGTGCTTCATGACGCCGAAGCGCGTCATCGGAAGGCGCTCCTCGAGCGCGCCGAGGGTCTGCCCGTCCTGCCGGAACAGCTCGTCGAGCAGGCTGCGGCGCGTCGGGTCGGCCAGCGCTCTGAAGACCTCGTCCATGCCGGAGATAATACGTGACCATTTGGTCACATGTCAACCCGATGCCAGCATGCGCCACATGAGCAGCCTGCGCGTGGCGCACACCGCCGACCTCGACCCCGCCACCCTCGCCTCCGCCCGCGCGCTCCTGTACGAGGTGTTCGCGGACGACATGACCGCGCACGACTGGGAGCACGCGCTGGGCGGCATGCACGCGATCGTGTTCGAGGACGGCGAGCTGGTGGGTCACGCGTCGGTGGTCCAGCGCCGGCTCATCCACCGGGGGCGTGCGCTGCGCACCGGCTACGTGGAGGGCGTCGTGGTGCGCGAGCAGTCGCGCCGCCGCGGCCACGCCGGCGCGATGATGGACGCGCTCGAGCGCGTGATCCGCGGTGCCTACGAGCTGGGAGCCCTGGGCGCGAGCGACATGGCCGCCGGCTTCTACGCCGCGCGCGGCTGGGAGCGCTGGCGCGGCACGACGTATGCGCTCACGCCGTCCGGGGTCGAGCGGACGCCCGACGAGGACGACTCGGTGTTCGTCCTCATGGGATCCGCGCCGCTCGACCTCGGCGGCGAGCTCACCTGCGACTGGCGCGACGGCGATGTCTGGTAGCCGGATCTGACGTTGCGCGGCACTTGCCGCGCTGACTAAGTTGTTCGTATGGCCTCGAACTTCTTCTCCCGCGGGTTCACAGGACGCCGCCGGAGCCCGGAGGAGCTGGCCGACAGGCTGCCTCCCGGCCAGTACTACGAGCGCGGCTTCCCGGTGCTCACCGCCGGACCCACACCGCGCATCGACTGGACGGCCTGGAAGTTCCGGATCGACGGCATGGTCGGCACCGAGCTCGAGTGGACGAGCGCCGAGTTCGAGGCGCTGCCGTTCGAGACCGTGCCGTGCGACATCCACTGCGTGACGAAATGGTCCAAGCTCGGCACGAGCTTCGGGGGCGTCTCGCTCGACACGCTGCTGGGTGACGCGCAGCCGGCGGGGGCCTACGCGATGGCCATGTCGTACGGCGGCTACACCACCAACCTGCCCGTCGCCGATCTCACCGGTGGCAAGGCCTGGATCGTGACCGAGCACGAGGGCGAGCCACTGCCGCGTGAGCACGGCGGCCCGGCGCGGCTGCTCGTCCCGCACCTGTACTTCTGGAAGAGCGCCAAGTGGATCGCCGCGCTTCGGATCATGGATCGCGACGAGCCGGGCTTCTGGGAGCAGAACGGCTACCACAACTACGGCGACCCCTGGCGCGAGCAGCGCTACTGGGGCGATTGATGGAGGTCTCGCAGCGGGCGCCGGGGCGGTGGCAGATCGCGACCGTCACCGAGGTCAAGCGCGAGACGCCGCGCGTGAAGTCGTTCCGGCTCGTGCTGCCGATGTGGATGCCGCACCTGCCCGGGCAGCACTACGACGTGCGACTGACCGCGCCGGACGGCTACCGCGCGCAGCGGTCCTACTCGGTCGCCTCGTCACCGCTCGAGAAGGGCACGGTCGAGCTCACGATCGACCGGCTCGCCGACGGCGAGGTCTCGCCCTACTTCCACGACGTCGTGGAGGTCGGCGACCAGGTTGAGGTGCGCGGCCCGTTCGCGTCGTACTTCGTCTGGCGCGGCGAGTCGCCGGTGTTGCTGGTGGGTGGCGGGTCCGGAGTCGTCCCGCTGATGGCGATGCTGCGACACCGCCGGCTCACCCACGACCACGGACAGATGCGCCTGATCTACTCGGTCCGCCACGCCGACGACGTCATCTTCGCCGGCGAGATCGACGGGGACGCAACGCTCACGTTCACGCGCGACGCGCCACCCGGCTGGGCGGGCCACACCGGCCACATCGACGCCGGAATGTTCACCGCCGCCGATCATTCCGACGGCACCGTCTTCATCTGCGGCAGCAACGGATTCGTGGAGGCCGCCGCCGACCTCGCGATGACAGCGGGATTCGATCCCGCGCGGATCCGCACCGAGCGCTTCGGTCCGACCGGCTGATGACGACCGCCACGTCACTCGCGCTCCGCGGCCGGACCGCGTGGGTCCGCAACCTGGCCGCACCGGTCCGCGACTTCCTTAGCAACGAGACCGGCGGCGCGGTGGTCATGCTCGGGGCGGCCGTGGTCGCCCTGCTGTGGGCCAACTCGCCGTGGCGCGACACCTACGAGTCGTTCTGGACCACGCGCGTGTCGCTCAACATCGGCGACGGCGGCATCGCGCTCGACCTGCGCCATCTCGTGAACCAGGGGCTGATGACGTTCTTCTTCCTGGTGGTCGGGCTCGAGGCCAAGCGCGAGCTCGACCGCGGCGAGTTGCGCGAGCGCCGCCGCCTCGCGCTCCCCGCGGCTGCGGCGATCGGCGGGATGCTCGTGCCCGTCCTGATCTTCACGGCCGCCAACGCCGGCGGCGCGGGCGCGCACGGCTGGGGCGCGGCGATGTCCACCGATACCGCGTTCGCGCTGGGAGTGCTCGCCCTGATCGCTCCGGGCGGCACGCGGCTGCGGGTGGCGCTGCTCACGGGCGCCGTCGTCGACGACCTCGTGGCGCTGCTCGTGATTGCGACCGTCTACACGACGCACGTAGAGGTCATGGCGCTGGTGATCGCGGTCGTGCTGTTCGGGGTTCTGCTGGCACTGCGGTTCGCGCCACTCGGGTGGCGCAGCGGCGCGGCGCTGATCCTCGGCGTGGGCATGTGGGTCGCGCTGTTCAAATCCGGCGTCGACCCGGTCATCACCGGCCTGGCCGTCGGGCTTGTGACCACCGCCTATCCCGCGCGCCGCGTGGACCTCGAGCGCGTGACCGCGCTCGCGCGCTCGTTCCGCGAGCAACCCACCCCGCAGCTTGCGCGCACCACGCGGTTGGGCGTCGAGTTGGCGGTGCCCGCCAACGACCGGCTGCAGTACCGGCTGCATCCGTGGACGAGCTACGTGATCGTCCCGCTGTTCGCGCTCTCCAACACCGGCGTCCACATCACGGGCGACCTGCTGTCGCGCGCTGTCACCTCACCGATAACGATCGGGATCGCGCTCGGCTACGTGATCGGCAAGCCGATCGGCATCGTCGGCTCGGCGTGGCTGGCATCACGACCGCGACTGGGCGGCGCGCAGCCGGCCGTGAGCTGGCCGGTGCTGAGCGCCGGCAGCACGGTGGCGGGCATCGGCTTCACGGTGTCGCTGCTCGTGTCGAGCATCGCGTTCAGCGGCGACCATCTCGCGGAGGCGAAGCTCGGGGTGCTGGCCGCGGCGGTCCTCGCGACGCTGTCGGGCCTCGTCGCGTTCCGGCTGATCCGCCGGCTCCCGGCGGAGCTGCGCGCCCGCCAGGTGGCCGCCACGCGCGCCGACATCCTCGACCTCTCCGAGGACGTCGATCCAGAGCGCGATCACATCCGCGGCTCCGACGACGCACCGGTCACGCTCGTCGAGTACGGCGACTACGAGTGCCCCTACTGCGGCCAGGCCGAGATCGCGATCCGCGAGCTCCTGAGCTCGTTCGGCGACGACCTCCGCTACGTGTGGCGCCACCTGCCGCTGAACGACGTGCACGGCCACGCCGAGCTCGCGGCGGAGGGCGCCGAGGCAGCGGCGGCGCAGGGGGCGTTCTGGGACATGCACGATCTGCTGCTCGACCACCAGGACGCGCTCGACGGGCGCGACCTCGATCGCTACGCGGAGCAGATCGGACTCGACCGCGATCGCTTCTGGAGAGACATCCACGACCACACGGGCGACGAGCGGATCGCCGAGGACGTGGCGAGCGCCGACGCCAGCGGCGTGACCGGGACGCCCGCGTTCTTCATCAACGGCAGGCGCCACGAGGGTGCGTACGACGTCGACACGCTCAGCGCCGCCGTGCGGTCGAGCCGCTGGCGCGCCCAGATGCTGCGGTCCGTCGTCTAGTAGTGGCGGTGGCGCTTGCGCCGCTTCTTGTGCTTCAGGGTCACTCGCTTGTAGCGCGTCACGGGCGCACCGCCGGCGGGCGTGTACGTGATCCGCAGCGTGACCTTCAGCTTCTTCGCCTTCTTCAGGGTCCGGCGCCCCGCGCGCGTGAGCCTGATCTTCAGCTTGCGCTCGCCCGCATGCTTGAACCTGACCACGCCGCGCGCCAGCACCACCGGCCTGCGCTTGCGGCTGGCGGACGCGAGCTTCGCGTGGCGTCCAGCGGGCATGAAGACGCCCGCCTCGACCCGGTCGCCCGCATTCCCGCTCAGCGCGATGGTGATGCCGTCCACGAACTTCTTCAAGTCGCCCATGCCCTTCGCGATGGCGGCGGCCATCTTCGTCGCCTGCTCGATGGCCACCTCGAAGGCCGCCTGGAGTTCGGCCGCGGAGGGTCCGGTCGTGCCGGTCGCGCCCTGCTGGCCCATCGTTCCGCCGCCGGGCTGCGGGCTCTCACCGCCGGGGCCGCCGGTATGGCCCCCGTCGCCGGACCCGCCGCCGTTCTGCGAGGCGTCCGAGGGCGAGCCGTCGTCGGGGGATGACGACGCGTCGACCGTGTAGGTCACGGTCTGCGGTGCCGCGACGTTCCCGGCACCGTCGGTGGCGTGCACTGTGAAGGCGTGGACGCCCGGCGAGGAGGTATCGACGGCGACTCCGTCCGCGACGTCGCCGTCGCAGCTCGCGACGCCGGACCCGGGACTCGGGTCGTCGCACGAATAGTCGGCGGCAAGCGGCTGACCCTGTCCATAGTGCGCGCCGTCGGCGGGAGCGCTGATCGCGATCGTCGGGGCGACAGCGTCCGTATGGGACGCGACGAGGCGCGCATAGCCGTTCGAGTCCGGGGAGTCGGCGATTACCGTCGCCATCCCATCCCCGTCGATCAGTCCGGCCACGTTTTCGTATCCGTATGTCTCAGGCAGCACCTGATCCACGCCCTGGAACGATCCCCCGGCTGGCCGCACGTCCGCCTTGACGGTGTAGCGATCGGTGAACTGCTCGTCGTCCCAGCGTGAGTGCTGCCACGCCACGACGGCGTCACCGGCCGCGTTCATCGAGACGCTCGGCCGACCGGTGAGGCTGTCGTCCAGCGTCTCGCCCGAAGGCCAGCTTGACGCCCCTGCAGCGCGCGGGGCGGCCTTCAGCACGGAGTTGCCGTCCGGGGTGTACTCGCCCCACGCGACGAGCACATCGCCGGCGTCGTCCTCCGCGAAGTCGATGTTGTCTCCCACGCCGGAGAACGAGGAGACGCGATGCACCGGGAGGGCCTGCTCCGCCAGCCAGGAGCCGTCGGCGGCCTGCGTGCGCGACTTGGGCGTGACGGTGTCGAAGCCGTCATCGTCCGTTCCGCCATCGAGGGTCCACAGCGCGGTTGCGCGACCTGCGGCATCCATCCGCACGTCCAGCTGGTGCCCCTCATTCCAGCTGCGGGGACCACTCAGCGACTGCGCGGCGGCCCATGTGCCACCGCTCGGCCGCGTCGACGCGAACGCCTCGATGACACTGCCGGGGGTGAGCTTCATCCAGGCGACGGCCGCGTCTCCCGCTGCGTCGTCCGTGACCCGCACGTCGAGGAAGCGATCCGGGCTCGTTGTCCTGTCCACGGATGCCAGCTCCGTCTCGGCGCCGAGTGTGCCGTCGGCCGAGCGTGTGCGGGTCATGATGCTGTCGCTGACCCACGACCCGAAGTGCTTGACCTGGCGGTCCCACGCGATCGTCGCGTTGCCGTCGCCGTCGACCGCCGCCACCGGGACCGTCGCGTACATGATCTCGTTCGCTGTGAGCGTCTCGTCGGAGATCATCTGCGGAGCGCTCCAACCGCCGCCACCCGGGCGGAACGCGCCCCAGATCTGGCACACGCCCGTGCTGAACTCGCACTTCGACCACACGGCCGCGGCGTCCCCGCCCGCACCGACCGCGAGGTCCTTGTCGGGGTGATTCTGGTTCTCGAAGCCCAGCTCGCTGTCGTGCCCGAGCTCGGCAGGCGCCGACCAGCTCGAGCCGTCGAAGTCGTTGCCGAACAGCGACGGTGGCGTGTTCTCGGTGTTGCTGACGCCGGCCGTGAGCGCGGTGACCCGCCCTCCCGGGTCCACGCCGGCTACCGGATCGGTGCCCCGCTGGGCGGAGGACGCGGGGGCCGTCACCGGCGGCGCCCACCTCGCGGCGAACGCAGCCTGTGGGGCGACGGCAGCCGCCACGAGCAGGGCTAGGACGAGGGCGCGAACTCGCGAGCACACGGCGATCCTTTCCGTCGGCGCATTCGACATGCGCATCGACCGTACGCCGTGCCGCGGCCGCTCGCCCTAGGCCCCCCCTCTAGTCTTTTCGGCGACATCGCTTGTGCATACGTGCCAAAGAAATTGCTTATCAAGCGATGCACGCCCTTATCTGGGCTTGGTTTGGCAATTGAGGACGCAGAAGTCGCCGCGCGCGTCGAGGACGAGCCGCCGCGGGATCTCCATGAGCGCGAGCGCGAGCTCGGCCTGCTCGCGGACGCCCTCCAGTCGGCGCGGGCGGGCAGCGGCCGGGTGGTAGTGCTCGAGGGACACGCGGGCGTCGGCAAGTCGAAGCTGCTCGACGCCACGCGTGGTCTCGCGGCGGAGCTCGAGATGGACGTCCTCGCCGCGCGCGGGAGCGAGCTCGAGCACGACTTCGCGTTCGGCGTCGTACGTCAGCTGATCGAGCCGCGACTCGCTGCGGCGGGCGCCGACGAGCCCGCGGCGCTGCTCGAGGGCGCCGCCGCCCTGGCTCGTCCCCTGCTGGACCAGACCGTCGACGCGGGCGTGGAGGACCGCTCGCCATCGCTCGTGCACGGCCTCCACTGGCTCGTCTCGAATCTGGCGGAGCGCGCGCCGCTCGTGATGCTCGTCGACGACCTCCATTGGTGCGACGCGCCGTCGCTCCGGTTCCTTCTCTACGTGGCGCGTCGGATCGACGACCTGCCCGTGGCGATCGTGGCTGCGGCTCGCCCCGGCGAATCAGCGCACACGCAGGCTCCGCTCACATCGCTCGCAGCCGAGCGCGCGGCGGCGGTCGCGGCCGTCGCGCCGCTGTCGCTGGACGCGGTGGCCGCAATCGTCCGCTCGCAGGGGTTCGGACGAGCCGGCGCGGAGTTCGCAGAGGCGTGCCACCGCCTGACAGGAGGCAATCCGTTCCTGCTCGTCGAGCTGCTGCACTCGCTGGCGGCCGAGGACGTCGGGCGGGGCCCCGAGGCGACCCTGGCGCTCGAGCGCCTCGTGCCCGAAACGATCCTGCGCACGGTCGTCGCGCGGCTCGCACGGTTGCCGGAAGACGCCCTGGCGCTGGCCCGCGCCACCGCCGTCCTCGCCGAGAACGCGCGCCTGGCGGATGCGGCCGAGGTCTCAGGACTCGACGTGGCCGCGGCCTCGCGAGCCGCCGACGCGCTCGCCGCCGTCGATCTTCTGCGATCCGGCCTTCCGCTCGCGTTCGCTCACCCCCTGATCGCCACCTCGGTGCACTCCGACATACCGCCCGCCGCGCGCGCGCTTCTGCATGCACGGGCCGCAGCGGTCCTCGAGCGCCGCGACGCGCCGATCGAGCAGGTGGCCGTTCACGTGCTCGAGAGCCCGCGCAGCGGCGATCCGCATGCGGTGGACACGCTGCGCGAGGCGGCCCGGCGCTCGCGGGTCCAGGGTGCGCCGGAGTCCGCGGCGGCCTTTCTCGTACGCGCGCTCGAGGAGCCGCCGCGCGCGGCAGAGCGGGCGGACGTGCTACGCGAGCTCGGGGCGGTCGAGGCGATCACAGGTGCTCCCACGGCCACCGCGCGGTTCGAGGAGGCGCTGGCGCTCGAGCGCGACCCTCGCCGGCGAGCGAGAACCCTGCAGGGGCTCGCGCGGGCGCTGTACGCGCAAGGCCGGCTCGCGGGCGCATGTGCGCAGCTCGAGCGCGGCCTCGACGAGCTCGGCGACCACGACGCCGAGCTCGAACTCGAGCTGCGCGCCGAGTACGGGCACGTCGCGACGCTCGATCCCGCCCTGCTTCAGACGCTCGAGACGCCGCCCGGCGACCTGCCGCCGCCGCGCACCGAGATGAAGCTCGCCGAGCGGGCGTGGCTCGCCCAGACCGCCCTCCTCATGGCGTTTGCCGCGGCGCCCCGCGACCAGGCGATCGCGATCGCGGAACGCGCCTACGGCGGCGGCGCGCTGCTCGAGCAGGAGACCGCCGACGGCACCGCGATATACGCCGTGACCATGGTCCTGTCGGGAGCAGGGCGGTACGAGCAGATCGACCGCATCTTCAGCGACGCGATCGACGAGGCGCGGCGGCGCGGCTCGGTGATGGGCTTCGCCACGGCGAGCTTCTGCCGCGCGTACTGCCGCTACCTGACCGGCAGCATCACGGACGCCCGCGCCGACCTCGAGCGCGCCCTCGACGCGCGGCGCTACGGATGGGAGCAGTATCTGCCGACAGCGCTCGCGCTCAGCATCCACCTCGCCGTCGAGGACGACCGTCTGGACGACGCCGAGCAGGTGGCAGGCGGAGTAGACGATCGCGACGCCGCGGCGCTGACGTGGGGTCCGTTCTTCGGCGCGCGCGGGCGGCTGCGACTCCTGCAGGGCCGCGTCGAGGCGGCACGCGACGATTTCCTTGCGTGGCAGCGGCTCACCGGAGTGGCCGAGAACCCCGCCGTGTACAACGAGTGGCGCTCCTCACTGGCCCTTGCGCTCGCACGCCTCGGCCAACGCGAGGAGGCTTGTCGCCTCGCCGCCGAGGAGGTGGCAGTCGCGCGTCGCTGGGGGGCCCCGCGCCCGATCGGGGTGGCACTGCGCGGCCTGGGCCTCGTAGCCGCGGACCCCGGCGAGCGGCTCGCGCACCTCCAGGCCAGCGTCGACGTGCTCGACGGCTCCGAGGGGCGGCTCGACCTGTGCACGTCCCAGGTCGAGCTGGGTGCCGCTCTGCGCCGCGCCGGGCAGCGTTCGGACGCGCGCGAGCGGCTCCTGCTCGCGCTCGGCCTCGCGCAGGCGATCGGCAGTCGCGCGCTCGCCCGGCGTGCTGAGGAGGAGCTGCGGGCGGCGGGCGCACGGCTGCGCCGGCGCGCGCGCAGCGGCGTCGACTCGCTCACCCCGAGCGAGCTGCGCGTGGCCGAGATGGCGGCGGCCGGCATGACGAACCGCGAGATCGCGGAGGCACTCTTCGTCACGGTCAAAGCGGTGCAGTGGCACCTCCGGCACGTCTACCAGAAGCTCGACGCAAGCTCGCGTGAGGAGCTTCCAGCCGCGCTGGCGGCACCCGCCGGCGTGTCAGCCCGTTAGAGCGCCGGCAGGAGCACGTGCATGCGCACGACGCTCCCGTCCTTGTCCGAGCGGACCTGCACGAGGTCGCAGACCTGGTGCGCCAGCCACAGCCCGTGCCCGCCGGCGATCGATCCGCTCGGCCGGACCCGCCCGAGGGTGGGGTCGTCGATCACGCCGCGGTCGCGCACCTCGCATACGAGTGCGACGTCGTTGATCCACGTCCGCAGCCGGCCGGTCCCTCCGCCATACCGGATGCTGTTTGTGGCCGCCTCGTTCACGGCCATCACGAGATCGTCGGCGCGGGCCACCGGCAGGTGTGCGACCTCGGCCTGATCCCGCACGAAGCGCCGCAACAGGGCCAGCGAGCCCACGTCGAACACCGTCTCGTTCGTGCGCGCATCGGGGCGCGGGAGTCGCGCGTGGTGATGCTCATGCGCCCGCGACGGCATGTACTCCCGCGACTCCCTGAGCTCGTCGCCGTCCGCTATCAGCGGGTGCGTGCGGCGCGCCTCCTCGATCACCGTGGCGGGCAGCGCCTCGGTGTCGTACGAGCACGCGAGACGGAGGCCGGCGACGCCCCCGAACGCGAGGTTGACGAGCGATTCGTGGTGATGGCACTCGAGCAGCTCCTCGCGCCCGCGGCCGTCCCAGATCGGCTCGCCGATGCCGCGCATGGGCCCGCCCGCGTTCTCCGCGGCGAAGTCGCTCCAGCGCGAGATGATGCGGCCGGGATTGCGCCCGGCCTCGGCCATGTCGACGAACTCCACCGGCGCGGCCTCGCGGTCGAGCTCGTCGTGGAGCGCGTCGATCTTGTCGCCGCGCACCATCACGAGCACCGGCTCCTCGCGCGCTATGCCGGCGCGGATGAACGCCGCGTTGCGCTGCACGAAGTCGCGCGGTCCTGCGTAGAAGAGAGCTTCGTGGCTGAAGCCGGCGGTGGTGATTGGGGTGCTCCGCGACCGGGGTTGTGTCAAACGTTACGCCCGCCGCGACGTGCTGACCACCGCCGGTACGAGCGCGGACGCGCCATCAGAACCTAACGGTTGGACCACTCGCTGCTGCGCGCGCGGGCGGCGTGGCGCATGATGTCGCGCGCGGCGGGGTCCCCCTTGAGAAACGCGCGGGTCATGTTGCGCACGGTCTCGAAGCGCAGCTGAGGAGGCATCGGGGGCACGCTCGGGTCCGTGAGCACGTCCAGGACCACCGGGCCGTCATGCGCGAGCGCCTCCTCCCACGCGGGCCGAACCGCGCCCGGTTCCTCGACGCGGATGCCGTGCAGTCCGAGCGAGCGCGCGAACGCCGCGAAGTCGAACGCCGGCAGCGTCTGCGACACCTCGTAACGGGGGTCGCCCGCCATCGCCCGCTGCTCCCAGGTGACCTCGTTCAGGTCGCCGTTGTTCAGGACCGCGATCACGCAGGTGCCGTTGGGCCAGCGGTCGGCGTAGAAGGCGATGTCGATCAGCGCGTTGATGCCGATCATCTGCATCGCGCCGTCGCCCACGAAGGCGATCACCGGGCGGTCGGGATGGGCGAACTTGGCGGCGAGCGCGTACGGCACCGCACAGCCCATCGTGGCGAGCGTTCCCGAGATGCCGGCCATCATCCCCTTGCGCAGCTTGAGGTGGCGCGCCCACCAGTTGGCCGACGTGCCGGAGTCGGCGGTGGTGATGCAGAGCTCCGGCAGGATGTCCGACACGTCCTGGAAGACGCGCTGGGGATTGATCGGGTTGCCCGGCAGCATCGCCCGCTCCTGAAGAACCCGCCACCCAGCGGTTACCGACTTCTCGATCTTCTCGCGCCACGAGCGGTCGGTCTTGCGCTCGAGCAGCGGCAGCAGCGCGCGCAGCGTGTGCGCCGCATCGCCGACGAGGTTCACCTCCATCGGGTAGCGCATGCCGATGTGGCGGCCGTCGACGTCGATCTGCACGCCGCGCGCCTGACCCTCGGAGGGCAGCCAGTCGGCGAATGGGACGTTGGACCCCACCATCAGGAGCGTGTCGCAGTCGGCCATCAGGTCGCTGGAGGCCTTCGTGCCCAGCAGACCGATGGCGCCGGTCACGAACGGCAGGTCGTCGGGCAGCGCCGCGCGGCCGTTCAGCGCCTTCGCCACCCCGGCGCCGAGCGCGTCCGCCACCGCGACCACCTCGTCCTGCGCCCCGATCGCCCCCTGGCCGATGAGGATGGCCGCGCGCGAGCCCGCGTTCAAGGCATCTGCCGCGCGCTGGAGGTCGTGCGCCTCGGGCACCGCCGCGGGCATGCTGATCCCCGCTGAGGAGAACACCGAGCCGTGCGACTTGGGCGGGTCCGCGGCGTCGGCGTGCTGGACGTCGACCGGGACCACGATGCAGGCCACGCCGCGGGTGGCGATGGCGGCGCGCATCGCGTGGTCCACCAGATGACGCGCCTGCTCCGGCGCCATGCACGTCTGCACGAACTCGCTCACGTCGCCCAGCAGCGTGTGCAGGTCCACCTCCTGCAGCCAGTCGGAGCCGAGCGAGACCGTCTGCTGCTGGCCGACGAGAGCGACGACCGGCCGGTGATCGAGCTTGGCGTCGTACAGGCCGTTGAGCAGTTGCACCGCGCCCGGCCCGGAGGTCGCGATGCACGCGCCCACTTCGCCCGTGAACTTCGAGTGTGCGCACGCCGCGTAGGAGGCGATCGTCTCGTGGCGAACCTGGACGAACTCCGGTTTGCCGCCGAGCTCCTGGAAGGCGCCCATGAAGCCGCTGATCCCGTCGCCCGGATAGCCGTAGAAGCGGCCGATGCCCCAGTCCTCCTGGAGGCGACTGAGCATGAACTCGGCTACGGACTCGGCCATGACCGTAACCATTCCCGATTGTCCGTGTTAGTTCTAATAACCCCTATCGAAAGGACGGTATGACCACCGTTACTCCGACCGCAGAGAAGCGCCCGTCCCTGTTCAAGGAATTTTGGCGCTGCGGCAGCTGCGGTCGCTCGTTCACCGACGCAACCTCCTGCTGCGCCCACGAGTCGCAGTGCGGGGGCCACTTCAGCCACTGCTGATCGCCTTCGCGGCGACCCGCCCCGTAAAGACGCAGGCACCGAGGAACGTCCCCTCGAGGGATCGCTTCCCGTGCAGCCCGCCGCCGCCGAAGCCGGCGGCCTCTCCCACCGCGTAGAGCCCGGGAATCGCTGAGCCGTCAGGCCGCAGGACCCGGGCCGACAGGTCGGTCTGGATTCCCCCGAGCGACTTGCGCGCCATCACCGTCATCCGGATGGCGATCAGCGGACCGGCCCTGCGGTCGGCGATCTGCTGGAACTTGGCCGTGCGCAGGCGGTCGCCGCGCCAGTTGCGCAGCTGCTGGATGCGCCGGATCTGATCGTCGTTCCAGAGCCCCTTGCCGCGGGCGAGCGTGGCGTCGTAGTCGCGAACCTCCTTCGCGACCTGTCCGCGGTCGAGCGCGCCGTCCCCGGTCACCTCCGCCATCTTCTGCGTGAGCTCCGGTAGCGAGTCGGCCTTCACGAAGTCCGGGCACTTCTCGAGGAAGTAGTTCACGAGCGTGGGCTTGCCGAGCAGGATCCCCAGCAGGAACCGCACGAGGTGCTTCTCCCTGATCGTCGGATTGTGCTGCGAGCCGGACACGTCGAGCTCGCGCCGCGCGATCTTCCAGTTGCAGATCATCCAGTAGTACTTGCGGTCGTCCTCGCACATGCGCTCGAGCGCGTAGTAGGCGTCGAACGTGGGGATCAGCGGGATCGGCCCGTAGCGCTTGCCGGTGGGGTCGAGCACAAGGCCGGAGCGCGGCGGGATCAGCTTCAGGCCGTGGCGGGGGCGCGCCGGCTCGGGGTGGCGCACGGCGTCGGCGTAGTTCCACATCCGGCCAAGGTGGGTGACATTGCCGCCGCGCCGCTCGACCTCCTCGTGCATCGCGCCGTCGGCGTAGTAGTGCGAGCCCATCAGGATGTCCTCGGGCGGGCTGCCCAGGTTCTCCGGCCAGTACCTGCGGACGATTTCGAGGTTGCCGCCGATGCCGCCGGCCGCGATCACGACCTGCTCGGCGCGATGCTCGCCGCCGTCGTCGGTGCGCACGCCGGCCACGCGGTCGCCGTCGATGACGAGCTCCGTCACGCGCGTGCCGAACCGCACGTCGAGGTCGGCGCGGCCGCGGACCGCGCCCCACATCGAGTCCACGAGCGCCTTGCCGCAGCCCCACGTGAGGTGGAAGCGCGGGACCGAGTTGCCGTCGCCGTACACGCCGCGCTCGGCCCAGTTCACGACCGGGAAGAAGCGCACGCCGTGCTCCTTCAGCCAGACGCCCACCTCGTCACGGGCGCGCTTGACGTACTCCTCGGCCCAGCGTCGCGGCAGGTCGTCGCCGTCCTCGAAGGCCGCCATCCGCATCCAGTCCTCGGTGGCCAGCTCGACCGTGTCCTCGATGCCCGAGCGACGCTGCTCCGGCGTGTCGACCATGAACATCCCGCCGAACGCCTCGCGTGCCAGGCCGCCGACCTCCTCGGGCCTGCAGCGGTCGAGCAGCAGCACCGAGTGGCCGTTGTCCAGCAGCTCGAGTGTCGTCACCAGGCCGGCCAGCCCGGCCCCGACCACGATCGTGTCGCTCATCGCGCGCGAATGTATGCCTTCGCGAGGGTGCGGCGCTCTACGCCCAGCAGCCGGACGGCCACACGGCCATGCCTCAGTCTCATCCGGAAGGTCGCGACGCCGTGCTTGTTGGTGCGCCGCGTCAGCCGCCCGATCTTCACGCGCCGGTGCGGTCGGCGGAAGCCGTTGCCGAGCACGGTCACCCTGATCCTCGTCCGGTGCCCCGCGCGCACGTGCCGCGGCCGCACGCGCAGCGCGTACTTCGTCATCTGGGGCTGGTCGTGACTCGGAACGAAGATCGGCGCACCCGGCTCGTCGGCGAACACGTCGAAGATGGCGAAGTGACTGGCGTCGCCCGAGAAGTAGGCGTCGTTGGCCACGATCAGGCGGTCATTGTCGAACCACACGCTGGCGGGCTCGTCGAACGGCGGGTCGCCGCTGTCGTGCCTGATGCGCGCGATCTCCTTGCCCGCGGGCGACACGACCGCGATCGCGTTCACGTTCGGCCCGACGAGCGCCACGTACATGTTCCCCGACTCCGCGAGCGCGATCCCGTCCGGCGCCTCGGCGGGGCCGCTCTCCCACACCTTCGTGAGCGTGCCGGGGTTGCCGTTCGGCCGGATCGGGAGCTTGTAGATCTCGCCCGTGGTGGCGCTCGTCGGATCGGTCGCCGGACCGGCGCTCGTGGTGAACAGCAGCGTCTGCCGATCGGGCATGAGCTGGATCCCGGCCGGGCCGAACTGGAGGCCGTCGAGAGCGGGGTCGGTGAACCACACGTGGGCCTGGCCGCCGTTCGGCGGGACGCGCCAGATGAGGCCCTGCGTGTAGTCGGTCACATACAGCGAGCCGTCGGTGCCCCACGCGGCGTAGTCGGGCTCGGGCGGGTTGTCGGAGGTGGTGGCGGAGCACTCGTTCCCCACGCCGGACGGCGGCGAGCACGGCGGCACGTCCTTGAACGTCGCGTACGTGGTCTGCGACCCCGTCCTGGGGTCCAGCCGCAGCACGCGCGCGGGGTGCTGGTCGAGCAGGTAGAGGCGGCCCCTGGAGTCGTACGCGGCCACCTGCACGCCGTTGTCCGCGTTCGGGTCCTGCCCCGAGATCGTGTAGGTGCGGAGCAGCTGGCCCGTGGGCGAGAACGCGAACACCTTCGACGGGCCGTTGGCGCTGCCGGACGCGTTGGTGAACGTGCCCTCGTAGATCGTGCGGTCCGGCGCCACCAGCGCGAGCGCCGGCTGTCCCGGTGGCGGGACCTTGGCCAGCGTCTGGACGTCGTATTTCGCGCGTGCCGACGCGGCGGGGGCGGCGGCCAGCGCGAAGAGCGCCGCCACCACGAGCGCACGCCTCATCCGGCGAGCGCCTCCGCCGCGGCCCGCTCGCCCGAGCGCACCGCGCCGTCCATGTAGCCGTTCCAGTACGTCGAGGTCTCCGTGCCGGCCCAGTGGATCCTGCCCTCGGGCCGGCGGATCGCCTCGCCGAAGTCGAGCAGCGTCCCGGGCGCCAGCACCGAGACCGGGCAGCCGCGGTTCCAGCGCTCGGTCGTCCAGTTGAACCGCACGAACTCCTTCGGGCTCTTGGCCTGGTCGCCGAAGTAGTTGGCGAAGCTCTGGAGCGCCGCGGCCTGCTGATCGGCCGCGCTCTTCTGGGTGAGCCGGCGCGCCTCGGTGCCGCCGATGAAGCCCATCAGCACGCCGACCGAGCCGTCCGGAGGCGAGTTGTCGAACGTCACCTTCACGGGACCCACGTCGCTGATCGCCTGGCCGGTGTAGCCCTGGTCGCGCCAGAACGGCTTGTCGTACACGGCCTCGGCCTTCATCAGGCTGCCCATCGGCATGCGCTGGGTGAGCTGGTCGCGTAGCGCCGACAGCCCGGGCTCGTAGCTGATCCGGCCGGCGATCGGCGGCGGCGTGGCCACGATCACGCGCTTGCCGTGGTAGGCGAGCTTGTCCGTGTGCACGGTCACGCCGGTGCGGGTCTGCACGATGCGCGTGACCGGCGAGTGCAGCCGCACCCGGCGGCCGAGCGCCTGCGCCATCCTCGCGGGGATCAGCCCGGTGCCGCCCACGATTCGCTGCGCCTGGCCGCCGCCGCGGGTGTTGAAGTTCCGCTCGAACGTACCCGGATTCGATTCGTTCCCCGAGGCCGCGATGTAGAACAGCGTGAAGAGCAGCGAGATCTCGCGCGGCTCGGCGCCGAAGATGGCCTCCGTGGCGGCCGAGGCAACGCCCATGAACTGCGGCGAGGCACTGTTGTTCTTCAGCCACGTGTAGAGCGTCTGGCTGTCCCACTCCGCAGCGTTGGGCGCCGTCCACGGCGCGTCGAGCGGCACCGAGGTCGACATCTGGTCGAGCTGCGTGATCGCCACGGCCGCCTCGGGAGCGAGCTGGACAGGCGCGGCACCGGTCGGCAGCGTGTCGCTGAACGTGAACTTCGAGCCGTTCGTGTAGTAGATGTTCTGGCCCGTGTCGTAGGTGTCGAAGCGCTCGATCTTGAGCTGGTCGATCAGCCCGTTGATGTGATCCTGGGTCGCCCCCACGAACTCGGCGCCCAGCTCGGTCACGTGACCGCCGCCGATGTCGTGGTTGAGGATCCGGCCGCCGACGCGCCCGCGCGCCTCGAGCACGATCACCGACTTGCCCTTGAACAGGATCTCGCGCGCGGCGGTGAGGCCGGCGAGGCCGGCGCCGACCACGATCACGTCCGCGCGCCGGGTGAGCGCGCGCCTCCTGTGCTTGTGGGGCTTTCTCTTCTTGGCCTCGGCGACCTGAGCCGATCCGAGCGCAGCGGCAGCAGCCGCGCCCGCGATCGCCGTGCGGCGAGTGAAACGGTTGTCGTCCATATCGGACCGGCTTATAACGCGGGCGGGCGCTTCCATGCGCCAGTTGCGCCGGAGACGACCGGGCCGATCACCCGCACCGTCGCCTCCGCGCGCCCGGCGCGCGCGCTGTAGCTGCCCGGCGAGAGCAGCTTCGCCTTCAGCACCGCACGGCCGCGACGGTCGGTGCGGACGCGGAATCCACCCAGCGTGACCACAGCGCGACGCACCGGCTTCCCGCGACGCGTGACCTTCACGTGGAAGCGGACCGTGCGCCCCAGCTTCACCCGGCGCGGTGAAATCGTGAGCTTCGCCTTCTGCGGGCTGCCGGCTGCGGGCTGCCGGCTGCCGGCTGCGGGCTGGAAGTGCAGCAGCGTGGCGTGATCCGCGCCGTACGTCGGCGGGCCCTCCGTGTTGAACGGCTGGATCAGCCAGTGGAGCGTGCCGCCGGCCGCCTTGAAGGTGTCGAGCCCCTCCGATTCGCCCACGACCGTGCGCTCGATCTCGAGCCGGCGCGAGCCGTCGCTCAGGTCGACCGACCAGATCTGGAACGTGTCGCCCTGCGAGCCCGCCAGGTACAGGCGACCGCCGTAGAACGTGGCGCCGGTGATGCCGGACGGCGGTACCGCATTGGTCAGCCGCCGGACGGCCTTGATCGGCTTGCCGAGCGGGCCCGCATTGGCCGGGTTCACGTCGGCCGTGCGGTAGGCGAGCAGGTCGTTGCCGCTCGAGGTCCAGATCAGCGAGCCATCGGGCGAGACCTCGGCCCACATCGCCTTCGGGATCTCGGTGGGGTCGAGCTTCACGTAGTAGCGCCACTGGAGCGTGTTCGGATCCGCCACGCCGAACGAGCCGGTATTGCAGGTGTTGCCCGCGGGCGGGTAGTAGCACTCGAGCGGGAGGATCACGCGGCCGCCCTCGGCGCGGTCGTAGCTGATGTCGCCCATGTGGTTGTACTGCTCGGTGGCAGTCACGTCCGGTGGGATCACGTTCGGGTTGCCGCCGGTCTGCGTGAAGCCGCGGTCGGTGCGCCACAGGCCGGTGTAGATGCCGTCGAAGAACCAGCTGCCGCCCGTTGAATGCGTGACGCCCTGGTAGTAGACGAGCGGCAACGACGTGCGCCCCGTCTCGCGCCAGCGGCCGGGGTCGGCGGCGCTCGCCGTGGCCGGGACGGCCGCAGCGAGCACGAGTGCGATGGCGACGACACGACGCATGTGTTCCAGACTAATCGTGAATGCCCGATTTCCGCGACGCTCGCTGGTACGCGATCAGACCGGCGCACAACCGCAAGCCGGCCACCTACCGCTGCCCGCTCTGCGGCCGCCACCTGCCGGCGCTGAGCGAGCACATGCTCGTGGTGCCCGAGGGCGACGCGTCGCGAAGGCGCCACGCGCACTCGGCCTGCGTGATGGCCGCGCGGCGCGACGGACGGCTCCCCTTCCGCGACGAGGTGGAGCCGCGGAGGCCCGGACCGCTGCGGCGGCTGCTTCAGCGCCGCGGATAGGGTGCCGCGCATGGCGCTTGAGAACGAGCGTGAGCAGGTGGCCGCCGCTAGCCGCAGGCTGGCTGCGGAGGGGCTCGTGCTGGGCACGGCGGGGAACGTGAGCGCGCGGAGTGGTGACGACCTCGTCGCCATAACGCCCACCGGATGTGTCCTCGCGGACCTCGACGCCGCGCAGGTGAGCGTGGTGGACATGGATGGCAACGTCGTGGACGGGGAGCTCGAGCCGACGTCCGAGCTCGACCTGCACCTGGGCGTCTACCGCCGCTACGGCGCGGGCGCCGTGGTGCACACGCACGCGCCGTGGGCCACCGCGATCGCGTGCGCGCGCGACGAGCTGCCGTGCGTCCACTACCAGATGCTCCTGCTCGGCGGGACCGTGCGCGTGGCGCCGTACCGCACGTTCGGCACGCCCGAGCTGGCGGCGGCGGTGCTCGATGCGCTCGACGGGCGCACCGCCGCGCTGATGGCCAACCACGGCGCGCTCAACTACGCGCAGGACGCGGCCGCCGCGGTCGACGCGGCGCTGCTCTTGGAGTGGGCGTGCGAGGTCTACTGGCGCGCGTCGGCACTGGGCGAGCCGCGTACGCTCGGCGACGACGAGCGCCAGGCGGTGATCGACGCGGTTGCGAGTCGCGGATATGGGTCGACCAGGAGGGTTACTTGAAGGCGATCTGCATGGGTGTGCACGTGCTCGACGTGCTGGTGCGGCCGGTCGAGCAGATTCCGGAGGGTCAGGGCGGCGAGCTCGTGGAGGAGATCAGGATCACCGCCGCCGGATCGGCGGGAGGCACGGCTCTGACCCTGGCGAAGCTCGGCGCCGACGTGCGCAGCGCCGGCGCGATCGGCACAGACCCGGTCGGCGACATGCTCCTGGCGCTGCTCGAGCGCGGCGGCGTTGACACCTCTCTGCTGGTGCGCCGCGACGACGTGCAGACGTCGGCGAGCGTCCTGCCGATCCGGCCGAACGGCGACCGTCCCGCGTTCCACGTGGTGGGCGCCAACGCCACGTACGGCCCGGGCGACGCTCCGTCGTTCGACGGCACCACGCACCTGCACCTGGGCGGCCCCGAGTTCATGGGTGGCGAGAACGCCGCCGAGATCCTCGACCGCGCGCGCAAGGCAGGCGTGACCACCTCGGCCGACGTGCTCGCGCCCGGCGAGCCGGGCCTGCTCGAGTGGATCGCACCCGCGTTCGGCGGGCTCGACTACCTCCTGCCCAATGACGACCAGGTGCTGGCGTTCACCGGCGAGGACGACCTGGTGGCCGGCTGCCGCAAGCTGATCGACCGTGGCGTGGACTGCGTGGTGGCCACGCGCGGCGGCGACGGCGCGGTGATCGTCGACGCCGACGGCGAGGAGCGCGTGCCTGCGTTCGAGGTGAACGTGGTGGACACCACCGGCTGCGGCGACGCGTTCTCCGCGGGCTTCCTGCGCGGCCTGTCACTCGACCGCAGCCGCGCCGACGCCGCGCGGCTCGGGTGCGCCGCGGCGGCGCTCGTGGCTCAGGGCCTCGGCAGCGACTTCGGCGACTTCGACCTCGACGCCGCGGACGAGTTCGCGCGGTCCGCGGCTACGCGCGGGTAGCCGGAGCGGCTCCGGTCCTAGCCGGTCGTGAACGTCAGCGGCGCGCCGTTGCCGTTGCCGTGGCGGTCACGCATGCCGCGCGCCGGGATCATCACCCGCGATCCCGGCTTGGCGCGGATCACGAGCAGCCCCTTGCGGAAGCGCAGCCGCCGGCGCTTGCCGTTCACCCTGATCACGGCCTTCCCGCTCGACGCGAACTGCGGGCGGTAGGTGAGGTCGGCGGTCCAGTCGCCGGGCGGGTCCCCCACGTTCTCGTGCGCGATCGCCGCCGGATACGCGAGCCGAACCCCGTTGATCCCCGCACGGGTCACGGAGAGCGCACTCGTCGGCACCACGCGGAACGCCCGCGAGACGACCCGGTAGTGGTTCGCCGTCACCACGAAGCGGTAGTGGCCGGTGGCGACGCCGAGCGGCACCTCCCAGCGCGCCGTGTAGCGGCCGTTCTGATCGACACGCCAGAGCACGTTCAGCCCGAGGTCGGAGTCGACCGAGCGCCAGCGCCGGTGCTTGCCGTGCCGCTGGAGCCGCTGAATCGTGACGAACGCGGTGTCGAGCGGCCGGTCGTAGCCGCGCACCGCCCCGGCCCACGAGAACTCGGGGTGCCTGAGCCGGCCCACCAGCGGTGACGGCTGCGCCATCACATGCGCGCGCGTGGCTCCTGTCGGGAACGCCGGGCCCGCGGGCGACACGCCGTTCGTGGGGTCGTACGGATACGCGGGAGGCGCCGGCTTGCCGGCCGCGAGCGCCGACGCGAGCCCCACAAGCGCCTCCTCGAGGGCTACCGAGCTGGCCCGGCCGTACACCGTCGCGGCGCCCTCGTAATGCTGCGCGTCGTACTCCTCCGGTGTCGTGAAGTAGTCCGCGTACTCGTTCGCGAGCCCGGACACGATCGCCGCCTTGATGCCGCCGGGCGCGGCCGCCTGCACGACCGCCGCGCGCACGCGCCGCCCCATCTCCTCGGTCATCTCGCCGGGCACCGACGCGATCAGCCTGTCCCCCAGCCGCACTGTCATCAGCGGCACGGCCTTCGGCACGTCGAGCGGGATCGGCGCCTGCTCCTTGTCGCCCTGGGGGTCGTTCGGGATCCCGACCGGCAGGTGGTCGCCCTCGAACGGGACGCGCGTCTCGTCGTAGAGCGGGCCGCGTCCCTCCTCCGAGCCGGTGAACTCCGCCAGGCCGAACGACGCGCGATCCGCGACGGGGCCCGCCGCCGTCTCCTGACCGCAGAAGCACATGCGCGTCCAGCGCCAGTCGAACGCCGGCCGGCGCTGCATGTGCGCGCCCGCGTCCTTCCAGGCCTGCAGGAACGCCCTGGCCTCGACGCGCCCGACGTAGTCAGCCGCCGCCGGCCCGGAGCGATTCAGCCCGGACGACTGGTCGCCCTCGTCGCTGTTCCCGTACACCGCCACCACGTCCTGGCTGCGCGGGATCCTGTAGCGCCTGCGCAGCGCCCCCTCGACCCCGTGCGTTGCCGCGCCGTGGTGGTCCTCGTTGTAGTAGGTGAACTGGAACTTGTTGACCGTGCCGTGGTTGGCGAACGTCGACCAGATCCCGACCGGCACGCGGCGCTTCCCGATGTACTTGTCCACACGCAGCACGTGGCCCTCGTGGTCGATCGTGTGGAGGAAGCCGTCGGGGTCGAGCGACGCGCTCCCCTTCCCGTACGGCAGGTGGATGCCGTGGTCGTAGAGATGCGCCTCGATCGAGCGGTTCTGCGTCAGGTTGTCGATCGACACCTGGCCCCAGCCGATCGCGCCGCGGCTGAGGTTGGCGTTCGCGCGCCGGATGGCGAGCGCGAGGCGCCCCACCATGAACGCGTACAGGCGCTGGTCGAGCGTCCCCTGCAGGTCGAACTGCGTGGGCGACCGCAGCGTCATGAACACCGAGTTGTAGGTGCTGAAGTTGTAGAACGACGTGGGCGCCGCGTGGGTGTGCGACGCCGAGTCGAGCACGTTCTGCTCGGAGAAGCCGATGTCGCGATCGGCGTCGGCGGCCTGCTTCATCATCCCGCCGGGGATGCCGTTCAGGTCCTCGGCCACGAGCGCCAGCTTGCGGTTGCCCTGCTTGAGAACGATGACGCGCGCCCACAGCCGCGTGTGCTGGCCCTGGATCACGCCGTCGGAGCGGACCCAGCCCATCATGTAGTAGCCCGTCGGCGGGGTGATGTCGGCGCGGCCGACGCCCACCTCGATCGGCGCCGGGGACGCAGCAGCGGCGGTCGCCGGGAGCGCGAGGAGGATCAGGGCGAAGACGAGGACCAGACGCGGCACGCGCCGAATCATCAAGGACGCGGGGCGATGAAGCGCCGGTGCGCTTAGAGTGCGGGCCATGGTCGTGGTGATCACCGGCGCGTCGAGCGGAATCGGCGAAGCGGCCGCCAGGCACTTCGCCCGCGAGCACGGTGCCCGCTGCGTGCTCGTTGCCCGGCGCGCGGACCGGCTTGAGCAGCTGGCCGGCGAGATCGGCGGCGGCGCGAGCCACGTGGCGGTCGACGTGACGGAGCCGGACGCGCCCGCGCGTATCGCAGAGCACGTGGGCGACGACGTTGACGTGCTGGTGAACAACGCCGGCGCCGCCTGGCGCGAGCCGTTCGCCGAGGGCGGCTGGGAGGACGTGCGCCGGACGATGGAGCTGAACTTCAACGCGCCGGTGCGGATCACGGAGGCGCTGCTGCCGGCGCTCCGCAAGCGCGGCGGCGCGGTGGTGAACATGGCGAGCGTGGCGGGGCGCGTGGCGCGGCCACGCACCGGCGCGTACTCCGCCAGCAAGGCGGCGCTGAACGCGTGGACCGACGCGCTGCGTGCCGAGGAGGCCGACAACGGCGTGCACGTGGGCGCCGTGCTGCCCGGCTTCATCAAGACCGAGGGCTTTCCCGCGCGCGAGCTGCTCGCCAATCCCGCCACGCGCTGGATGGTGTCGACCCCCGACCGCGTGGCCGAGGCGATCGCCGACGTGGCGCTCGACCGCCGCGCCGAGCGGATCGTGCCGCGCGGCTACGGCGCGTTCATCACCGCGCGGACGCTGATGCCGCGGCTCGCGTTCCGGATGACGCGCGGCGGCGCGTTCACGACGAGCACCGGGGGCGAGGAATGACCGACTTCACCGAGATCAACTACGAGGTCGGCGACCAGATCCTCACGATCACGCTCGACCGCCCCGACCGGATGAACGCGTTCACGCCGACGATGCTCGAGGAGCTCCTGCGCGCATTCGACATGGCCGACGCCGACGACGACGTGCGCGCCGTGGTGGTCACCGGGGCGGGCCGCGCGTTCTGCGCCGGCGCCGACCTCGAGCGCGGCGGCGAGACGTTCGACGCAAGCGCGCGCCAGCACGGCGACGAGCCGCACCGCGACGGCGGGGGCCGCGTGACACTGCGGATCTTCGAGTCGACCAAGCCGGTGATCGCCGCGATCAACGGGGCGGCCGTGGGCGTGGGCATCACGATGACGCTGCCGATGGACGTGCGGATCGCCGCCGAGGGCGCGAAGATCGGCTTCGTCTTCACCCGCCGCGGGATCGTGCCCGAGGCGGCGTCGAGCTGGTTCCTGCCGCGCATCGTGGGCATCAGCCAGGCGGTCGAGTGGGCGGCGACGGGGCGTGTGTTCGACGCGGAGGAGGCACTGCGCGGCCGGCTCGTGCGCAGCGTGCACCCGCAGGGCGAGGTGCTCGACGCGGCCTATGCGCTCGCGCGCGAGATCGCCGACAACGCAGCGCCTGTCTCGGTGGCGCTCGCGCGCCGGATGATGTGGTCGATGCTCGGCGCCGACCACCCGCTGGCCGCGCACCGCGCCGACTCGCGCGCGATGTTCCTGCGCGGCCAGTCCGACGACGTGCGCGAGGGCGTGATGTCGTTCCTCGAGAAGCGGCCGGCGCGCTTCACCGACCGCGTGAGCGACGGGCTGCCCGAGCTGCCACTTCCCCAGGCCTAGTCGTCCGACGCTGTGGCCACGACCGTCGGCCGCGACCGGCCGCGCAGCTCCACGCTCTCGCCCGCCCGCCAGCGCATCCGTTCGCGCGCCGCCGCGCGCTCGAGCGCCGCGTCCGACGCCAGCAGCCGCTCGGGCGTGGACTTCGCCAGATCGGTGAGCCGCGCAGCCTCGTTCACCGGGTCGCCGATGACGGTGTACTCGTAGCGCTCGGGCGTGCCGACGTTGCCGGCCACCACCATCCCGGCCGACACCCCGATGGCCGCCTGGACGTGCGGCAGCCCGCGGTCGAGCCGCTCGCGCAGCGCTCGCGCCGTGGCCAGCGCAGCGCCGGCCGCGTCGGGATGCGCACCCGGCGCGCCGAACACGCACAGTGCGGCGTCGCCCTCGAACTTGTTCACCCAGCCGCCGTGCAGCGTCACGCAGTCCACGACGATCGCGAAGAACGCGTTGAGTTCAGCCACGACGTCGTGCGGCTCCCACGTCGCCGCCATCGAGGTGGACCCGACGACGTCCACGAACAGCACCGCCGCCTCGCGCGTCTCCCCGCCGAGCTCCACGTCCTGCGAGGCCAGCGCCTCGCGTGCCACGTCCTGCCCCACCTGCCGGCCGAACAGGTCGCGTAGCCGGTCGCGCTCGCGCAGCCCCTCCACCATCGAGTTGAAGCCCGACTGGAGCATTCCGACCTCGCTCGCGTCGTCGACCGTGACGCGGGTCTCGAGCATTCCGTCCTCGACGTGCGCGAACGCGGTCCGTAGCCCGGTGAGCGACTCGGACAGCGTCCCGGCCATCGTCGAGTTGACGAAGTAGCCCGCGAGGATGCCGACCGCGCCAAGCGCTATCACCGCCACGGCGATGCTCTCCGGCGACACAGCCACCCCGCTCAGGATCATCACGCCCAGCAGCGCGAGCGCCGCCAGCGGCACGACGGCTCCTGCGACCCACACGAGCGTGAGGTGGGCGCGCACGCCGAAGCGGCCCGCCTCCGATCGCTCCAGCGGCGTTCGCGCGAGCGCCTCCGCCACGAGGGGTCGGCTCAGCCGTGCGTCGAGCAGGTAGGCGAGGGCGCACGTGGTCAGCCCGCCGAGCAGGATCTCCACCCCCGTCTCGAGCGCGAGAGCGGGCGACCAGAACGCGTTCAGCACAACGAACGGCACCGCCGCAGCCACCCACATCACGGCTTCGTTGCGCACCAGCGTGAAGCCGAAGTTGACGCTGGCGTCGCGCTCGGCGGGCGTCGGCGCACGCTCCTCGCCGATCCACACGGACGCCGCGCGCCAGGCACGGTTCGCGTAGATCGTGGCGAGCGGGAAGCCGACCACGAGCACCACGCCCAGCACCGCGAGATTGAGAAGCCGGAGCTCGTGAGTGTCCTGCACATGCGGTGCGGGAATCACCCACACGCCGAGCACGAACACGACGAGCGCCCCTGCGACGTTCGCCGCGATCAGCGCCGCGGCACACCGCCGCGAAACGCGTCTTGCAACAGTCGGGAAGCCGGACTCACCCCGCATCTGCATCCTCCCCTGGTCAGCGGATGCTAGGGATGTTCCGCCGCTGCGGCGCCGTGTGTGTGAGACGGCTCACGGCGACGCGCGACAAGGCGCGGCGGCAGGCGACCGTCGGTCGACAGCCACGAGCCCGCGAGGATGAGCAGCAGCCCCGCGATCGCTCCGGCGCCGGGCCGCTCGCCGAGGATCGCGACGCCCAGCCCGACGGCGACCACAGGGTTGATGTAGGTGATGACCGCGGCGCGCCCCGCTCCCACCTCCATCAGCAGGACGCTGAAGATGACGAACGCGATCGCCGTGCAGAAGATTCCGAGCACGACCATCGCGACGACGGCGTCGCCCGAAGGGACCTCCGTCGGCGGGTCGAGCAGCGCGAACGGCGTGAGGAGGACCGCGGCGATGGCGAGGCTCGCGCCCATCGTCGCGCGCGAGTCGATGCCGCCGAGCGTGCGCCTGAACACCATCGGCCCGGCCGCGTAACCGAGCGCGGCCAGCAGGATCGCACCCACGCCGAACAGCTCGTCGGCGCGGCCGGCCACGTCGATCCCCACGAGCGCGACCACGCCGCCGAGCCCGATCAGGAGCCCCACGAGACGCCTGCCGGTCGCGCGCTCGGACTGGTCGAAGCGGATAGCCAGCAGCGCGATGAACAGCGGGACCGACGCGATGATGATCGCCGCGAGCGACGACGCCACGTGCTGCTCGCCGACCGCGATCATCGGGAACGGGATCGAGATCTCGAGCACGGCGTAGGCGGCGAGCCAGCGTCCCTTCCCGCGCAGGCTGCGGAGCGATCCCGCCTGCCACGCGAGCAGGAGCAGCACCACGGCGGCGAGCACCACGCGCGCCCACGCGACGAACGCCGGTGGCACGCCGTCGTCGACCGCCACCTTGATGAACAGGTACGGGATCCCCCACAGGGCCGACATGCATGCGAAGGCGATCCATGCGCGCGTGCTCACCGCGATGAATCTATGCCGACGGTGCGACCGCCGCACGGCGACGGCCGTCGGCCCTCAGGAGCCAGCGCACCACGGCCGGAGCGGCGAGGATCATCACGAACAGCCGCAGCCCCTGGACGGCGAGGACGAAGGTGGTGTCGGCGCCGCTGCCGTAGGCGATCGGCAGCACCGCATACAGCCCGCCCGGTGTCGTGGCCAGATACGCGTCGAGCAGGGTCACGTGCGTCGTGAGCGTGAGCAGCCAGCCGAGTCCCAGGCAGGCGACGAGCAGCGCGAAGATCGCCACGCACACCGGCAGAATCAGCCGCGCGATCTGCCGCAGCGTGTCGCGCTCGAAGCCGAGTCCGATGTACAGGCCGATCAGCGCGAAGCCGATCTCGCGGAGAAGCGGCGCGACCTCGAGGTGGATGGCTCCGCTGAGCGTGAGCGCCGCGGTGAGCAGCAGTGGCCCGAGCAGGATCGGCGCGGGGATCCGCAGCTTCGCGGCCGCCGCGCCGCCGGCCACCGACAGGGCGATCACGAGCAGCCAACTTCCCGCACTCCCGAGCAGCGGGCCGCCGCCGGCGACGTTGCCGATCGAATGGGTGCCGGGGAAGACGAGCGGGACGAGCAGCGGCGTGAGCAGTGACACCACCAGCACGCGGAAGTACTGCATGAACGCGACGAGCCGGTCGTCGCCGCCGAGATCGTCGGCCATTGCGACGATGCCGGATGCTCCCCCCGCCACCATTCCGAGCGACGCGGTCGGCCGGTCGACCGTGGCGATCCGCGCGAGCAAGAGCCCGGCGACGATGGTCACCACCAGCGTCGCGATGCTCACGAGCGCGACGCTGATCCAGCGGCTTCCGAGCTGCGTGAGCGTGGACGACTCGAGGAACGTGCCGATCGCGACGCCTGTGATCGCCTGCCCGACCTGGAACGAGCCGCGCGGGAACCAGAACCGGCCCGGGGCGAGCAGCGCGTACCCGAGGCCCACGATCATCGCCACGAACAGGTAGCTGGACGGGAGCCCGGCCTTGCCCGCGAGCCAGCCGCCACCGACCGTCGCGGCGGTGGCGATCGCCCAGTGGGCGGCGATGCTCAGGAACGGACGATCAGGACGTCGCACGGGGCCTCGTCGGTCGCCGCGTCCGCGAGGCTGCGCACCAGCGGGACGCTGTGCGACGGCGCGCCGACCACGAGCAGGGTGGCACCCGACTCGCGCGCCTGCGCGAGCAGCGCGGCCGCGGCGTCGTCGTGGTCGCCCGAGCTCGTGACCACGCCGCCCGTGGCGGAAACGCCGCGCTCCGACAGCAGCTGGAGGTTGCGCGCGATCGTCTCGCGCGCGACCTCGTCGCTCTCCAGCACGACTGCATCTTCGATGGCTGCCCGGTCTTCGCGCACGTGCACCAGCTTCACGGTAGTGCCGCGTGCGAGAGCGGCGCGGCCTGCCGCGGCACTCACGCGCTCGCCCACGGGCGACGCGTCGATCGCAGCCACCACCGGGCCGAGGGCGAGCGGTGCGGGCACCGGCACCGGCTCCTCCGCGTCGCGTCCGGCTTCGCTCGCGTGCAGGTCGCGGCGCGCGACTGCGAGCACCACCAGCGCCAGCGCGACGGCGCCCGCCGCGACATAGAACGGCATGCCGGCCGAGACGTGCTCGGCCAGCCGGCCCGCGAGCCACGGCGCGACCGCGCCACCGGTGAAGCGCAGGAAGCTGTAGGAGGCCGAAGCCGTCGGGCGCTCGACCGGCGAGACCTTCATCACGGCCTCGGTGAGCACGGTGTTCACAATCCCCGAGAACGCGCCGGCCACGATCACCCCGACGGCCAGCACGGCCTGCGAGTTGATGCCGATCGCGAGCGCGAGCAGGTTGAGCGAGAACAGCACGAAGGCGATGCCCAGCGATCCCGGCACGCCGAACCGGCGCTTGACGACCGGCGCGACCACCACCGAGAAGAACGCGACCATCAGCCCCCAGCCGAAGAACACGAAGCCGAGCGCGTGCGCCCCCATGCGGAGCGGGAACGGCGTGTAGGCGAGCAGCGTGAAGAAGCCGAAGTTGTAGAAGATCGCCATCACGCCCACGAGCAGCAGGCCGCGGTGCTTGAGGGCGACGAGCGGCGCGCGCGCCGGGAGCTTCTCGGCCGGCTTCGCCGGCGCCTGCAGCAGCACCATGATCGCGATGAACGCCACGCTCATCAGCACCGCCACGCCGAAGAACGGGCCGCGCCACGAGATGCCGCCGAGGAAGCCGCCGAGCAGCGGGCCGCTCGCGATGCCGAGGCCGAGCGCCGCCTCGTAGAGGATGATCGCGCCGGAGACGCCGCCGCTCGCAGCGCCGACGATCACCGACAGCGCCGTGGCGATGAAGAGCGCGTTGCCGAGACCCCAGCCGGCGCGGAAGCCGACGATCTCGCCGACGCTGCCGGACAGGCCCGCGAACGCGCTGAACGCGATCACGAGCGCCAGCCCGCCGAGCAGCGTGCGCTTCGCGCCGAGACGGCTCGACACCCAGCCGGTCACGAGCATCGACACGCCGGTGACGGCGAAGTAGCTCGTGAACAGGAGCGACACCTGGCTCGGGCCCGCGTTCATCTGCCTGGCGAGGACGGGAAGGATCGGGTCCACCAGGCCGATGCCCATGAAGGCGACGACACAGGCGAACGCCACGGCCCATACGGCCTTGGGCTGCTTGAGCAGGCTTGGCTCGGTGGCGGTCAACGGTTCTCCTCGGCGTTGAGCTTTTGCAGGGCGGGGACCGCGTTCTCGAGGGCCCGCCGCTCGTCGGCGTCCAGGCGCTCGAGGCGCTCGCTGAGCGCGGCGGCGCGGGCACGGCGGCGCTCCGTGAGCACGCGCTCGCCCTCGCCCGTGATGACGGCGAGGACCGCGCGGCGGTCGGCCGGGTCCTCGCGCCGCTCCACGAGCCCATAGCGCTCGAGCCGGCTGACCAGCGTGGTCATCGACGGCTGAGCGACCGCCTCGCGAGCGGCGAGCTCGGTGATGCGCTGCGGCCCGTCGTCGCGCAGGAGCGCGAGCACCGACGTGGCCGTCCGGCTGAGCTCCGGCTTCGCGCCCCGCAGAAGGGAATGCGCGAGGCGGACCAGATTGAGCTCGAGATCCTCGATCAGAGTGTCTGCCGCGGTCGCCATATAGACAATCTATATAGCAGCACTATGTAGTTGCCGACTACCCCGATCCGGAGGCGAGCGCGGCCAGCTGGCCGGACACCTGTGAGGAGGCCGCCTGCGACTGCTGGATCGCGGTCTCCATGTCGGTGAACTGCTGCTTGAGCATGTCCTGCTTCTGCTGGAGGAGCTCGTCCATCGAGCTGATCTGGTCGGCGAGCGAGCGGTACTCGTCGTCGGACGACGTGATCGCCTGGTCGAGCGTGCCCTCGGCGCCCACGACTGGCTGGAGCAGGTTGTCCATCGTCTGCGCGAACCCGTCGGTGCCGGCCTCGGTGTCGCCCGAGAGAAGCTTGCGGACGCTGTCAGGGTCGGCCTGGAGCGCCGCCATGAACTTGTCCTGGTCGAAGCTGAGCTTGCCGTCGATCGAGTCCTGGTTAAGCGTCCCGCTGCCGACGGCGTCGCCGGTGCTGATGCCGATCTCCGACATCTCGTCGTAGCTCGTGTTGCCGGTCGCCCAGCTGCCGTAGACGCCCACGCGCATCTCGCCGACGAGATCGTCGAGCATCGGGTCCTGGTAGAGGTCGCCCTTGAGCTGGTCCGCCGTGGTCTGCGGGTTCACGACCGGCGCCTCGCCGGTCTTGGCCTTGACCTGGTCGATCGTCGAGTTGTACTGGTCCACGAACGCCTTGACCTTCGCCGCGATGCCTGCGTAGTCGGGCTGCGGCGCGCCGACCGTGACCGTCACCGGCGCCCCCACCGCCGTCACGCCCTTGAGCGTGAGGGACACACCCGGGATCGCGTCGTTGATGACGTTCGTGGGCTCGTCGAAGGAGAGCGTGCCGACGGTGCCCTGCGCGTTCGCGCCCACGACCTTGCGCGATGCGTCCTCCGTGAGCACCCCCTGCGAGTCGGTCACCGTGAAGTCGCTGGTCGAGCCGGTTGTCTTGCTCGAGAAGGCGAGCCACTGGCCGCCGCTGGGGTTGTTCACGACGGACGCGTAAACGGGCGAGTCGGGATCCGAGTTGATCGTGTTGGCCGCCGAGGTCGCGTCCGAGCCGGCGGCGATCGTGAAGGTGTGGCCGCTGATGGTGAGCGTGTCGTCCGCCGCGGGCCCCGCCGCGGGGTAGTTGAACCAATGCTGCGACGCGCTCGCGAGCTGCGTGACCGTGACGCTGTAGCCGCCCGTGCCCGCGCCGCCCGTGCGCGTGGCGGCGACCTTGGTCGGATCGTTCACGTCGACCGTCTGCGTGTCCTGCCAGAGCGTCGGCGACTTCAGGTCCTCGACCGCGAACTGGAGGTTCTGCAGGGTCGTCTGAAGCGACGACAGGTCGGTCTTCTTCTGCTGGATCTGGGACTGCTGCGTCTTGAGGCGGTTCTCCGGCTGCGCCTCGATCGCCATGAGCTGCTGGACGATCGAGCTCGTGTCGACGCCAGACGCGAGACCGCTGAAGTTGATGATCGGCGTGAGGTCCGCGGACACGCTCATTTCATCGGCGCGCTCGCGCTCGAATTTCGTGAGAAAACGTCTAGGAAGGCTGCTCAGCGCCTGTTTCTGCCGGAGGCATCGGCGTTTGTTCGACCGGCCGGCCGCGCATGTCGAGCCGGCCGACCGGCAACCCGCACCAGCGCGCGTAGACGCGGTAGGTCAGCGTCCCGTCCGCGTCGAGTTGCGTCTCGTCGCGGCAGCGGAGGATGAACCGCAGCGGGCCGACCGGAACAAGGCCGCGGTACGGCGCGGTCCTGTAGCCGGCCTCGTCGATGGTGATGTCGAGGCCGTCGGGCAGGTCGTCCGAGCTCACGTGGATGCGCGACGGGCTCACGATGTGCGCGAACCGCAGGCGCTCCTCGACGCGGCCATTGCCGAACGTCGCGCGGTCCTGCACCACGCCGACGTCGTCCGACTTCCACGTGGTCGAGCGCGTGAACGTGAAGCGCGGGCCGAAGCGCCGCGACACGGAGTAGGGCCAGACCTGGACCTGTCCCTCCCCCGCCCACGCGCTACCGAAGAAATCGCGCGGGCGGAGCGGCACCGGATCGGCGAAGCGCCGCTTGCCGCGCGTCCCGTACAGGACGCCCGCGGCGAGGATCACGAACCACGCCTGCGCGACCATCAACTGCACGCGGTCGACGATCCCGCCGGGAGCGTCCGTCGAGCCGTACAGCAGCCATGCGACGAGGAAGACCACGACCCCGTCGATCGCCGCGCCGACGGCGAGCGCGGCGGTCGGGCTCGGCCAGAGCGCTCGGCCGATCGCCACCGCGCTTCCGATGAGCGCGAGCGCGATCAGCGGCCCCATCCACACGTGCAGGGTCGTGTGCCACGAGAGGTCCCCGGCGCGGAAGCGGGCGCTGCACGCATGGCTGCCGAGGTCGCAGTCGAGACGCGCGAAGGCGGCAACGACGAAGGCGACCCCGGCCACGGCCAACAGCGCGACTGCGGCGATCGTCGCGGGCCGGCTCGGTAGCACCCTCGCAATCCCGGGCGCAAGAGCGGCAGAGCTCACGCCGAGCACGACAAGCCCCGCCATCGCGATCCACGGGTGGGGCATTCCGTGCGCGGCGAGCGCGCTGACCCCCGAGCGCGCGTGTGAGTAGCCGGGCGTAACCGCTCCCGCGACGATCCACGAAGCGACGAACGCCACCTGTGCCGCGATGGCGATGTACGCGAGCGAACGGATTCCCCTGTCCTTCATGCTCTCGTCTCCCGTTTGTGTACGCCGTACAATACACTGTACACGCGATGGCGCAAGTCGAACCCGCACAATCCGCCGGACGGCTCTCGCGCGAGCGGATCCTCGCCGCGGCACTCGAGCTCACAGGGCGCGACGGCCCCGGCGCCCTGTCGATGCGGCGCATCGCACAGGAGCTCGACGTCTGGCCTATGAGCCTCTACCGCTACTTCCGCGACAAGGACGAGCTGCTCGATGCGCTTGCCGACAGCGCGGCGGAAGAGATTGGCGCCGGCACCGGCGGGGGTCCTTGGCGCGACGAGCTCGCGGACCTGCTGCGCGGCGCTCGGGATGCGTTCGCGCGCCACCCGGGCGGCGCCCGCCTGCACCGCGACCGGCGCTTGCGCGAGACTGGGCTCGCCCTGCTCGGCGAGGGCGGGATCGGGCGCCCCGAGGCACTGGACGCGTGGGATGCGCTGATGGCCTTCGCAAGCGGCTCGGCGACCGCTCAGATCCCGTCGAGCCGCTTTGAGTATGGGCTTGAGTGCCTACTTGACGGCATTGCCGCCCGTTCCTAGACGGTTGCACACGCAACCTCTATCCTGAGTCGTCCTGACTTAGATATTCGTCTACGAAGGACTGAAACCAGCATGCCAAATCAAGACTTCAGCAGCCGCGAGCCGCGCCTCTGCGACATCTGCGGCGAGCGGCCCGCCGCCGTCGAGGTTCTCTTCACCTCCGGCTCCGACGGACGTTCGGGGTCGGTCTGCGAGACCTGCGCCCGGCAGGCGATGGCCGCCCAGGGCAACCCCTTCGGCGGGGCCAGCCCGTTCGGCCCGTTCGGGGCGCCGCGCGGCGCTGCCGCGACGCGCGAGCGTCAGCAGACGCGCAAGCGTTCGGAGACCCCGGCCCTCGACGAGTTCGGCCGCGACCTGACCGGCGACGCGCACGAGGGTCGCATCGACCCGGTGATCGGACGCGATGGCGAGATCGAGCAGACGATCGAGATCCTGGCGCGGCGGCGCAAGAACAACGCAGTGCTCATCGGCGAGCCCGGTGTCGGCAAGACCGCGATCGCGGAGGGCCTCGCGCGCCGCATCGCGGAGGGCGACGTACCGGAGCCGCTCCAGGGCGCGCGCCTTGTCGCGCTCGACCTCGGCGGCGTGCTGGCGGGCAGCCAGTTCCGCGGTCAATTCGAGCAGCGGCTGAAGGCCGTGCTCGAGGAGGTCGCGAACTCCGACGGCCGGATCCTCCTGTTCCTCGACGAGCTGCACACGGTGCTAGGCGCCGGCGCGGCCGAGGGCGCGATGGATGCCGCCAACCTGCTGAAGCCGATGCTGGCCCGCGGCGAGCTGCGGATGGTCGGCGCCACCACGCTCGACGAGTTCCGCTCGATCGAGCGCGACGGCGCGCTGGCGCGGCGCTTCTCCCCCGTGATGATCGGCGAGCCCTCGGTCGAGGACACCGTCGACATCCTGATGGGACTGCGTCCCGCGTACGAGGAGCACCACGGCTGCAAGATCGCCGGAACGGCGATCGAGGCCGCGGCGCGACTGTCCGATCGCTACATCTCGGATCAGCACCTGCCCGACAAGGCGATCGACCTGATCGACCAGGCCGGCGCACGCCTGCGCCTGCGTCGCGCTGATGACGAGGTCGCTCGGCTCAGGGCTCGTATCGACTCGCTCGAGGCGGAGAAGAACGCCGCCGCGCGCGAGGAGAACTACGAGCGGGCCGCTGAGATCAAGACCGAGATCGAGCGGATCGAGTCGCAGCTCGAGGAGATCCGGCCGGCGACGGCGGAGGACGACTCGACGCTTGTGACCGAGACGGACATCGCGGAGATCATCGCCACGCGCACCGGGATCCCGGTGGGTGAGCTGGTGTCGTCCGAGCTCGAGCGCCTGAACAGCCTGGAGGAGGATCTGCACAAGCGGGTCGTCGGCCAGGACAAGGCGGTGGAGCTGGTGGCCGACACCGTGCGGCGTGCCCGCGCCGGCCTGTCCGACCCCGGCCAGCCGCTGGGCAGCTTCCTGTTCCTCGGCCCGACGGGCGTGGGCAAGACCGAGCTCGTGAAGGCGCTCTCGGAGCGGCTGTTCGCGAGCGAGAAGGCGCTCGTCCGCATCGACATGTCGGAGTACCGCGAGCCGCACACGGTCGCGCGCCTGATCGGCTCGCCTCCGGGCTACGTGGGCTACGGCGACGGCGGCCAGCTGACCGAGCCTGTGCGCAGGCGTCCCTACTCGGTGGTCCTGCTCGACGAGATCGAGAAGGCACACCCCGAGGTGTGGAACATCCTGCTCCAGGTGCTCGACGACGGCCGGCTGACCGACGGCGAGGGGCGGACTGTCGACTTCACCAACACGGTGATCGTCATGACGTCGAACCTCGGCGCCGGCGCCGCGAAGCGCGGGCTCGGGTTCACGGGATCGACCGACGTCCTGCCCGACGAGAAGCGGATGAACGAGGCAGCCAAGCGCGCCTTCCTGCCGGAGTTCCTGAACCGAATCGACGAGATCGTGACCTTCAAGCCGCTAACGGAGGAGCAGGTCGAGAAGATCGCGGCGATGATCGTCGAGCGGGTCGGCGAGCGTCTGCTCGAGGAGCGCGACATCGGGCTGGAGGTCAGCGACGAGCTGGTCGTCCAGCTCGCGCGTGACGGCTTCGACGGCGAGTTCGGTGCCCGCCCGCTGCAGCGGCACGTGCGCCGGACGCTCGAGAAGGAGCTCACGCGGGCGATCCTCGCCGGCGACATCGGCGAGGGCGACACCGTGCGCGCGTCGCTCGGCGAGAACGGGGCGATCGTCCTGGACGCCGCTCCCGCCCTCTCGGTCGCAGCCTAAGGTCGTGTTCTCACGGAATCGGCGCCGTGTGGGTTCGCCCACGCGGCGCCGTTCATGAGAGGATGCCGCGCCATGGATGCCGCGCGACTGAAGTCACTACCACCGTTCGACGCTCTCCCCGACGACTCGCTCGAGAAGTTCTCGGTGTGGGTCGGGGAGCTGAAGGTCGACGCCGGTCGCCACCTCGCGGACCAGGGCGACTACGCGTACGAGCTGTTCGTGATCGAGGACGGCAAGGCCGAGGTCCGCAGGAACGGGGACGAGATCGCCGAGGTCGGACCTGGGGATTTCTTCGGTGAGATGGGTGTGCTCGAGGGGACCCAGCGCAACGCGACGGTGGTCGCCAAGACGCCGATGACTCTTTTCACGCTCTCGCACTGGGACGTGCGGCGCCTCAAGCGCGAGGCGCCTGAGGCGATCGAGGAGCTGCGGCGGGTGATCGAGGAGCGGCGCTCTTCGTAGGTGGCTGCGGCGCTCGTCCGGGCGCGGCCCGGGCCTGCGGAGCTGCTCGATTGGCAATTACGGACCGGCCCGGCGTTCGTTGTCGGATTACACCCCCTATAGCGGGGCCGATCCGACAGCGAATGTTCGTTGTCCATCTGCATCCCCTAAGGGGCCACCGATGGACAGCTGACGCCGAGCCCGACCGCCCTACTTGCCCAAACCCCGCAACGCCAGGCGCCGCCAATAGCGTGGCGAGCGGATCTAAGCCGTCGCGAAGCGGCCGAGTGTGCGCTCCGGGCGCACGTCCTCGCCGAGGTGCTCGCGGAAGATGCGGAAGTAGGCCAGCTCCTCGCGCGTGCGCAGCGACGGGTCCACAGCGTGCTTCTCGGCCTCGAGCTCGTCGTGCGAGATCGACTCCGTGAACGGGTGGGTGAGCACGGACGCAGCGCCCGACCCGTCGCCGAACTGCGACTTGTCGCGCCACAGGAGCTCGTCGGGAAGCCAGCCGTCGAACGCCTCGCGCAGCAGCTCCTTCTCCGGCCGCCCGTCGCACGAGAGCTTCCACTCGGCCGGAAGGCGCAGCGCGTGGTCGATCACCTCGCGATCGAGGAACGGGACGCGCGCCTCGAGCCCGTGCGCCATCGTCACGCGGTCGCAGCGCTGGAGGTTGAGGTTGTGCAGACCCTCGACCGAGCGCACCAGCTCCTCGTGCAGCTCGCCGGCGTCGCTGTAGTCGCGCATGTACTCGTAGCCCGCGAACAGCTCGTCGGCGCCCTCGCCGGTCAGCACCACCTTGACGTGCTCGGCGGTGAACTTGGCAAGCATGTTGTTCGGGACGGCGCTGCGGACGAGCGACGGGTCGAACGCCTCGATCGACGCGACGACGCGGGGCAGCGTCGAGGTCGCCTCCTCGGCGGTGTAGATGCGCTCGTGGTGCTCGGTGCCGAGGAAATCCGCGACGACGCGCGCGGCGAGCAGGTCGGGCGATTCCGCGAGCCCGACGGCGAACGTCTTGAGCGTCTGGCCGCGCTCGCGCAGGTAGCGCTGCGCGATCGCGGCGACGAGCGACGAGTCGAGTCCCCCGGACAGGAACACGCCGACGGGCACGTCGCCCATCATCTGCCGCTCGACGGCGTCGATCAGGATCTCGCGCGTGGCGACGAGCGCGTCGTCGCGCGACATCGCGTCCGGCGACGGGTTGCTGCGCGCGTCGGCGGGCACGGCGGTCGTGAACTGAACGACGCCGGTCTCCGGCGTCCAGTAGCAGCCGGCCGGGAAGACCTCGATGTGGCCGCGCATGTCGGACTCGAACGCGTTCATCTCGGACGCGAACACGACCTCGCCATCGCGGCGCGCCCAGTAGAGCGGCTTGATGCCTACGGGATCCCGCGCGGCCAGGAAACGACCGTCCTCGCCGGCGATGACGAAGGCGAACATGCCGTTCAGCTGCGCGAGCGCATCCGGCCCGTCGCGCTCGACCAGATGCAGCGCAACCTCGTTGTCGGACGACGTCTTGAAGTGATCCTCGGGCAGCCGCGCCCTGATCGCTGCGTGGTTGTAGACCTCGCCGTTGCCGACGAGGTAGACGTCGCCGCTCGCACCCACCAGTGGCTGGTGACCGCCCTCCACGTCGACGATCGACAACCGGCGGTGGCCGAGCCACGCGTCGCCGACCGCTACCTGGCCCTCGTCGTCCGGCCCGCGGTGCACGAGGCGTTCGAGCATGTGCGCACCTGCAGTGGCGGGATCCGTCCCACCGTAGATCGCAGCGATTCCGCACATTACTTCTAATAAGTCTACCCGGGCATAAACACCGGCGTTTCCAGTGGGTTCCCCGCGCCCTGCGTACGATCCCGGGATGGCTAAACGGGACAAGCCGCCGTACAGGGCGGACCACGTAGGGAGCCTTCTGCGGCCGAAGCGCCTGCTCGACGCGCGCGAGCAGCACGCCGCCGGGAAGATCGACGACGCCGAGCTCCGCGGCATCGAGGACGACGCGATCCGCGACGTCGTGAAGATGCAGGAGGACGTCGGCCTCCGCACCGCGACCGACGGCGAGTTCCGCCGCGCGTCGTGGCACATGGACTTCATCTACCAGCTCGGCGGGATCAGCAAGGCGCAGGACAACCTCAAGGTCGAGTTCCGCAACCCCGAGGGCACGATCGAGTTCACCCCCGCCTCGCTGCACGTCGACGACCACGTTCGGCTCGAGAAGCCGATCTTCGCCGAGGACTTCAAGTTCCTGCAGTCGGTCGTGACGAAGAACACGCCGAAGCTCACGATCCCGTCGCCGAGCATGGTCCACTACCGCGGCGGCGCGGCGGTGATCGACCCGAACGTCTACTCCGACACCGCAGAGTTCTGGAGCGATCTGACGAGCGCGTATGCCGACCAGGTGAAGGCGATGGGCGAGCTGGGCTGCACGTACCTCCAGTTCGACGACACGAGCCTCGCCTACCTGAACGACCCCAAGCAGCGCGAGATGATGGCCCAGCGCGGGGAGGACGCCGAGCACCTGCACGAGCAGTACATCCGCCACATCAACGAGGCGCTCGAGCGGCGGCCCGAGGGGATGTGCGTGACGACCCACATGTGCCGCGGCAACTTCCGCTCCTCGTGGGTCGCCGAGGGCGGCTACGACTTCGTCGCCGAGGCGCTGTTCGGCGAGCTGAACGTGGACGGCTTCTTCATGGAGTACGACGACGCGCGCTCCGGCGGGTTCGAGCCGCTGCGGTTCGTCCCCGACGACAAGGTCGTGGTCCTCGGCCTCGTGACGACGAAGCGCGGCGAGCTGGAATCGCCGGACGAGCTGAAGCAGCGGCTGTACGAGGCGTCCAAGCACGTCGACATCAACCAGATCTGCCTGTCGCCGCAGTGCGGTTTCTCCTCGACGGTCGAGGGCAACGTGCTCACCTACGACGAGGAGGTGGCGAAGCTGCGGATGATCGTCGAGGTGGCCGAAGAGGTCTGGGGCTGAGTCAGCCGCGCCGCTGACACCACCCCGCCGGTGGTGTGAACGCGGCGCCCACCGGGCTCGAGCCGATCAGGACGGCGTCGCCCGGTGTCCTGAGCGTGGCCGCCGGCGAACGCTGCCGCCCGTCCGGATCCGTGAGGATCGCCGTGACGCGCGTCGCTCCGGCGCCGTCGAAGTAGCAGAGGCCGAAGGTGAAGGTCCGCCCTGACTGCCCGCTTTCCTCGAATCTCTCCGGGCCGAATCCGTCCGTGTCATCAGGCGACAGCAGTACGCCCGGGATGCCGGACTCGCGGTACCAGGTGTGGTGGCCGGAGGAGTCCCACACGTGCAGGTCGATGTCCGCCGTCGTGTCCCAGTTGATCCGGGCGCGCTCGTGAGACTGCGGCGGCACTGCCGGTGACGACGGCAAGGGCGACGCCTGCGCCAGCGGAAACGTGCGGCTGAACACCGGCCGCTGCGCGAGGTCGAGGCCCGGGACGCGGAGCCCCGCGCTCAGCTCGACCGGGGCGGCCAACGTCCACCACGGATCGCCGGAGCTCGTGGCGTCGAGTTGGAGGCCCGTCGTGAGGTCGAAGCGCGGGCCGACCTGTCCGTAGAGGAGGAACTCGACCGACGGCGTGAGCCGCGCGGCGACCGACGCGTCGGCTCGCGTGCTCGGGCCGGTGGCCGTCAGCCGCTGGTCGAACGAGCCGGTCGCGTGCGCGGTGCCGTCGTAGGTGAGACCCGCGGACGCCGTGATCGGCCCGCTGATGCGCGTCTCGAGCGTCGCCGCCGAACGCGCGTCGGCCGAGACGTAGAGCGTGGTTCGCGGCACGATGACGACGGGGATCGGCCCGGCGAACGCGGTGAGCGGCGGTGCGAGCCACGTGGCGACCGGCGTCTCCGCCAGGTTGCACACGACCTTGGCGCCGACTCGCACGCCGAGGTCGGCGTCGCCTCGAAGGGTGATCGCCGCGCGCGCGGACCGGACAGTGCCGCCCGACCACGACAGCTGGAAGTCCGGGGCGAGCGCGGCCGCGAGGGAGCCGGTCAGCGAGCCCGCCGCGCCCGCTCCGCAGGGCAGCGGCGACCCGAACGGGTGCGGGCTGAGCGCGGCCGCGCGCGCAGCGCCGGCGGACCGGACTTCGATCTCGCCCGCGGGCAGCGCCTCGACCAGGCTTGCAGGCTCGATCTTCACCGTGGTCGAACCACGCGCGCGGCGTGCGGAGACGACGCGCCCGAGCAGGCCGAACGGCGTCGCCCGTCCGGCGCCTGCCGCGATGAAGTCGCCCTTTCGGACCCGCCTCCTGCCGGAGATGCGGAGCTGCCCGGCGGCGCCGGGTTCCGGTGCCGACCTGATCGCGCCCGGCGCGACCACCTCGAGCGGCACTACCGTCATCCGTCCCTCGGGGCTGAAGGCGTGACCGGCCGCCACGCGCAGCGCGACGACGCCGGGACGCACCGGCGCGCGCCACGAGAGCGTGAACCTGCGCGCCGCGCGGCGTGCCCGGCCGACGCGCCTCCAGCCGGCAGTGGTGCGGCGCTGGAGCACCACGCGCGCACGATGCGACACGCTGCCGCGCACGCGCACGACGTCTCCGGTCGCGGCGACCGCCGGAATGTCCGCGTGCACGCGAACCCGCGCGCCGGCAGCAGCCGCCGGCAGCAGGACAAACGCGGCGAGCATGACGAGCGCCCGCCTCATGCCACCAGCCTCACCTTCAGCTGGACGCCGCCGAGCGCATCGCCCGCCCCACCGAGCAGCCCGACGATCCTCGCCACGTAGGCCTGCGTCTCGGGATACGGCGGAACGCAGCCGCAGCCGGCAACCGCTCCCGGCCCCGCGTTGTACGCGGCGAGCGCGAGCGGCACGCTCGCGAAGCGCGCGAGCAGGTCGTGCATGAGGTGCGCCTGCCCGTCGATCGCGTCCTCGGCGTCGAACGGGTTGTCGACGCCGTACGCCGCCGCGGTGCCCGGCATGAACTGCGCGATCCCCCGGGCGCCCGCGCCCGACTGGGCGAACGGATTGAACCCGGACTCGGCATAGAGCTGAGCCGCGAGCAGCTGCGCCGACACCTGCCAGCGCTGCGCCGCGCGGGCGATCACCGGTGCGTAGCGCGGCGGGACGAACGCCTGCACCGCTGCCGTCGCGCGGCCGTCGCCGCCGCGGACGCCGAAGCCGACCGACGCGGTTCCCGGGTTGCGCGAAAACCCGTAATGCCAAGGCTCCCATTCGTACCTCTGCACGAAGCCGAAGCGGCCCGCGTTCGCGGCGAGCCACGAGTAGGCAGCATCCGGCCCGAGGTCGAGCTCGGTGCCCAGCCGGTGCAGCGACTTGCCGGGCGGCGCGACCCAGCGCGGGTCGGGATGCGCCGCGAACAGACGCGCCTGCTCCGCGTCGCTGCGGAAGCCGCTGTTCACGATCAGCGCGATCCCGTCGGCGGCCGCCGCGCGCTCCATCCGGTCGAACGCCTGCGCGACATCCGGACGCATCGGCCTGCCCTGCCGGTATGCGAGCGGACCGCTGTAGCCGCCGCCCGACGCGACCCCCGCCACCGTCCCGGCACCCGCGCTCAGCTCCGCGGTCGCGTGCGCGCGAACCGGCACCGAACGCTGCGACTCCTGCGAGACCTGCACGTCCGCGTCGTCGCGCACCGAGACCGAGACCCGCGTGGGCCCGAACGATCCGGTCGATGGAAACGAGACGTCACGCGGTGCGACGCGCACGCCGTTGGCTGCGCCTCCACGCACCGCCGCGTCCCGCGCCGACTGCTCGTACGCCGCGCGCGGCAGGTGCCGCGGGTTCGGGACGCCGGGCCGCAGGTACGCCGGCTCGAACAGCCGCGGGTACTGGCGCTGCATCACCTGCGCCGCGGCGATCGCCGCGAGGTCAGCCCCGCGCTGCGCGTGGCTGCGCGCGCCGTAGGCCTGTCCGAAGGCGGCGAGGATCAACCCGCCGGCCACGACCGCACCGACCACGCCGAGCAGCAGAAGAACCGCCTGTCCGCGCTCGTCAGCCATGGACGGCCAGCCCCTCACATGCATCCGCGAGCAGCGCAGCGGCGGCGGCCACCGCACCGATCGGGTCGCGCCCCGCCAGCGCGAGCCGCGCACCCACGCGCCCCTCTCCGACGCTCACGTCCGGCAGGTCGCCCCAGCGTTCCGCGTCGACCGCGCGGTTGAGCACGAGCATCGGCGGCAGGCCGTCGCGCGCGAGCGCCTCGCCGGCGACCTGCGCGAGTGCGGGCTCGACATCCGGCGACGCGACGAGCAGCGCGCGGTCCGCGACCGCGAGCGCGGCCTCCGGCGGCGTCCCGTGCGAGACGTCGAACACAACCGGCACCTCACGCGCAGACGCGACGCATCGAACCACGGAATCGTCGGCAACAAGAACCAGACGGCCGGCCGGCCGCACCTCTTCGCCAAACGCACGCGCGAGCCGCCGCGCCGCGCCCACCGCGAGCGCCGCGCTCGGCAAGGTCGCGCACGAGACGACCGCGCTCGCCGACGCGTGACGGCGCGCCAGCTCGACCCCCACCGCTCGCGCAATTGTCGTCGCGCCGCAGCCGCGCCCGAGCCCGACGACCGTCACAACCGGAGCCGGCGGCGCCGCACGCTCCGCCCGCGCGGGCGCCGGCTCCAGGAGCCAGCGCTCCGCCCGCGCGGCGACAACTCCGAGCACGCTCGTCATGGCTTCTCCACCTCGGCCGAGGCGTGCACCTCGAGTGTGCGCCGCACGACCGTGAGCGGCGACGGCGGCCGCAGCCGCACCGAGACATGTCCGGGCAACGAGGTCACGCGCATGCCCGCGCGCGACCAGCCCGGCACCGCCGCGCGCGCGGCACCGCGAGCATCGCCCCCGCCGGCCGCGGCCAGGGCGCCCGCCTCTGCCGCCGACCCCGCAAGCGCAGCCGAATATCCGAGCGCAAGCAGCTGCAACACCACAGCGCCCACGAGCAGCACCGCCGGGAGCGCTCCCAGCAACTCCAGCGACGCCTGGCCACGCTCAGGCGCCATCGCCGAGCCTCGCAGTCGCGCCGATCCGCACCGGTCCCTGCCACCGCCGCACCAGCAGCGGAACCCGCAGCCGCACACGCACCGCGCCGTCGTCGCCCGACTCCACGGTCATCCCGCGCCGCAACGACTGCGGCAGCGCGCTACGCGCAGCCGCGCGGGCGTCGCGCCCTACGACAGCCGCACGCGCCCCCGCGCGCGCGGCATTGGCGCACAGCCAAGCGGTGTGCCCCGCCAGCGCAAGCTCCCACACGAGCGCGGCCGCGAGCAGCACCGCAGGGAGCGTCCCGAGGAGCTCCACCGATGCCTGTCCGCGCTCGCGTTCCATGACCCGGCACGATCCCGGCGGGCGCGTAACGGCTCAACGCGCGAGTGTGAAAAGGCTGCGACGAAACTGCGACAAAGCCGTTACAGAACGACGACGGGCCGGGCGCCCCGCGCACCCGGCCCACCAGCAGCCCGCAGAAGGCAGCCCGCGGAGGTCGTCACGGCGGGCTGCCGGCTGCGGACTGCCCCCTGATGCCCGCCTCTACGCGCTCGGGTCGTTCGGGTCAGGCGACGTGTCGACGCACGACATCCCCACGCGGTACGTGTCGCCCGCGGTGACGGCGACGCTGGTGTTGAGCGTCGTCGTGATGTCGGCGTCCGCACCGGACGTCTTCAGTCCGAACGGGAACCCGGCATTCGCCCCGTCCGTGCTGGTCATCGGCGACTTGTCGTTGACCGGCTGGAACGGAACGCCCCCGAGCGCTCCGTTCGCGGCGGTCTGGCCGAGATCGTCCCCCTCGTTCATGACCCAGACGCGGCACATCGCCGCCGGGTTCGCAGCGCCGGTGCCGTCGCTCTCGCCGCTGCGCACGCCGTACGCCACGCTCAGCGTCCCCGTGTTCTGAGCGACGAACTGCTGCGACGTCTGGGCCTGCTGGACCGTGTCGGGAATGTCCGGCGTCACGACGAACGAGCCGCCTTCCGCATTGACCGTGGGACCGGCCGAGATCACGAGCACCTGGCCGAAGCCGTACTCCTGTGAGGTCGCGAGCGTCTTCAGGCTGTTCAGCCCCGCGCCCGCCTGCGTCAGCCCGTCCTTGAGCTGCGTCAGCCCGTCCTTCAACTGCGTCAGTCCGCTCACGATCGCGGGCGCTGCGTCCTCGATCGTCTTGATCCGCCCGTCGAGCCCCTTCGACCCGTTTGCCAGCGTCCCGGCGAGTGCCGTCAGCGCGTTCGAGACCTTCTTGATCGACTTGGCCTGGCGAGCCAGGCGCTTGTTCTGGCTCTTGTCGGTGCGCGTCGCCGCGGACGACACGGCAGGCATTGCGCACATCGCCAGCGCCGCGAGCAGGGCAGCGCAGAGCGCCACCACGTACGGCCTTCTCCTCATTGGGTCCTCCCCCAGGGTACGGCTGTTTGAGGGCATGCCGAAGCCAACCCCCTCGGCGCCTTCCCACAAAGAGCCCGTCGCCGTAACCGGACCAGCAGTGACGGCGACCTAAGGACTCTCTCGGAAGCCGTATGCGCGTGTCAAGCGCCCCGAATCGGGAACTCCCAGAGTCCCCTTAGCCTTTCCCTAATGAACGCTGCTTCCATGCTCCGCCAATGACGCGTCCACGTCACATCTGGTCGGGCGATTGGCGCACCGACTCAGAGAGGGCACGCGAGGCAGCCGAGAACGCCGAGCGACTCAAACAAGAGAGCCGCGCGAACGCGGCCGCAAGCTCGGAAGCCGCGCCCCCCGCGCCGATCGACTACGACCCCGACGCCGACCCGCGGCCCGGCGGCTGGCAGCCCCGGCGCGGCGCGATCGCCCTCACCGTCCTGTCGGTGCTCGGCCTCATCGCCGGCGCGTTCGCCATCGGCACGCTCACCGGCGGCGACAACAACGACACGGCCGCCCTCCCCGCAGTCGCCAACTCGCCGATCAAGCCGAAGCAGGGCCAGACGCAGGCGAGCGCGATCTACGCCGCCGCGAGTCCCGCCGTCGTCTCCATCCGCACGAACAGCGGCTCCGGCACCGGCTTTCTGATCGACACGAACGGGACCCTCGTCACGAACGCGCACGTGGCGGGCGGCGCGCACGACGTCGCTGTCCGCTTCGGCCAGAACGGCACGTCGCTCGACGGCAAGGTCAAGGGCACCGACCCGAGCGTGGACCTCGCCGTGGTCGATATCCCGCCCTCGGACATCCCGAAGGGCGTGAAGCCGCTCCAGCTTGCAGACTCACGCACCGTGCAGGTGGGCGACGTGGCCATCGCCATCGGCAACCCGTTCGGGCTCGACCGCACCGCCACCGAGGGGATCGTGTCGGCGACCAATCGCCAGATCCAGTCGCCCAACGGCTTCCAGATCGACTCGGTCATCCAGACCGACGCGCCGATCAACCCGGGCAACTCCGGCGGCCCGCTGCTCGACGACTCGGGCCACGTGATGGGCGTGAACTCGCAGATCGCCACGGCGGGGTCGAGCGGCAACGTGGGCGTCGGGTTCGCGGTGCCGTCGAACACGGTCCGCCAGGTGGTGCCCGTGCTCGAGCGCGGCGAGAGGCCCAAGCACGCGTACCTGGGCGTCGAGACCTCCGCGCCGACGTCGTCGACACAGGGCGCCGAGGTGCAGAACGTGGTTCCGGGCGGCCCCGCCGAGAAGGCCAACGTGCGCAGCGGCGACGTGATCACGAAGATCGACGGGCAGCCCGTCCAGAGCCCGAGCGACGTGTCCGCGGCCGTGAACCAGAAGCAGCCCGGTGACCAGATCACCATCACCGTCGAGCGCAACGGGCTCACCGAGGAGCTGACGGCGAAGCTGGGCACGCGGCCCGGCCGTTCGCCGTGAGCTTCGGCGCACCACTCGTACTGCTGGCGCTGCTCGCGCTGCCCATCCTCGCGCTCTGGTACCTGCGCCAGCAGGGGCGGCGGCGTGCTCAGGCTGCCGCGTTCGCGCGCCCGCACCTGCAGCGCAATGTCGCGCCGCGGCGACCGGGCTGGCGCCGCCACGCCCCCTACATCGCGATGGCGCTGGCACTCGCGGTGCTGATCGTGGCCGGGGCACGCCCGCAGACGACGCGGGCGGTGGAGGTCGAGCGCGCCTCGATCATGCTCGTGACCGACAACTCGGGGTCGATGGAGGCCACCGACGTGGCACCGAGCCGGCTGACCGCGGCGAAGCAGGCGGCGCAGCGCTTCGTGGCGAAGGTGCCGTCGCGGCTGAACATCGGCGTGCTCGCGTTCAACCAGACGCCGCGCGTGCTCCAGAGCCCGACGACCGACCGCTTCGACGTGACCTCGGCGATCGAGCGGATGACGCCGAGCGGCGGCACCGCGACCGGCGAGGCGATCGCCACGTCGCTGAACGTGCTCAAGCACGTGCCGGGAGAGCTCGGCCGCCGTCCGCCGAGCGCGATCGTGCTGCTCTCCGACGGCAAGTCCACGAGCGGGCGCGATCCCGTCGCCGCCGCGCGCGAGGCGCGTCGCCTGCACATCCCGATCTACACCGTCGCGCTCGGCACGCCCAGCGGGAAGATCACCGTGCCGCGGCGCGGCGGCGGCACGCAGACGGTGCCGGTGCCGCCCGACCCGCAGTCGCTCGCCGCGATCGCCCGCGCGTCCGGCGGGCGCGCCTTCACCGCGCAGACCGCCAGCGGGCTGAGCCAGGTCTACGAGAAGCTCGGCTCGCAGCTCGGCCATCGCGACGAGAAGCGCCAGATCACGTCCGCCGTCGCGGGCGGTGGCCTCGTGCTGCTGCTCGGCGCGGCGGCTCTGTCCCTCGGCTGGTTCGGCCGCCTCATCTGATTCGGAAGGAGAACCCGATGCACAACATTCCACCGCCGCCCCCTCCGCCATCGCGTGGCGACGACCCGCGCGCCCGGCTCGAGGAGGCGCTGTACGAGATGAAGCGCGTGATCGTGGGCCAGGACGCGATGCTCGAGCGCCTGCTCGTCGCGCTGCTCGCCGGTGGCCACGTGCTGCTCGAGGGCGTCCCCGGCCTGGCGAAGACGCTCACCGTCAAGACGCTCGCGCAGGTCGTCAGCGGCAGCTTCCGGCGCGTCCAGTTCACGCCTGACCTCGTGCCTGCGGACCTCGTGGGCACCCGCATCTACCGCCCCGACACCGGCCGCTTCGAGACCGAGCTCGGCCCTGTGTTCGGCAACTTCCTGCTCGCCGACGAGATCAACCGCGCGCCCGCGAAGGTGCAATCGGCGCTGCTCGAGGTGATGCAGGAGCAGCAGGTCACGATCGGCGGCGAGACGTTTCCGATGCCGCACCCGTTCCTCGTGCTCGCCACGCAGAACCCGATC
>JAICJV010000084.1 GCA_025928265.1 Thermoleophilaceae bacterium
CACGTCGCGGTGGGTGCGGAAGCTCCAGCCCCACGCGCCGAACTCGTCGCGGGCGGTGTGGTACGAGAACGCCCCGGGCCGCGGCACCGGCTTGCCCACGCGCGGGTCGAGCCAGGCGAGGAAGTGCTGGAGGTCGCGGATCCAGTACGGCCACGCGTGGTGCCCCGGCCCATAGAAGTAGTCGGTGTGCGGGATGCCCGCGCTGTCGAGCTCCTTCACCAGCGCCTGGTTCATCTGCCAGACCTCGTACTCGACGGGGTCGGTGTAGGGCGCGCTCGCGTCGTACGTCCCGGGATCGCCGTCGCCCGACGCGAGGAACAGCGGCGTGCCCTCCAGGTTCTCCGCCATCGGCGTCGCCGTGTTGTCGCGCCACACCACGCGCTGCGTGACCGGATCGCCCCACGTGCAGTGGCCGTCGGGTCCGTAGCCCGGGATCAGCGTCGTCGCCCAGGTGGCCTCGCTGATCGCGTGGTACTGCGGGTATTCGAGGTCGGTGTCGACGGCGCCTGAGAACGAGCCCACCGCGCCGAACAGTCCCGGCCGCGCCGCCGCGTACTTGGTCGCGCCGCCGCCGCCCGACGAGAGGCCGGCGATGAAGCGGTGCGAGCGATCGGCGATCGTCCTGAAGCTCCTGTCCACGAACGGGACGAGCTCCGACAGGTGGTAGGTCTCCCACGACGGGATCGGGTCAGTCGAGCCGGGCAGAATCCCGTACCAGTCGGAGTACGACCCGTCGCGCCCGTCGTCGGGCATCACCACGATGTACGGCCGGTCGCCGATCGTCTTCTCGGCGCCGTTGTCGATCCAGTCGGTGTAGCTGCCGAGCGCGCCGTGCAGCAGGTAGAGCACCGGGTAGCGCGTCGCGCCGCTCGCGTCGTACCCCTTCGGCAGCAGCACGTAGACGGGCTGCGTGTTCTGCATCGCGTCGGAGTGCAAGTGCAACTCGAGCAGCCGGTCCGACACGCGCTTGCGCGAGACCTCGCTGATGCCGACCTTCGGCGGCGCGCTGCGCACGACGCACATCGGCGAGTCGGGCGCGACGCGCGCGGGCAAGTCGGCGGTCGCCACGCTCGGAACAGCGAGCGCGACTGCCACCGCCGCCGCGGAAATGAACCGGCGCGTACCCCTGCCCACCCCTGATAGGAATACACACGTGTCTCCCAATGTCAAAGGACAACCGGCAGAAGCGGTCCCGCCCGAGCTGCCGCGGGGGCGCCACAACCTCCCGACACACGTGGTCCGCGCGTCGCAGCGCCGGCGCCTCCTGGCCGCGATGCTGGATGAGGTGGCCGACAACGGGTACGAGGCCACGACGGTCCCTGCAGTCGTCGCGCGCGCAAGGGTGTCCCGCAACGCCTTCTATGCGCTGTTCCGCGACAAGACGGACTGCTTCATCGCCCTCTGCGACGACCTCGCCGAGCAGATCCTCACCGAGATGAACGCGACGGCCGGCGCGAGCGACTGGGTCGAGGCGCTGCGCACGGGCACCGAGCGCTACCTCGCCTGGTGGGCCGGGCGACCGGCGTTCAGCCGCACCTACTTCGTCGAGTTGCCGGCCGCCGGCGTCCGCGCCGTCGAGCAGCGCGACCGCCAGTACGCGCGCTTTCGCGAGCTGTTCGAGGGGCTTGCCGCCTGGGCGCGCGCGCAGCAGCCGGAGCTGCCGCCGCTGCGGCTGCTCAGCACGCGCACGATCGTGCTCGCGGTCACCGAGATCGTGGCCGAGGAGGTGCGCGCCGGGCGTACCGCGCGACTGCCCGAGCTCACCGACGAGATCGTCTTCTTGATCGCCTCGCTGATCGCTGACGACGCGACGGCGCGACGAATGGTTGGGGGAAGCCGCTGATGCGGCGGGCGCTGGTCGCGATCTTCGCGACGTTCCTGGTGACGGCGCCCGCCGCGTCGGCCGCACCGCCGCCGCTGTCGAAGGTCCGCACGCACGCCGACATCCGCTCGACGTACGGCAGCGGCCACTTCGGAACGTGGCGCGTCGACCGGTTCGGGCTGCCGGCGTACCGCTACGCCATCGACGAGGCCACCGACCCGCGCGCGAAGCAGGAGGAGGTGTCCGGCTCGACGCTCGCGCAGCACCAGATCGGCAACGACCACCTGATGGCGAACGCCTACAACGACGGCTTCGTGCAGCTCTGGAGTCAGGACCGGCTGATGCAGTGGGCGAACAGGTACAGCCCGAACGACCGCCACTACGGCGGCGGCTTCGGCTGGCTGAAGGTGGGCGGCAAGGTCGTGAGCACGCTCTATCCCGACCGGCCGCAGGGCGCTCCGTTCACGCGCGACTTCGGCGTGGGCTATTCGCGCAAGCAGGTGACGGCGGCCGGCGCGCGGATCACGCAGGTGGCGTTCGCGCCGTTCGGCGACGACCCCCTGATCCTGGATCAGGTGACGATCAAGAACACCACGCGCACGCCCATGGACGCGTCCTGGTTCGAGTACTGGGACGTGAACCCGTACGACCAGCAGCTCGGGTTCCAGAACGACGTGGGGCTCGAGTCGCCGCAGTGGGATGCCACGCGCCACACGCTGTCGGTCGCGCAGATCACGGCGCCCGAGGGCGACACCAGCCCGCTCAGCATCTTCGCCGCGCCGCTCAACCGCCCGGACCAGCAGCACGAGACGTCGCTCGGCTCGTTCTTCGGGCAGGGCAGCCGCGCGGTGCCGGCGGAGGTGGCGGCGGACAAGCTCAGCGGAACTGTTGCCGCACCGCGCGCAACCGGCACGCCGGGCGACACGCTGTTCGCCTACCGCGCGCCGCTGTCGCTGAAGCCGGGACAGTCGGTCACCCTCCGCTACGCGTACGGGATGGCGCATCCGGACCGGATCGCGCCGCTCGTCGCCAAGTACCGCGCGCGGCGCGCTCCGTTCGACGCGAGCGAGCGCTCGTGGTCGAACTGGGTGCCGCAGGCGAATTTCGGCGCGTCCAACCGCTGGGTCGCGCGCGAATTGCAGTGGGATGCGTATTTGCTGCGCTCGGCCTCGATGTACGAGGAGGTGTGCGGCCACCACACCATCACGCAGGGCGGCTACTACCAGTACGACACGGGCGCCAACCTCGGCTACCGCAGCTGGCCGCACTACCTGCTGCCGATGACCTACGCCGACCCCTCGCTCACGCGCGACGTGCTGCGCTACACGATCGTCCAGCAACCGCCTCCGCCCACGGCCGCGCAGCAGAACCCGTACGGCATCGGCCAGCTCTGTACGCGCTTCGACCTGGGCAGCTCGAACGACCTCGACTTCTGGCTGCTGCTCGCCGCCGGCGAATACGGCCTCGGCATGCGCGACACCAAGTTCTTCGATGAGCCGCTGCGCTACTCGGTCGGCAACCAGACGGCGACCGCGTGGCAGCACATCAAGGAGGCGTTCGCGCACCAGGAGAGCCTGCTCGGCCCGCACGGCGGCTACATCATGGGCACCACCGGCGACTGGAACGACTTCTCCACCGAGCTCGAGCAGCTCACCGAGTCGATGCTCGTCACCGCGCAGCTGGCGTACGCCTACCCGAAGCTCGCCGAGCTGGCGGACCTGCGCGGCGACCACGCGTTCGCCGCGCAGCTGCGCAGCGCGGCCGCGCGCAACGTGGCCACCATGCGCCGCGAGTGGACCGGCAAGGGCTGGTACTCGCGCGGCTACAGCGGCGCGAAGCAGGTGGGATCGGGCGTGATCTTCGAGGAGCCACAGCCGTGGGCGATCCTCGCCGGCATCCCGAGCCCGGATCAGTCGAAGACGCTCGTGGCCAACATCCGCCGCTACCTCGACGCGATCGGCGCGCCTGCCGCCGCCGGCGGTCCCGCGAAGATCGGCACCGCCATGTCGCCATCGCGCCTCGACCCGGACGTGCACGAGATCGGTCCGGTCGGGACAGCGGTGGCGCCGCTGCCGCCGAACGCCGAGGCGCTCTTCCCGCCCAGTTCGCTGGCGCACGCGGCGCAATGGCCGGGCGGCGTCTGGTTCGACCTGAACGGCAACCTCACGTGGGCCTACGGCACGCTCGACGGCGTCGTGCCCGGCGCCCGCGGACTGGCCTGGGACGAGTACACCCGCAACACGCTCGCCAACCACGCGACGGTCTATCCGGATCACTGGCAGGGCACGATCTCGGTCGACGACGTGTGCCACGCGCACTACTCGCCGCAGCCGGAGATGTGTGGCACGGGCCTGTCGAGCGCGTATGACGGGCAGATCACCGAGCAGCCCACGTGGATGGTCATGGACGCGATCCGGCTCGCCGGCATCACGCCGACCCGGAGCGGGCTCGACATCGCGCCGCACCTGCCGTTCCGCCACTTCTCACTGCGTCTCCCGCAGGTCGGCGTCGCGAGCGAGAAGGGGCGGCTGCGCGGCTACCTGCGGGCTGTGCGCAGCGGGCCGCTGACGCTCACCGTGCACGTGCCCGACGGCGTGCCGATGGGCCGCGTGCGCACCTGGTCGGGCGCGAAGCGCGTGCCGCACAGCGTGTCGGGTCGTGTCGTGCGCTTCACGATCACGGGCGCGGACTGGGCCGTGACCTTCTAGGCGCTGCGGCGCCGGCGCACGCGGAAGAAGAGCACCGCCGCGACGCCCACCACCACGACGGCGATCGCCGCGCCAACCCCCACGCGCTCGACGAGCTTCTGCGCCGCGTGGCCCGCGAAGTAGCCGGCCAGCCCGATCGAGATCGCCCAGCAGATGCCGCCGAGCGCGTTGTAGGTGGCGAACGTCGGCCAGCGCATGTGGGTCATGCCCGCGACCCAGGCCGCCCAGATGCGCAGCCCGGTGACCCAGCGGCCGAGGAACACCGCCTTCGCGCCGTGGCGGGCGAAGAAGCGGTCGGCCTGCTCGAGCGCGCTGCGGCGATGCTCCGCGAACGGCCCGTCGCGCTCCACCACGCGCCGGCCGAAGCGCCGGCCACCGAGATAGCCGAGGTTGTCGCCGGTGATCGCCGCGGCGGCCGCGACCACGATCACGATCACGATGCTCAGCTTGCCGTCGTGGGCGAGCAGCGCGCCGGTGAACAGCGCAGTCTCGCCCGGCAGCGGAATCCCGGCCGACTCGATCCCCACCAGCCCCGCCAGCACCGCGTACGCGAGCACGGGCGTGACCGGCAGCGCGATGGCTATGAAGCTGTGCCACGTCATCGCCGTGACTTTCACAGGTCCCGGGTCCAGGGTCCGGGACGCCCTTGCGCGGACGGGGGACCTTGCGCATACTCGCGTGATGACTCGCGCTGTCAGCAGACTGACCTTCCTCCCGCTCGCGGCGGTCCTCGCGTTGGCAGTGCCCGCGGCCGCATCCGCCACCGTGCGCTGCGTGAACATGAGCGGCGGCGACTGCGGCGGTGGCCTCACTTACACGAGCATCCAGGGGGCCGTCGACGACGCCGTCAGCGGCGACACCATTCGCCTTCACCCGCAGCCCTACACCGAGTCGGTCAACGCGGACGCCAAGACGCTGACCTTCGACAGCCCGGGAGCCGCGACCATCGCGGCTCCCGACGACGAGTTCGCGTTGTCGATGGCGCACGGTGGCGCCGTTCGCTCGCTCACGCTCGTCGGCGGTAAGAAGAGCGATCCCGGCGGCGTCGCGCCGAGCGCCATCCGCTTCGCCTCGACGGGCGATTTCTCACTGGTGCTGAGCGGCGTCCACCTGACGGGCGGCGCGGGGTCAGCGGGATCGGTCGACGGCGGTCCCGGCCTCGACGTGTCGAACGGGAACAACGCCGGCAACGACACGCGGGTCAGCGTCGACGCGAGCACCATCGACGCCGGCGTGTCCAGCGCCGCCGGGGGTGACGGGCTCTCGTTCACCGCCCTCGGAGGCACCCTGTCGGTCTCCGATTCCTTCGTCCACGGGGCTCACGCGGCGGGCTCCGCGAACGGCCTGCACGTGATCGGCGCGTCCAGCGCGTCCGTGACCGGGAGCTACCTCGAGGGCGACCACGGCGCGCTGATCCAGAATGCCGCCTTCACGGCGGTCCGGGATCACTTCGTAGCGCATACCTCCCATGGCTTCGGCGCCGGGCTCGACGTTTTCTCTGCCGGCTCCGGCCCCGCCGCGAATCGGCCTACCACTGCCACCGTGGTGGACAGCCTCCTCGAGGCTGTCGCCACGGGCAACATCTCAAACAGCGCGGCGGCCGTCGCGCCCGGGGCAGCAACCGCGCAGCTCACCGCACGTGGGAGCACCTTCGTGGCTGAGAAACCCAACACCACCGGCGGGGCCGTGCTGGTGCAGCGGTTCGCCGACGGGGACCCGGCCGCCTCGATCGCTCTCCACAACTCGATCGTCCGCGCTTTCGACGGCGAGTCCGGCAGCGCCGACCTCGTGGCCGATCGCGCGCCGATCAGCGCCGACCACTCCGCGTTCTCGAGCTCGGTCTCTCGCAACGGCGGATCGGTCCCGGCCGCCGGCTCCGGCACCAACATCGCCGGCGACCCCGGCTTCGTGAGCGCCACCGACTTCTCGCTCCAGCCGGGCTCGCCACTGGTCGACCGCGGTGACCCCTCGATCGTCAGCCCCGGCGAGCTCGACTTCGCGGGGGCGAACCGGGCACTCGACGGTGACGGCGACTGCTCCGCCGCGCCCGACATCGGCGCCTTCGAGCGCCCCGCGGTGGCCGCCACGCAGCCGTGCGTGAACACCGTGCCCATCACGGCCCCGGCCTCCGCGCCCGTCATCTCCGGCTTCGCTGCCACCAACAGGGTCTTCGCCCCTGTCGCGAAAGGCGCCAAGGTCGCCACGGCCGCCAGGCACGGGCGAAAGAAGGTGAAGCGGGGCACTCGCTTCCGCTATCGCCTGTCCGAGGCCGCCAAGGTCACGATCACGATCCAGCGGAAGCTGCCGGGGCGGCGCGTCAAGAGGGGCAACGGCGCGTTCCGGAAGACCGTCTGCGCCAAGCCGACCAGAAAGAACCACAAGAAGCGCAGGTGCACTCGTTACAAGCGCGCCGGCACGATCCGCGTGAACGGCAACGCCGGCGCGAACACCACCCCGTTCACCGGCCGCTTCCGAGGCAAGGCGCTGAAGCCCGGCCGCTACCGCGCCACGATCGTCGCCACTGACGCCCAGGGCGCGAAGTCGAAGCCAAAGCGGCTGAGCCTCCGCATCGTCAGGGGTTAGCGGCGCGCGCAGTCGATGCAGAGCACGCTCTCGGGCGCGACCGCGAGGCGCGCAGCGAGGATGGGCCGGCCGCATGAGTCGCACGTGCCGTAGCTGCCTTCCTCGATCTTCGCAAGCGCACGGTCCACACGTTCGGCTGCGACAAGGAGGTTGTTGCCGATACCGATCTCGTTCAGCCGGCTGACCGCCTCCGTGGTGCCGTCACCGACGCGCTTGCCGAACGAAACGCCCGAGCCCCGCTCTGGGGGCTTGGCAAGTTCGGCGATCTTCGCGTGGATCTCGGCCCGGCGCGCGCGCAGGTTGCGCTCGATCTCGGCAAGGTCGAGTTCGTCGGAGGGTGCGGCCATGTGTGGAGGCTAGGCGGTCGCCCGACCACGCTCGTCGAGGAGGGAGTGAATGGGCGGTACTGGGCTCGAACCAGTGACCTCCTGCTTGTAAGGCAGGCGCTCTAGCCAACTGAGCTAACCGCCCGAGGGCCGGACGAGTGTAGAGGCGGCCCGTGGCTACTCTCGACCCGTGCAACCCTCGCTGTTCTGGCGCACCGCGATCGTGCAGATCATCGCCGTCGGCGTGCTGTTCGCCGCGCTCGCCCTCGCGCTGCCGAAGAGCTTCTTCGAGGACTGGGGCGCGATCACCGGGCCGCTTGGCTGGATCGTCGCGTCGCTCGTCACGATGCGCGTGATGAAGCTGACGCTGCGGCGCGTGGCGATCGCGTCGGCGGTGGCGGGCGGGCTTGCCGCGCTCCTGGGCGCCGCCGCAGCGCACGCGGTGGCGCTGCCGGTCGCGATCCTCGCGTTCGCCGCTATTTGCGCGTGGCGACCAGAGCCGCGGCCCGCCCCGGCGAGGGCGCGAACGCCAGCGTAGTGCTGTCGCCGCGCACGGCGACCGCGGCGCCGCCGGTCCCGATCGACCAGCGCGCCGGTCCCGCGGCGCGCGCGCTCAGGCCCTTGACGAGGTAGAGCGGCAGCGCGGCGTCGAACTCGCGCGCGTCGCCAGGCGTGTCCCAGCGCCAGCGCAGCACGAGAGCGTCGGCACGACGGCACGGGTCCGAGCACCCCTTCGCGGCGGCCGCGTTCGTCCATAGCTCGTAGCGCCCGCCGCCCCAGCCGGCCGCGGCGGTGGCGGCAGTGGGCGAGTCGGTGCCGAGCTTCAGCAGCTCGCGCGTGTCGAACTCACCCACGCTCCCGCGCGAGACGCGTTTCCAGCCCGCACCCAGGCCGAGCGGGCCGATCCGCACGGGCAGCGGCCGCTCGCCCTTCAGGTACTTGTCCGGGTGCATGATCTGCTCGGTCGAGACGGGCGGCCGTTTCGCGAATGCGCGGTTCACGAGCCGCCACGTCCCGCCGCCCTCCTGTCGCAGCGCATCGACGAAGTTCTCGCCCCCGGTGTAGCTGAACTCGAGCGAGCTCTGGAGGTACGGCGGGATCGAGTCGGCCGCGGCAGCACTCGGTCCGAGAGCCGCCAGCGCCGAGAGAAGCCCGCTTCCCGGCGCGATGTAGCGGCGCGCGTACACGTCCATCACCGCCGTGGCGGTGCCCTCGACCAGCGCCGTGTACGCGGAGCTCGAGTCGTCGGTGCCGCCGCTGGAGTCGCGCAGCTCGAAGTGCTGGTCGTCGAGCGCGTGGTCGAGCTCATGGGCCAGCGTGATCTCGGTGAGCACCGCGTTGCCCGCCGCGTCGCCGTTCACCACCGCCAGTCGCTTGCGCCGCGTGTCGTAGTAGCCGGCCACCTGCTCACCGGACACGTCGCCCAGCACCTTCCGCAGATCGGTTCCCGGCGGCACGAGGCCGAGCAGTTCCAGCAGCTCGGCGTCGGCGTGCCGCTGTGCGGGCGGATACGACTTGTCGAGGTCCTTCAGCTGCGCTTCGCGCGTCTGCTGCGGCGTGACCACCACCGGCTTGGGGATCGTCTTGAAGCGCAGCCCCCGCACCAGCTGCACGCGCTCCGCGATCGGCCGCACCTTCGCCACCACGGCGTCGGCGGGACTGCCCGATGAGCTCCCGCCGCCGCTCGAGCCGAACGCGATCCCGAGCGCCACCAGCGCAATGAGCGCGGCGGCCATCACGACCGTGGAGACAGACGGGGCTTTCTTCAGCATGGACACGCAGTACGCTCGGCCTGATGGCTGCTTCGCTTCAGGGTAAGACCGTCCTGATCACCGGCGCCGCACGTGGCATCGGGGCGGAGGCGGCGCGCCGGCTGGCCAGGAAGCGCGCGCGGGTCGCGTGTGTGGGGCTCGAGCCGTACGAGCTGGAGAAGGTGGCGAACGAGTGCGGCAATGGCGCGCTGTGGTTCGAGGCCGACGTCACCGACCGCGATGCGCTCGAGCAAGCGGTGGCGGCCGCCGTCGAGGCCACCGGTGGAATCGACGTGGTGGTGGCGAACGCGGGCATCGGCGCGGGCGGCGCGGTGGCCACGATGCCCGCCGACGCGTTCGAGCGCGTGATCGAGGTGAACCTGCTCGGCGCCTACCGAACCGTGCGCGCGTGTCTGCCGCACGTGATCGAGCGGCGCGGCTACGTGCTGCTCGTCGCTTCGGTGGCGGCGCTCGCTCCGTACATGCCCGGCTTCGCCCCGTACGCCGCGAGCAAGGCCGGCCTCGAGGCATTCGGCACATCCCTGAGGCCCGAGGTGCGACACCTCGGCGTAGACGTGGGCGTCGCCTACTTCTCGTGGATCGGCACCGACCTCGTCCAGGGCGCCGACGCGGAGCACCCGGCGTTCAAGTTCCTGCGCGACAGCCTGAAGGGCCCGATCGGCAAGACCTACCCGGTCGCCGACGCCGGGCGCGCGATCGTGCGCGGCATCGAGCGCCGCTCGAAGGTCGTGGTCGCGCCGCGCTGGGTGGCGGCGCTCCGACCGCTGCGCGGCCTGCTCGGCCCGCTCACCGAGCGCCAGGTGGAAATCACCGCGCCTCGCGTGATGGAGCTCTTCGAGGAGGAGCGCCGCCAGATGGGCGACGCGGTGTCGCGGCCCGTCGGCGCCGGCGGCAGGGCCGACGCCGACGCGCGCTCGCTCCACAAGCAATAGGGGCGACGGGGATCGAACCCGTGACCTCCGGCTTGAAAGGCCGGCGTCCTAACCACTAGACCACGCCCCCGGGGCGTCTCGCCAGTGTACGGGCGCGGACTCAAGGCGCGCATCCGTTCATCCGATCTCGGATAGGTGACTCGCGCCGCCGCCGCAACCCTCGCCGCCGTCGCCGCGCTCGCAGCTCCCGTCGCGGCCCAGGGCGCCACCCGTGCAGGGTGGGACAAGCACGAGCAGAGGCAGGTCGTGCGTGCGGGCATCCTCCAGCCGCTGCCCGGCAGGGGCTTCGCCGGCGCGCAGCCGCTCACCGCCTCCCAGTTCCAGTCGGCGCTCGACGCGCTCGCCGGGCGTTCGGGAAGCAAGGCGGTCGCCGTCTCGGCCGGCACGGTCACCGTCGCCGGCTTCGACCGCATCCTCGTCCGCCAACTCGGCCTCGCGGACCTGGCGAAGTCGGTCCGCGCCGAGGCAAGGCGAGCGGGGCTCAGGCCGCCGTCGCGCTTCGGCACCGAGGTCGTCGCGCGCCAGCTCGGCCTGCGCGTGAACCACCCCTCGCAGGACGACCGCCTCGAGCTCTACCCGAGCGACCCGATCACCCGCGCCGAGGCCGCCTGGTCGTTCGCGCGCGTCCTCGGCTTCGACAGCTGGGAGGTCGGCTACGCGCGTCAGGTGCTGGACCAGTTCAAGCTGCCCGCCTACACCTCGCGACAGAAGGCCGCCCTGAGGCTCGCCGTCTCCAAGATCGGCATGCCGTACGTGTGGGGCGGCGAGTCCGACACCACCTCGAGCATCTACGGCGGCCAGGCCCATGGCGGCTACGACTGCTCGGGCTTCGTCTGGCGCGTCTTCAAGCTCAGCGGCAACCGCGCAGGCGAGAGGATCGGCGGCCGCACCGCCGCTCAGATGGCGGGCGAGATCCCGAGGTCCAAGCGCATCGGCTTCGCGAAGATCGAGCCGGGCGACCTGCTCTTCTTCGGCAGCGCCGGCTTCCGCAGCCGCGCGACCGAGTCGAGCATCACGCACGTGGGCATCGCGCTCTCGCCGCAGTTCATGATCCACTCCTCGGACCAGGGCGTATACGTGGCGCCGCTGTTCGAGAGCTGGCGCCAGCGCGAGTTCGCCTGGGCGCGGCGCGTCCTCTAGCCGCGTGAGAACAACCGCGCCCGCTCGCCGCGGAGGGGGTGCGGCTCGCGGGCGGGCTGTTGGGGAGGGAGACGGTCAGGAAGCCGCTACGAGCTTGAGCGGGTGACCCGAGCCCGTGTTGGCAAGCTCGCGCTCGCGCTGGGCGATCTGCTCGGCGCGCAGGCGCAGCAGGGCGACGGCGTCGCGCGTGCGGCGGAACGGGTCGGCCACGACCTCGCCGCTCGACAGCGACATCGCCGCGATCATCTCGTCCGCGATCTCGGCGACGAGGTAGGGCCCGTCGCTCATGCGGCGGCTGTCCAGCGATGCGAGTGTGCGCACCTGTGCGTGGTCGCCGGCGGTCGCGCGCCGTACCAGAACCGGTTCTGGAAGGGCGTCCGGCTCGACCAGCGGGCGTTCGAGCCCTTCGATGTGGATTGTCGTGCGCTTGGTTGACGGGAGGTGGAACATTGTGCGACCCTTCTGTCTTACAAGTTCTGTGGCTGGCGGCTCGCAGAGCGAACGGTACCGAACAATCGGCGTAGTCCAATGTCAAACAAGCTGATTTTGAACGACTTACTGCGCGACGGCACGGTGCCTGTTACGCAGCAGCTGGTGGACCGGTTTGTGAGTGCCATCACGGACTCCACGCTCGAGCCGGGGGAGAAGCTGCCCACCACGCGCGCGCTCGCCGCCGAGGCCGGCGTCAACCACCTCACCGCCGCGCGCGTGTACCGCCGGCTCGCCGAGCTCGGCTACGTGACCGCCACCGTCGGCCGCGGCACCTTCGTCCGCTCGATCGTGCCCGCCGCTTCCGATGAACAGGGGGACGACTGGCAGATCTGGGCGATGCCCGACCTCCCGCAGAGCTATGCCGCGCAGGTCACCGACGACGCCTTCCGCCTGGCCACCGAGCCGGGCGTGATCTCGCTCTC
>JAICJV010000104.1 GCA_025928265.1 Thermoleophilaceae bacterium
CCGAGAGCGCCGTGGCCTACCTGCGCCGCGCGCTCGAGGAGCCGCCGCCGGACGAGCTCCGTGCGGCCGTGCTGCATGCGCTGGGGATCACCGAGGCGATGACGAGCGGGCCGTCCGCCACCGAGCACCTGCGCGCGGCGTATGACGCGATCCCCGATCCCGCCGAGCGCGCCCGGCTCGCGGTGGTGCTGGCCGAGGCGTACACGTTCACCGGTCGCTTCCGCGACGCCGCGGAGATCGCCGCCGAGGCAGCCGACGCGCTGCCGCAGGACGACGTCGAGCTGCGCGAGGCGCTGCGTGTGTCGCGCGCCCTGAACGCGCACTTCGACGCGAGCGCCGATCCCGAAGCGGCCACGCCGGTTGATCCGTCGAGCATCAGGGGCTCGGGGCCGCCGGCGCTCATGCTCCAGATGCAGGCGGCGTTCGACTTGGCGCGTCTCGGACGGCCGGCCGACGAATGCATCCCGCTGCTGGTCGGCGCCATCCGCGACCGCTCGTTCATCGAGGGCCTGCGCGGCGGTGGGACGTTCGCGCTCATGGTGTTCCTGCTCGGTCTCGCCGACCGCACCGAGGCGCTCCATCTCTGCGACGTGGCGCTGGCCGACGCGCACCGCAGCGGCTCGCTGTTCGCCGCCTGCGGCTCGCACATCTTCCGCGGCTGGGTGCTGACGCGCCAGGGCGACCTGCCGGCCGCCGAGGAGATGCTGCGGCTCGGCTTCGAGGAGATCGAGACCTGGGGCATCGAGCCGGGGCGGTCGCACGGGTCGGCGTTCCTGTCCGACCTGTATGTGGAGCGCGGCGACGTGACCGCGGCGCGGGCTGCGTTCGCGCGGGCGGGCGTGCCGGACGATCCGCCGCCGCTCGGACACCTGGTGTGGTGGATGGTGAGCCGCGTGCGGCTGCTGCTGGCGGAGGAGCGCTACGAGGAGGCGCTGGGACGCGCGCACGAGCTCAGCCGGCGCTTCGAGGGCGTGTTCGACAACCCGGCGTTCGTGCCGTGGCGCACCCAGGCGGCCGAGGCGCTGCTGGGGCTCGGGCGGCCGGAGGAGGCCGCCGAGCTGGCCGAGCGCGAGCTCGAGATGACGCGCGTGTGGGGCACTCCGCGCCCGACCGCCCGTGCGCTCATGATCCTCGGCGCCGCGCGGCCTTCCGAGGCGCTCGACCTGTACGGCGAGGCGGTGCGGTTGCTCGAGCGATCGCCCGCGAAGCTCGAACTGGCGCGTGCGCTGACGGCCTTCGGTGGCGCGCTGCGGCGCGACCGCCGGCCGGCCGAGGCGCGCGAGCCGCTCCGCCGCGCGCTCCAGATCGCGGGGACGTGCGACGCCCGCCCACTGCTCGACCGCGTGCGCTCCGAGATCTACGCGACCGGCGCACGGCCGGAGAGCGCGGGCATGAACGGGGCGTCAGCCCTGACGGCGAGCGAGCGGCGGGTGGTGGACCTCGCCGCGGAGGGCCGCAGCGTGGAGGACATCGCGCAGGCGCTGTACGTCACCCCGCGAACGATCCAGATGCACCTGGACCACGCGTTCGAGAAGCTGGGCATCAGGTCGCGGCGGGAGCTGTCGGCGGCGCTCAGCAGGGCGTAGTGACGTACGGCTCGGCGCGTCGCGCCCCGATCACGTTGCTCCTGAGCGATCGGATGCCGGTCGCCGGGCAGCACGGTGATCCCGCCGGCTTCACTCCGCCTCGCCGCGCACGAGCCGGTCCGCCAGCGGCGTTCGCACGTACAGCACGCTCCTCCCCTCGCGGCTGCCGCTCACCAGACCGGCGCGGCGCAGCACGCTCAGGTGCTGCGAGGCGCCGCCGGGCGATACCGCGAGGCGCTCCGCCAGCTCGGTGGTCGAGCGCGGCGCGTCCAGGGCCACCAGCAGCTGCGCGCGCGTCCGGCCCACCAGTGACGCCAGCCCCTCCGGCGCCGACTCCCCGGGCGCCCACAGCATCGCCACGCCGCGGGCGGGATAGATCAGCGTCGGCTGCCACGGCGGCGTGGTGATCACCATCGTCCGCTGCCAGCCGAACGCAGATGGCACGAGGACGATCCCGCGCCCGCCGAGCGCGATCGCCTCCTCGTACTGCTGATCGACCGTCAGCCGGGCGCCGTGCCACGTCACGGTCCGGTAGAGGCCGTCGAACAGACTGACGGGCCCGCCGTCGGTGAGGCAGCGTGCGCGGTGTCCCACATCCGCGTCGAGCAGCGACCGCACCCGCGGCCAGCAGGGCTCGAGCGCGATCCGCCAGTACTCCTCGAGCGCGTCGCACAGACGCCCCACGGCCCCGCGCGGCGACGACAGGAACTCTTCGAGCACGGGCGCGAGCCCGCGGTGGTCGCGACGGAACGCCTCGATGTCGCGCCGGATCTGCTCCGGCGGAGTGGCCCGGACCTGAGCCAGCTCGCCGGAGAAGGCCGCGAGCGGGCTCTCGGGCGGCGGCGTGAGGAAGTCCGGGATGTATCCCTCACCCGGCACGAGCGCCACCGCGGCCGCGAGGTCGAGGCCCGCGAGCCGCCCGTCCTTCAGCTCGGCGAGCCACGGAAGGTGCAGCGCCGCACGCGGGGGGTCGACCAGCGACCGCACGCTCTGCACGAGCTCCCACATCGGTGAGATCGCGAAGCGCGTGCGCGCCAGGTCCTCGACGCCGAACTCGAACGTGACCATTCAGTCCAGGCTAAATCAATCGCTTCATGTCACGTTCTGGGCGATCTTGTCGTCACTCCTTACAACGACCCCCCTGGGAGCGACGATGAACCACCACCCCACCATCCACAACGCACTCGCCGCCGACCGTCAGCGCGAGCTCCGCGCCGCCGGTCGGGCAGCTCGCAGCCGTGGCCCCGACGGGCCGCGGCGCACCCGCCGCCGCCGTATCCAGATGCTGCGCCGGCTGCGCGCGCAGCACGCGTAGCGGCCCCGAGTTTCCCTCCCCGTCACCTGGGAACCGTCCAGGAAACGGGGAGGGCACATGGGGATTCCGAATCCATTGCGAACACTGGCGAAGGCCACGCCGAAGCCGTTCGGCGGGCCGTTCGACCTGGCGGCCAACTTCATCGACGACTTCGCGGACCTGCGCCACGGGCTCCCGGGCGGAGATCTGGACGCGTGGGACCCGGACTACATCGAGCGCACGCTGCCGCTCATGCGAGCCACCTTCGGCAACTACTTCCGCGGCGAGGTCCGCGGCCTCGAGAACATCCCGGAGGACGGCCCGTCGCTGCTCGTTGGCAACCACTCGGGCGGCCTCGTGATCGCCGACACGTTCGTGCTCGCGAACGAGTTCTACGACTACTTCGGGCCGCGCCGTCGCTTCCACCAGCTCGCGCACAACCTCGCCGCGCAGAACCCGGCCCTCGGGCTGATCCGCCGCTGGGGAACGGTCGTCGCGTCGCACGCGAACGCGCGCAAGGCGTTCCAGCTGGGCGCGCCCGTCCTCGTGTATCCGGGCGGCGACTACGAGACGTTCCGCCCCAGCTGGCACGGCGACAAGATCGAGTTCGGCGGGCGCAAGGGCTTCGTACGGCTGGCGCTGCAGGAGGGCGTGCCGATCGTCCCGGTCGTGGCGGTGGGCGGGCAGGAGACCGCGCTCTTCGTGACCCGGGGCCAGCGCATCGCACGCGCACTCCAGCTCGACAAGGCGGCGCGCCTGAAGGTGTTCCCGATCTCGATCGGGCCGCCGTTCGGCATCAACATCCTCGATCTGCCCTACCGCTTCCCGCTCCCCTCGAAGATCACCCTCCAGGTGCTCCCGCCAATCGACCTCAAGGAAAGGTTCGGGACCGAGCCCGACCACGAAGAGGTCTACGAGGAAGTGACGGGCGAGATGCAGTCAGCTCTCGATGAGCTGTCGGATGAGCGGACATTGCCGCTCGTCGGATAGGAAAGCGGAGGCTGGAAAGCGGAAAGCGGGGCCGGAGCCCAAGCCCCCGCTTTCCCAGTTCCGCTTTCCCGCTTCCTAAGCGGCCGCTTCCATGATCGCGACGACGCCGTTGCCACCTGCGGCGCAGATGGAGATCAAGCCTCGGGATCCAGGGCCGCGTTCACTGAGCATCTTCGCCAGCTGAGCCACGATCCGGCCGCCCGTGGCCGCGAACGGGTGGCCGAACGCGAGCGAGCTGCCGTTGACGTTGAGCTTGCCGCGGTCGATCGCGCCGAGCGGCTTCGACAGCCCGAGCCTCTCGCGGGAGAACGCCGGGTCCTCCCACGCCTTGAGCGTGAACGCCACCTGCGCGGCGAATGCCTCGTGGATCTCGTAGAAGTCGAAGTCCTGCAGCTTGAGCCCGTTGCGCTCGAGCAGCCGCGGCGCCGCGAAGATCGGCGCCATGAGCAGGCCGTCCTCGCCGTTCACGTAGTCGACCGCCGCGGTCTCCGCGTCGACGATGTGCGCCTGCACCGGCAGGTTGCGCTCGCGCGCCCAGTCGTCGCTCGCGAGCAGCACGGCTGACGCCCCGTCGGAGAGCGGCGTGGAGTTGCCGGCGGTCATCGTCGCCTCCTCGGGATGGTCCTTCCCGAAGACCGGCTTGAGCTTCGCGAGGCCGTCGACCGTGGAGTCCGGACGCAGGTTCTGGTCGCGCTCGAGGCCGAGGTACGGCGTGACGAGATCGTCGAAGAAGCCGGCGTCATATGCCTTTGCCGCGCCCTGGTGCGACGCCGCCGCGATCTCGTCCTGCTCCTCGCGCGTGATGCCCCACTGGCGGGCCGTGATGGCCGTGTGCTCGCCCATCGAGAGACCCGTGCGCGGCTCGGCGTTGCGGGGGATCTCCGGCTTGATCTGACCGGGACGCAGGCGGCTGAGAAGCTTGACACGCTCACCCGTCGACTTGGCCGCGTTGAAGTCCATGAGGACCCGGCGAAGGTCGTCGTTGATCTCGATCGGCGCGTCGCTCGTGGTGTCCACGCCGCCGGCGATCCCGGCCTCGATCTGGCCGAGCGCGATCTTGTTGCCCACGAGAATCGACGCCTCGAGGCCGGTGTCGCACGCCTGCTGGATGTCGTACGCGGGCGTGGTGTGGTCGAGCTCGGAGCCGAGCACGCACTCGCGCGTGAGGTTGAAGTCGCGCGCGTGCTTGAGAACCGCACCGCCCACCACCTCGCCCATGCGTTCGCCGGCCAGGCCGAAGCGGGCGACCAGGCCGTCGAGCGCCGTCGTGAACATGTCCTGGTTCGAGGCCTCCTGATAGGGCCCGTTCGACCGCGCGAAGGGAATGCGGTTCCCGCCGATCACTGCTGCCCTGCGCCCGTTGGAAGCCACGTACCTGTCCTCTCGTTCGTTCAGCACCGCTGTGGGGGTATAGCTTCCCCATGCCCACTGATCGATATCAACAACTGACGAACTCCATGCCGGGCCGCTTCATCTCGAAGCGCCTGGGACTCCCCCAGCCGACCCCCCTGCGCCGCTACGAGCCCGGCCAGCCGCTCCTCCAGGGTCCCGCGCTGATCGGCGCCGCGCCCGGCAGCCGGCTGCTCCCCGAGGTCGAGGACGTGCTTCAGGCCACGGGCTCCGACTACCTGACCGGGCCGCAGGCCGAGGACCAGCGTTTCGCCGCGCTCGTGTACGACGCGACCGGGCTCACCTCGACCGAGGACCTCTCGCACGTCTACGAGTTCTTCCACCCGGTGATCAAGCGAGTCGACAGGAACGGGCGTGTAATCGTGCTCGGCGCGCCACCCGAACTGTCCGAGAGCCCGCGCGCGGCGATCGCTCAGCGCGCGCTCGAGGGCTTCGTCCGCTCGATCGGCAAGGAGATCGGCCAGAAGGGCGCCACCGCCAACCTGATCTACGCGGCGCAGGACGCCGACATCGAGTCGACGCTGCGCTTCTACCTGTCGTCCAGGTCGGCGTTCGTCGACGGCCAGGTGACGCGCATCGGGCCGGGCAGGGGGACGCCGCCGAAGGACTGGGAGAAGCCACTCGACGGCAAGGTCGCGCTCGTGACGGGCGCGTCGCGCGGCATCGGCGCGTCGATCGCCGAGACGCTCGCTCGCGACGGCGCCCACGTGGTGCTGCTCGACATCCCGAAGCAGGGCGACGAGCTTGCGAAGGAGGCCAACAAGATCGGCGGCTCCACGCTCCAGGTGGACATCACCGACGGCGACGCGCCCAGGGAGATCGTGGATTACCTGAAGGACCGCCACGGCGGCGTCGACGTGTTCGTGCACAACGCCGGCATCACCCAGGACAAGACGCTCGGCAACATGGACGAGGGCAAGTGGAACGCCGTGCTGTCGGTGAACCTGACCTCGCAGGAGCGGATCAACGACGCGCTGCTCCAGAACGGCGCGCTCAAGCCGGGTGGCCGCATCGTCACCGTCTCGTCGATGAGCGGCATCGCGGGCAACCGCGGCCAGTCGAACTACGCGACCACGAAGGCAGGCGTGATCGGCACCGTCGATGCGCTCGCGCCGGTACTCGCCGACCAGGGCGCGACGATCAACGCGGTGGCGCCCGGATTCATCGAGACGCAGATGACCGCGAAGATGCCGATCGGCACCCGCGAGGCGGGTCGCCGCATGTCGAGCCTCGCCCAGGGCGGACTGCCGGTGGACGTGGCCGAGACGATCGCCTGGTTCGCCAATCCGGCGTCGGCGGGCGTGAACGGCAACACCGTTCGCGTGTGCGGCCAGAACCTGCTGGGAGCCTGACATGGAGCAGCAGCAACTCGAGTCCGTACCGGGCCTCGGCGGCCTCTACGTGAAGGCCGTCGCGGGCTCGACCGTGAAGCCCGTGCTCAAGCGCGTGCCGACGATCGGCGGGCGCTTCGGCGGCGGCAAGCCACGGCTGCCCGACCGCGAGCTGATCGTGACGGCGAGCGTCGATCGCGAGCACCTCGCGGAGTACGACCGCGTGTGCGGCTTCGCCCTGCGCGACGAGCTGCCGCCCACCTACCCGCACATGCTCTCGTTCCCGCTCCAGATGCAGCTCATGACCGACGCCTCGTTCCCGTTTCCCGTGATCGGCCTCGTGCACATCCGCAACGAGATCGAGCAGCTGCGGCCGATCCAGGACGACGAGCCGCTCACGGTGCGGGTGCATGCCGGGGATCTGGAGCAGCATCCGAAGGGGAGGCAGTTCGTGATGCACAGCAGCGTCGCCGCCGGCGGCGATGAGGTGTGGCGCAGCCGGTCTACCTATCTGCGCAAGGGAGGAGGCGGAGGCGGCGAGCAGCCCGCAGCCCGCAGCCCGCAGGGGGCGGAGGTCGAGCCCTCGGAGCCGAATGCGGTCTGGGATGTGCCTGATGACATCGGGCGCCGTTACGCGAAGGTCTCCGGGGACTCCAATCCCATCCATCTGCGGCGATCGACTGCGATGGCGTTCGGCATGCCGCGGGCGATCGCGCACGGGATGTGGACCAAGGCGCGCTGTCTTGCGGCGCTCGAGGGTCAGATCCCGGAGCGGCTCGCTGTCGACGTGTCGTTCAAGCTGCCCGTCTACCTGCCGTCGAAGGTGGCATTCCGCACCTGGGAGGGCGGGTCGCGGCGTGAGTTCTCACTGCGCAGCCACAAAGACGGGAAGCCGCACCTCACAGGTGGCGTCTCGGCGCTCTAGCTTCGCTCAGCGCAACCTGTTTGTGTTGCGCAATGAAAGCTCTAGCGGGAGTACTCACGTTGGTCGCCCTGGCCAGCACCGGGGTCAGCTTTGCCGCCACGAAGGGGAAGGCGGACAAGGGCGTCGCATACGTCAGCGCCACTCACACCGTGGGCAAGACGTTGATCGTGTCCGGCGACTTCAAGGACAAGCTGCTGGGCAGCGGCGGCATCGTCTACCAGACGAGGGTGAGCCCCGGCAACCAGCCGGGCACCTTCCTGGTCAAGGCGAGGAAGATCACGATCTTCACGACCAAGGGCAGCCTGAGCGGCAAGGGGCAGGGGACGGAGACGATCGCGCAGGACGGCACCACCACCGTCAGCGACGGCACGTTCAAGCTGAACAAGGGGACGGGCGCCTACAAGGGCCACACGTTCACGGGCAAGTTCAGCGGGCCGTTGACCGACGGGATCTACAAGTTCACCTACACCGCCACGTACCGGTAGGTCGTCGTCCAGGCGAACGACTCACGAATCGTCAGCGCGGGCGATGACAGGGCGCCCGCGCATGGCGATGCTGGCGCAACCATGAACTCGCCCTACGCAAAAAACCGCCTCAAGATGATGCCCGCAGGTGAACGCGCCCACCGCCGCCCGCGGCGCCCGGCGCCGAAGCCGCCACGCATCCCGGTTCCCACGCTCCGCCCGCGCCCGGTCTGAGATCCCCGGCGCCGTCGTGTGGCCTCCGGGCCACATGGGTATGGCTCTGAGGGGAATGAAGGCTTGTGTGACAGGAGCCACCGGGTTCGTCGGTGCTCACCTCGCTCGGATGCTCGCCGACCGCGGCGACGACGTGCGCGTGACCTACCGGAACGCGGAGACCCTTGAAGCGCTCAAGGGCGTGAAGTTCCGCCGTGCCAAAGCGGACGTCACCGACTACAAGGCGATGCGCCGCGCCTGCCGCGGCTGCGACGTGCTGTTCCACACCGCCGGCTACGTCGGATCGACCCCGCTCGAGCGCGTCTGGCGCCTGAACGCGCATGCGCCGCTGATCGCGGTCGAGGCCGCGGCGGCCGAGGGCCTCGAGCGCGTGGTGGTGACGTCGACGATCTCCGCGATCGGGCCGGCCAACGGGCGGCCCGCGAACGAGAACACCGACTACCCCAAGAACTGGACCGGGCTCGCGTACCCGGACTCGAAGCACGAGGGCGAGCGCGAGGCGATCGAGGCCGGCGAGCGGCACGGGATCGACGTGGTGGTCGTGAACCCCGCGTACGTGCTCGGCGTGCCCGTGAACCCCAACCAGCGCGGCGAGAACTCCACGCGCACGGTCGGCAACTACCTGCGCGGCCGCCTGCCCGCCGTCATAGACGCGCCGATGAACTTCGTGGACGTCGAGGACGTCGCCCGCGGGCACATCCTCGCGGCCGAGAAGGGCAAGC
>JAICJV010000135.1 GCA_025928265.1 Thermoleophilaceae bacterium
CGCGGATGGCCGCGGCCAGCAGCCCCTTCGCGTCGTGCGCCGTCGACGGCGCGGCCACCTTCAGCCCCGCCGCCAGGATGTACCAAGCCACCGCGTTCTGCGAGTGGTACGGCCCGCCGGAGAAGCCGCCGCCGGACGGCAGGCGCACCACCATCGGCACCGCGATGCCCTGCCGGTAGTGCATCTTCGCCGCCACGTTCACGAGCTGGTCGAAGCCGCACGCGACGAAGTCGGCGAACTGCATCTCGCAGACCGGGCGCATCCCCTCGATCGCCGCGCCCACCGCGGTCCCGACGATCGCCGACTCCGCGAGCGGCGTGTCCCACACGCGGTCGGGGCCGAACTCCTCGATGAAGCCGTCGGTGACCTTGAACGCGCCGCCGAACGCGCCGACGTCCTCGCCGAGGCAGAACACCGAGTCGTCGGCGCGCATCTCCTCGCGCAGGGCGTCGGAGATCGCCTGGAGGTATGTCATCTCAGCCATTGCGCCACCTCGACCAGGGAGCGTTGCCGTCGCCGAGCGGCGTCACCTCGTCCGCGAACACACCGTCGCCGGCCGTGGCCGGATCGGGCATCGGCTGCTCGAGCGCCCACTCCGTCTCGCGTTCCAGCTCTTCTCGCACCGACACACGCACCGACTCGACTTCGTCGACGGACAGCTTGTGCTCGTAGCGCTCGATCGGATCGCGCTCGGCCCACACCTCGAACAGCTCCTTCGGCACGTAGCGCATGTCGTCGTGCGCGCCGTGACCGTGCATGCGCATGGTCACCGCCTCGATCAGCGTCGGGCCGCCGCCCATGCGCGCGCGCTCGCACGCTTCGGCCGCTGCCTCGAACACCGCCTCGACGTCGTTGCCGTCCACCTTCACGCCGGGGAAGCCGTAGCCGGCCGCGCGCTCGACCGGGTCGACCGCGAACTCGTGGTCATTCGGCGTCGAGTAGGCGAACTGGTTGTTCTCGAGCACGAAGACCACCGGCAGCTTGCGCACGCCCGCCGTGTTCATCGCCTCGTGCCAGACGCCGTTGGCGGTGGAGCCCTCGCCGAACCACGTCATCGCCACCCGCGGCTCGCGGCGCATCTGGAACGCCAGCGCGAGGCCACACGCCACGAGCATCATGTCGGGCAGCATCGAGACCATCCCGACGCAGCCGAGCTCGCGGTCGCCGAAGTGCATGTTGCCCTCGCGGCCCTCGGTGACGCCGCCGGCGCGGCCCATGAACTGGGCCAGCACACGCCCGGGGCGGACGCCGCGAACGAGGTGCGCGCCGAGGTCGCGGTGCAGGATGCACGCGCGGTCCATCGGGCCGAGCGCGAACGAGGCGCCGACGCTGATCGCCTCCTGGCCGCGGCCGTCGTAGTAGGAGCCCGGCACCTTCCCCTGGCGGTAGAGCGTGAGCGCTCGCTCCTCGGTCGCCCGCATCAGGTGCATGTAGCGGAGGAGCGCGATCCGGTCGTCGCGCGTGAGTGCAGCTTCCGCTACCTGCGGGTGGCCGAGCGCCGCGGGTCGCGCGGTCGTCGTAGCCATATACGTGTCTCCCTCTCCGCGGCTCGTCGGGGTCTCCGGCCGGGCCTCGAATGTTGTCCGCGCGCCGTGCGGGGTCTCCACCCGATCGCGCCGTATGTGACAGATGGTACCTGCGGATTCGGCGGAGCGGCCCGGCAGTAGCCTGATCGTCCAATGGCCACGAGCGACCAGTTCTGGGCGCGCCGGCTGCGCTGGCGCCTCATCGGCGCCTGGCGCTGGCCGCTGTTTCTCATCTGCACCGTCGCGGACGCGTTCATCGTCCACGAGCTGCCCCCCGCGGGCGCCCGCGCGTTGTTCTTCCCCGCGCTCTTCATCGCGTCGTTCGGCAACCTGATCCTGATCGGAGCCGTGGCGCCGTGGCTGGCCCGCCGCCTGGCCGCGCGGCAGGGAACCGCGCCCGCGGTGTCATTCCCGCCGGCGAACCACTTCGAGGTCCTCGTGGACAAGGTCGCGTCGATCGCGCTGCTGGTCGCGACGCTCGGCCTGTTCGCGGCGGGACTCGGCAACCGCAAGCTGGTCGTGGCCGACACCGACCGCCTGGCACGCGCGGGGGAGGCCGTCAAGTCGTATGTCGACGTCCACGCGCCGCTCGAGATCAGGCGCAACATCGACACGCTCAACACGCACGACACGCAGGAGGACGGCTTCTTCCGGATGTGCGTGGCCTACGACGACCGGACCAAGGCGTACTGCATGTTCGTGGACGCCAAGACGAAGCCGCCGAAGATCGTGCCCGATCGCGACTCGCGCCCCAACGGCGCCTACTTCCGCACGCCCTGACCGGCAGGCTTGACGGAGGATCAAGTAACCGCGATTTCCGGTCGATAGGGCCAGAGGACGGGAGAATCTCGTGTCAGCAGACGTCTTCGTAGCCAGGCAACCGATTTTCGATCCGCAACTCGAGGTTGCGGCGTACGAGCTGCTGTTCCGAGGCGCGAACAACCACGAGACGGCGGTCATCTCGGACAACGAGGAGGCCACCTCCACCGTCGTCATCAACGCCTTCACCGAGCTCGGGCTCGACACCGTCGTCGGCGACCGGCGCGCCTGGGTGAACGTCTCGCGCGAGTTCATCCTCGGCGCGATGGCCTATGCGCTGCCGAAGGACCGCGTCGTGCTGGAGCTGCTCGAGGACCAGGCTGTGGACGCCGAGCTCCTGGGCCAGCTCGATCTGCTCCGCCGCGACGGCTACACGATCGCTCTCGACGACTTCGCCTGGAGCGACGATCGCGAGCCGCTGCTCTCCCACGTCGACATCGTCAAGGTCGAGGTGCTCGGCCGCGAGCCCGAGGCTGTCGCCTCCGACGTCGAGAAGCTGCGCCCCTACGGCGTGACGCTGCTCGCCGAGAAGCTCGAGACGCGCGAGGACTACGAGCGCTGCTCCGCGCTCGGCTTCCAGCTCTTCCAGGGCTACTTCTTCTGCAAGCCCGAGATGATGTCCGCGAAGGGCGTCGCGCCGAACCGGCTGTCGATGCTCCAGCTCGTGGCCGCGCTCCAGGACCCGGGCATCCAGTTCGCCGACCTCGAGACGCTGATCGTGCGTGACGTCGCTCTCAGCTACCGGCTGCTGCGCTACATCAACTCCGCGTTCTTCGGGCTGCGCCGCGAGGTCGACTCGATCGGCCGCGCGCTCGCCCTGCTGGGCCTCGAGAACGTCAAGCGCTGGTCCACGCTCACGATCTTCGCCGGCATCGACGAGAAGCCGCGCGAGGTGATCGTCACCGGCCTCACGCGCGCCCGCTTCTGCGAGCTCGCCGGCCCGAAGCTGTTCGGCGAGGGCCAGCCCGACCGCCTCTTCACGCTCGGCCTGTTCTCGGTGATCGACGCGCTCATGGACGCGCCGATGGACGAGGTCCTGTCCAAGGTCCCGTTCCCCGCCGAGATGACGGACGCGCTCGTGAAGCACACGGGCACGAAGGGCGAGCTGCTCGAGGCGGCGCTGCGCTCGGAGCGCGGCACGTTCGCGAACAGGCAGCTCGCGGAGATCCAGCTCGAGGCGATGAGCTGGGCCAGCGAGGCGGCCGAGCAGCTCTTCGAGGGCGCCCCCGCGGCCGCCCCAGCCCCGCAGCCGGACCCGGTGGGCCCGGCCGAGCCCGCGGCCGCCTAGGTCGCCCGGCGCCGCAGCAGGCGCACGAGATCGCGCGCGTCGGCGAGCGTCGGGAGGAAGCAGTCGCGCATAGTGAGGCCCGTGAGGCGCTTGACCGCGACCACGATCAAGACCGCGTTGACGAGGTATGCGGCGAGCGTGGTGTAGGCGGCGCCGATCGCCCCGAGCGGGGGCACGAGAGCGAACAGCCCGGCGACCGTGACCACGAGCGCGACGATCTGCGCCAATGAGACCGCGCCCGGCCGCTCGGCGCCGAACAGGGCGGCGCTC
>JAICJV010000024.1 GCA_025928265.1 Thermoleophilaceae bacterium
CGCCAACACGCTCTTCGGCTTCTCCGCGCGCCGCACGCTGGCCGCCGCGCAGAAGCTCTACGAGGAGCACAAGGCGATCACCTATCCGCGAACCAACTCGCGCTACCTGCCGAGCGACCAGATCGCGGAGATCAAGCCGACGGCCGCGCTCGTCGGGCACAACCAGCAGTACCGCAAGGCGTCCGAGTACGTGACCTCGCTCGACAAGCTGCCGCTCGGCCGCGTGGTCAACGACAAGCGCGTCGAGGACCACCACGCGCTCATCCCGACCCGCGCCGAGCACGACCTCTCGAAGATGGGGCCGGACGAGCTGAAGGTGTACGACCTCGTGGCCAAGCGCTTCCTTGCCGTCTTCCACCCGGACGCCGTCTACGAGCGCACCCGGATCGAGACCGTCGTGTCCGAGCACGTCTTCCGCACCAGCGGGCGGCGCCTGCTCGAGGCCGGCTGGAAGGGTGTCTACGGCGCGGAGGTCGACCAGCCTGCCGGCGACGACGACACCGGCGGCGACCAGCTCCTGCCGAAGCTCGAGCAGGGCGAGCAGGTCGACGTCGCGTCGGTCGAGTCGATGCGGAAGGAGACGCAGCCGCCGCGGCGCTTCACGGAGGCGTCGCTGCTCGGTGCGATGGAGACCGCCGGCAAGGACATCGAGGACGGTGAGCTGCGCGAGGCGATGAAGGACTCCGGCATCGGCACGCCGGCAACGCGCGCCGCCATCATCGAGCGCCTCGTGGACGTGGGCTACATCGAGCGCGAGGGCCGCGCTCTGCACGCCACCGAGAAGGGCGTGCAGGTCATCCGCCTGCTCGACTACCACCCGCTCACATCGCCCGAGTTGACGGGCGACTGGGAGCGCCGCCTCGCGCTCATCGAGCAGGGCTCGGACTCGCGCCCGGCGTTCATGAAGGACATCGCCACCTTCACCACCGAGACCGTCCAGGCGCTCGACAAGCTGAAGGACGTGAAGATCGAGCGGGCCAACCTCGGCCCGTGCCCGGTCTGCGGCCGCGACGTGATCGAGAACCGCAAGGGCTACTCGTGCTGGTCCAAGGACGACCCGGGCTGCGGCTTCGTGATCTGGAAGCGCAAGGCGGGCAAGAACCTGCCACCGCAGGTGGTCAAGGAGCTGATGGCGTCGCTCAAGGCGTCGATCGACCGCGGCGACGAGCCGCCGCGCGGCCGCACCGAGAAGCCCGTGCCCGGCTTCAAGGGCCGGTCAGGCCGCACGTTCCGCGCCAAGCTCAAGATCGAGCAGAGCGAGGAAGGCAAGTGGCGCGTCGAGTTCGACGAGGACTGGGCGAAGGAGCCGCCGCCCGAGGCGCAGCCGCAGGACGGGTCCGCGCCGGAAGGCGCCGAGGCCGAGACGGCCACCGCTGCCGGCAGCCGCTAAGCGGGACTAAACCACTCACAAGCGGGGTACCTGTCTCCGCGCCATGTGGGTGACGATCGGATCGGGAGAGGGGACCGGCGTCTCCTTCCACGTGCAGGGCGAGCGCTTTCTCGTCGGCAGCGGCGAGGAGTGCCAGCTGCGGGTGAACGGCGATGCGACGGTCGCGCCGCTGCACGCTTACTTCGAGGTCGAGCCCGATGGTCGCGTGCTGCTACACGATCTCGGCTCCGACGCGGGCACGATCGTGAACGGGCAGCGACTCGCCGAGCCCGCGGTGATCGAGGGCGGCGAGCACATCCGCATCGGCGACACCGACCTCGTGCCGACCGTCGACGAGCCCGAGGAGGAAGCGCGCGAGCGCGCCGCCGCGCTGCTCCACGAGAGCACCGGCGCTCCAGTCCGGGTCCGTACCGGCGACGGCGACGTGATCGAGGTGGTGCCCGAGCACGGCGGCGACGAGCAGCCGCACCTGCGCGTGCGCACCGAGGACGAGGTGGTGGAGGTCGTGCCGGTCGGCGAGCACCGCCGCATGCGCGAGCGCATCACGCTTGCGACCGGGCTGGCGGGCGTCGCCGGTCTGATCGCTATCGCCGCGCTGGTGTTCCTGCTCACGCGCGGCAGCAAGCCCTCGACCGCCGACATCGTGAGCAACGCGCGGGCTCGGACCGTCCTGGTCGACGCCAAGGTCCCGGGCGGCGAGGCCACCGGCAGCGGCTTTGTGCTCGACGCGAAGCAGGGCCTGGTGGTGACCAACTTCCACGTCGTCAACGGCGGGCACAACCTGCTCGTCGGCTTCCGGGGCGACCAGCGCGACGCCACGCTCTACAGCGCGGCGCCGTGCGACGACCTCGCGGTGCTCAAGGTGTCGGACGCGCACGGCATGAAGAACTTCCCGCTCGCCTCACAGAGCGACGTGAAGGAGGGCGACCGCGTGGTGGCCGTCGGCTATCCGGCGAACGCCGCGTTCGACACCACGCTCACGAGCACCGAGGGCGTCGTGTCCGTGGCGCGCAGCTCGTTCCGGGCGCCGTCGGCGGATGCTCCCTCGTACGCAAACGTGATCCAGACCGACGCCGCGCTCAACCCCGGCAACTCCGGCGGGCCGCTGATCGACGACGACGAGAAGCTCGTCGGGGTGAACGCCGCCACGCTGCTGCGCGCCGGCGGGACGCCGATCCAGGGGCAGGGCTACGCGATCGGGGTGGACCGCGTGAAGGCGGTTCTGGGCACGCTGCGCGCGGGCAGGTCGCAGGGCTTCGGCGGTTTCGGGCTGAAGGGGCGGCCGGGCGGCGCGATCGCGGTCGCGATGGGCACCGCGAGCTCGCTCCCGCCGCAGTTCGTGCTGCGCGAGGTGAACGGCGCGCCGCTCACCGGGACGTTCGCCAGCTACTGCGACGCCGTGCGATCGATCAAGAGCGGCCAGACCGCGGTGCTCACGATTCAGGCGAAGCCCGGCGCGAAGCCGAAGCAGCTACCGGTCAAGTTCCAGTAGGACGCGGCGCAGCTCCGGCGGGCCTTCGTCCGGCACGATCACGACGTGTCCGGGGAAGTAGGGGCTCTCCTGCGGCTCGTCCCCGAGGAACGCCTTCTCGAGGACCCAGCTCCCGGTGTTGACCAGGCGGCCCCAGGGCGCATCCCGCTCGTGCGGGCCGGAGCGGTGGGTGTGGCCGAAGACGACGTGATCGGCGGCTATGCCCATCGCGTCGATCGTCGCGTTCATCGCGTGCAGGGCCGAGTCGCGCAGCGCCGCGCCGGTGAGGTCGGGGCTGAGCGGGCCTATCCCAGTGCGGTTGAGTGCGCCCACCACCGCGGGGATCACGACGCGCGTGGCCAGCAGGTGGCGGTGCCCGTTCGTCTCGGCGATCGCCTGCCAGACGCGCGACGAACGATCGGCGCGGACCACGTGTGAGGTCTGCGCCAGTGAGTGGAGGAACGAGTAGACGGGCGCGACGGCCGCCTCGTAGTCATCGGGCCGCGCGTGGCCGCTCGGCACCCGCTCGGTGAAGCGCTGGAGCGCGCCGATCGCCATCCGCTCGAAGGTGGGGACGGTGTTGTGCACGTCGAGGTAGTGGCCGTGCGTGGCGTACACGTCGTCGCGCACCCAGACACCGGGGTAGGCAGCGCGGACGTCGGAGACGCGGAACATGGCGGCCAGCCACGGCGCCGGCTCGCCGAGGGTCTCGGGTGTGAGCGCCGTGCCCTCGGTACGGGCCCGTTCGATCAGCGGCGCGACCGCCTGATGGTCGTGGTTGCCCGCCACCACCGTCACGCGGCGGCCGGCCATCGCGCGGTCGATCTCCTCGATCACGGGCCTCGCGAGCGCGATGACCTGGTGCAGCGGGCGCTCCCGCAACTCGAGCGCGTCGCCGAGCAGGACGAGTTCGTCGACCTCGCGCAGCGCAGACGTGAGCTCGCCGAGGACGGCCGGTCGCCGCAGCAGGTCCCAGCCCGAGACGGCGCCGAGGTGGAGGTCGGAGATGAGCGCGGTCCTTGCCACGCGGGATATCTTGATCGGCCGCGCCTTGAATTCGCTCTTCTGCCGCCACAACCGCTTCACCGCCGACTGCCCGATCTGCTCGAAGGGGACGGTGCTGGATCCGTCGCGGAAGGGCGAGCGGGCGCGGCCGGCTCGTCAGCCGACAGTGAAGGTCAAGCGGCCCGGCCGCACCTCCACGCCGGCGGCCGGCGAGGCGCGCGTGGTCACCGGGCCGTTCGTCTCCAGCGGCCCTTACGAGGACGGCGCCGAGGTCCGGCTCGAGAAGGTTCCCGGCGGAGTCAGGCTGGCCGTCTGGCGCGGCCGATCCCTCGAGCGTCAGGCTCCCGTGCTGGCCGCCGCGGACCTGCGGCTGCTGATCGGCGAGGCGCGCGAGCGCAGCCTGCTGCCGCCGCGCGACCTCGACGCGCTCGAGCGGGCCGTGGCCGTCGATCCCGCCGAGGGCGAGGCGGCGGATTGGGGTGCTAGCCCAGGCCGCGCGGGCGACATGCGCGAGGAGCTGCGCGTGGAGCCCGTTGGCGACGGCAGCGTGCGCGTGGCGCGCTGGATCCTTTGGCCGGGCAGTGGCTGGGAGCTGCAGGACGCGCCCGTGATGCTGCCCGCGAAGCGCTTCGCCGAGGCCCTGCGGGCAGCGGCGCGCGGCGGCGTGCTCGCACGCGCAGCGGCGGGATGAGCGACGCCTCTCGCTACCGCGCGAACTGGCAGGACGAGATCGACAGCGCGGCGCTGTACCGCGCGATGGCCGACGTGGAGTCGAGCGATCAGCTCCGCGAGGTGTACCGGCGGCTGGCAGGGACCGAGGAGAAGCACGCCGGCTTCTGGGAGGAGCGCATGCGCTCCGCGGGCGCCGCGGTGCCGCCGCGCCGCGTTGGGTGGAGGACGCGCGTGCTCGCGGCGATCGCGCGTCGTTTCGGCACGCAGATGGTGCTGCCGACGCTCGACTCGCTCGAGCAGGCCGACAGCGGCGGCTACCTGACGCAGCCCGAGGCGTCCGGCACGGCGATGCCGGACGAGGAGCGCTCACACGCGCGTGTGCTGCGAACGCTGGCGGGTGGCGCCGGCGTGGAGGGCAGCGCGCTGGCGCGGTTCGAGGGGCGTCACCGCGCCGCCAGCGGGAATGCGCTCCGCGCGGCGGTGCTCGGCGCCAACGACGGCCTCCTGTCCAACTTCAGCCTGGTGATGGGCGTGGCCGGCGCCCAGGTGTCGGCGCACACGATCCTCATCACCGGACTCGCCGGCCTGCTGGCCGGGGCGGGGTCGATGGCGAGCCCGCAGAGGGCAGCCCGCCCCGCCACTCTGCGGGCTGCCTTCTGCTCAGTTGCCGGCGCGCTTGCGCTCGCGGTACGCGCGCGCCTTCGAGCGGTTGCCGCACACCTTCATGTCGCACCAGGTGCCGGAGCGGTTCTTCGACCAGTCGTAGAACGCCCACTCGCACGTGTCGTGTAGCGCGCAGGCCTTGAGCCGCGGCCAGGTGCCGTCGGCCATCGCGGTGTGCACGATCGCCAGCAGCCGGCCGATCGCGGCGTCGATGCCGGTCCTCACGGGCGCCAGCTGCGCGACGCCGTCGGGCCCGACCCGCACCTGAAGCTCGGCGCTCTTCGCCGCCGCGTTCAGCGTCTCGACTGCGTCGGGGTCGAGCGGGTCGCCGTTGTTGGCGAGCAGCAGCTTGCGGAGCGCCTCGCGGACCGCGTGCGCCTGGCGGACGTCGGCTTCCGTGAGCTCGGCGCGCTCGTCGATCAGCCCCCGCTCAGCGAGCCAGTTCTTGAGGGTGTCAGGGGTCGCGATGTCGTCGGTGAGCCGCTCGAGGTCGAGCGTGTTCACGAAGCGGCGGATGTGGTTCAGGTCGCCGGGGGCTGCCTTGGGGTGGTCCTCGGCCGGGGTGAGCGTGTCGATCGCGTCGGCCATGGTGTCACCAGTCTAGATCCGTAACGGGTTACCGGCCACGGGCGCTTCGCCCCATCTCACGCTTTCGGGCGGCGTCGCGTTCTCAATGGTGAAGCGAGTCTCGGCACGTGTAACCAACATTTCCGCTTGACAGGTTAGCATCACCAGCGTAGTCTGTACAGCGGTTACGACCCAGGAGGAGAGATGCACCCGGAGATCGAACGCGAGCTGGCGAGACAGCGGGTGGAGGAGCTGAGGCGGGCCGGCGCGATCGCCCGGCTGCGGGCGGCCACGCCACGCGCGGCGCGCGAGGCCGACGTCGTGATTCGCCTGGCGCGACGCGAGGATGCGCTGGCCGTGGAGGCGCTCGCGGTGCTGGACGGCGCCGAGTCACCGCACGGCCGCGTGCTGGTGGCCGAGGTGAACGGCGAGATCCGCGCCGCTCTCCCGCTCGACACGCGCGCGGCGTTCGCCGACCCGTTCCGGCGCACGGCCGACCTCGTCGCGCTGCTCGAGGCGCGCGCGCAGCAGGTGGCCGGCGAGCGCGGGTTGCATCGGCGCTTCGGATGGCTGCGGCCCGTGACCATGCGGAGGTCCGTCTGATGGCGGGCTGGAGCGCCGTCAGGATCGACGACGTCGAGAGCGCCGACGGCCCCGGCGACTCCGACTGGAAGCCGCTGCGTCACCACTTCGGGATCCGGGCGTTCGGCTGCAACGCCTGGATCTCGGACCACGCCGGCCAGGAGCTGGTCGAGGAGCACGACGAGACGGACGGCAACGGCGGCGGCCAGGAGGAGATCTACGCCATCGTCCGCGGTCGCGCCACGTTCACCATCGACGGCGAGAGGCTCGACGCGCCGGAGGGCACGGTCGTTCACGTTGCCGATCCGAAGCTGGTGCGCGCGGCCGTCGCCGAAGAGCCAGGGACGACCGTCGTTTGCGTGGGCGCGGAGCCTGGCAGGGCGTTCACGCCGTCGAGCTGGGAAGTGCGCCGCCTGTAGGACGCCTCGTTCGTGTACAGTGCCGTTCTCCCTAATTCCTACCGATTCAATGGAGAACGGTTTGAAACGCATCTTCGTCTCGCTCGCCCTGGTTGCCGCCCTCGCCATCGCCGGCACGGGTTGCGGCGGCAGCGCCAGCGGCTCCGCCGGCAAGGTTGCGCTCGTCGCCTACTCGACGCCGAAGGAGGCCTACGGCGCGCTGATCCCCGCGTTCGGCAAGACGCCCGAGGGCAGGGGCGTCGAGTTCACGCAGTCGTACGGCGCGTCCGGCGACCAGTCCCGGGCGGTCGAGAGCGGCCTCGGCGCTGACGTGGTCGCGTTCTCGCTGGAGCCGGACGTCACGCGCCTCGTGGACGACGGGCTCGTCAACCAGAGCTGGAACCGGAACGCCCACGAGGGCATGGTCACCGACTCGGTCGTCGTGCTCGCCGTCCGCAAGGGCAACCCCAAGCACATCGAGGGCTGGGACGACCTGATCAAGCCGGGCGTCGAGGTCATCACGCCGAACCCGTTCACGTCGGGTGGCGCGCGCTGGAACGTGATGGCGGCGTACGGCGGCCAGATCGCGCAGGGCAAGACGCCGGGCCAGGCGACCGCGTACCTGAAGCAGCTGTTCCAGCACGTTTCGGTGCAGGACAAGGCGGCACGCGACTCGCTGCAGACCTTCACCGGCGGCAAGGGCGATGTGCTCATCTCGTACGAGAACGAGGCGATCACAGCGCAGCAGAAGGGCGAGAAGCTCGACTACGTGATCCCCGACCAGACGATCCTGATCGAGAACCCGATCGCGGTTACGAAGGACGCGAGCAGCACGGCGCAGGACTTCGTGAACTACCTCTGGACGAAGCCGGCCCAGAAGATCTTCGCGGAGAAGGGCTACCGGCCCGTCGACCCCGGCCTCGTCGACCAGAGGAAGTACCCGAAGCCGAAGCAGCTGTTCACGATCCAGAAGTTCGGTGGCTGGGACGCGGTGTCGGACAAGTTCTTCGACAAGGACAACGGCATCGTCGCCCAGATCGAGAAGAGCCTCGGTGTCAGCACCGGCGGCTGACGCCGTAGCAGTCACCCCTCGTCGGCGCGCGGTCTCGCTCCCGGGCGGGGCCGCGCTTGGCCGAGGGACGGCGGTCCTCTTCTTCAGCTTCATCGTGCTGCTGCCGCTGGCCGCGGTCGTGTCGAAGGCGTTCGGCGGCGGGGCCGACGCGTTCTGGCACGCCGTCAGCGACCGGCAGGCGCTGGCGGCGCTCAGGCTCACGCTGATCCTCTCGCTCGTGGTCACGGCGGTGAATGCCGTGATGGGGACGCTTATCGCGTGGGTGCTCGTGCGCGACGAGTTTCGCGGCAAGAGCTTCGTGAACTCGCTGATCGACCTGCCCTTCGCCCTGCCCACGATCGTCGCCGGCCTCACGCTGCTCGCGCTGTACGGGCCGCGCGGGCCGGCGCCGTTCAACATCGCCTACACGCGCATCGGCGTGGCAACGGCGCTTCTGTTCGTCACGCTGCCGTTTGTCGTGCGCGCCGTGCAGCCGGTGCTGCTCACGCTCGATCGCGAGTCGGAGGAGGCCGCCGAGTCGCTCGGCGCCTCGCCGTGGGTCACGTTCCGTCGGGTCATCCTGCCGAGCCTCATGCCGGCGATCCTGTCCGGCGGCGCGCTCGCGTTCGCCCGCGCGCTGGGGGAGTTCGGCTCGATCGTGCTGATCGCGGGCAACCTGCCGTTCAGGACCGAGCTGGCGTCGGTGTTCATCTACGGCTCGATCCAGTCCGACGACACGCAGGCGGCCGCGGCCGTTTCCGTGGTGTTGCTGCTCCTCGCGCTGGTGGTGCGCGGCCTGATCGCGGCGCTCGATCGCTGGGGGAGGCGCCATGAGGGGTAGGTTCGCGCTCCGGTCGGTGGCGCTCGGCTACCTGACGCTGCTGCTGGTGCTGCCGGTCGGCTTCGTCTTCCTCAAGACCTTCGAGCACGGCGTCGGCGCGGCGTGGGACTCGGTCACGACGCCGGCGGCGCGGCACGCGTTCTGGCTCACGATCGAGCTCGTGGCGATCGCGGTGCCGCTCTGCACGCTGTTCGGCGTCGTCGCAGCGATCGCGATCGTGCGCCGGCGCTGGCGCGGCCGCGCTCTCTTCAACGCGCTGCTCGACATCCCGTTCGCGGTCTCGCCGGTGGTCATCGGCCTCGCGCTGCTGCTCGTGTACGGACGGCTCGGCTGGTTCGGCGACTGGCTCGCGCAGAACGGCCTGCGGATCGTGTTCGCGTTCCCGGGGATGCTGCTCGCCACGATCTTCGTGTCGCTGCCGTTCGTCGCGCGGGAGACGATTCCGGTGCTGCGCGAGGTGGGCACCGAGCAGGAGCAGGCCGCGGCCACTCTCGGCGCCGGCCCGTTCCAGACGTTCTGGCGCGTGACGCTGCCCGCCATCCGCTGGGGCGTGGCCTACGGCGTGGTGCTCACGACCGCCCGTGCGCTCGGAGAGTTCGGCGCGGTGAGCGTGGTGTCCGGCCACATCGCGGGCCAGACCGAGACGCTCACGCTGCACGTGGAGGACCGCGTCGAGGCGTTCGACCTGACCGGCGCGTACGCGGCCGCGCTCGTCCTGGCACTCATCGCGCTGCTCACGCTCCTGTCAATGAACCTGCTGCGACGAAAGGAGGCGGTGTGACCGGCATCGTCGTGTCCGACGTGTCCAAGAGCTTCGGCGACTTCGTCGCGGTGGACGACATCTCGCTGACGGTGCCCGACGGCTCGCTCACCGCGCTGCTGGGGCCGTCCGGAAGCGGCAAGTCGACGCTGCTGCGGATGATCGCCGGCCTCGAGGAGCCCGGCGCGGGGCAGATCGTGATCGGCGGTGCCGACGTGACGCGCACGCCCGCGCGCAAGCGTGAGATCGGCTTCGTGTTCCAGCACTACGCGGCGTTCAAGCACATGACCGTGCGCGACAACGTGGCGTTCGGGCTCGAGATCCGGCGCGCGGACAGGGCGAAGATCCGCAGCCGCGTCGACGAGCTGCTGCGGCTGGTGCACCTCGAGGCGTACGCGAAGCGCTACCCCTCGCAGCTCTCCGGCGGCCAGCGGCAGCGGATGGCGCTGGCGCGGGCGCTCGCTGTGGAGCCGCGCGTGCTGCTGCTCGACGAGCCGTTCGGCGCACTCGACGCGACCGTGCGCAGGGACCTGCGCGCGTGGCTTCGGCGCCTCCACGACGAGGTGAGCGTGACCACGATCCTCGTCACCCACGACCAGGAGGAGGCGATGGAGGTCGCGGGCCAGATCGTGGTGATGAACGGCGGCCGGATCGAGCAGGTCGGATCGCCGCGCGAGCTCTACGAGGCGCCGGCGAACGACTTCGTGGCGGGCTTCGTCGGCCCGGTCACCGAGCTCGCCGGCTCGAAGCTGCGGCCGCACGACGTGGACATCCGCATCGACCCGGTCGACGGCGCCATGGAGGCACAGGTGAGGCGCGTGACCCACCTGGGCTTCGAGGTGCGCGTCGAGCTCGAGGCGGGGGACGGGCGCCGGCTCTGGGCCCAATTGACCCGCGAGGAGGCCGAGCAGCTCGAGCTGATGGACGGCCAGATCGTGTACGTGCGAGCGAGCCGGCGGATGCCGGTGGCCCTTGCCTAGCGCCGCCGCGCCGCGTCCGGGTCCTTGGCCAGCTCGTCGATCTCCGCCGGGATCCGGCCCTCGACGATGTCGCGCAGCGTCACGTGCTCGAGCACCGCTCGGACCGATGCCCGCAGCGCGATCCACACCGGCGCGAGGTGTTCCGCGGGACCGTCGTAGGCCATCGACTCGGGCCGCTCGCCGCGCACGCTCGCGAGCGGGCCGTCGACGGCACGGATGATGTCGGCCACCGAGATCTCCTCGGACGGGCGCTCGAGGCGATAGCCGCCGACCGGCCCGCGCTGGCTCACCACGAGCCCGGACTGGCGCAGGTCGCTCAGGATGTTCTCGAGGAACTTGAGGGGGATGCTCTGGGCCTCGGCGATGCGCTCGCCCTTGACCGGGGGGTCCTCGGCGGCGGCCAGCTCGAGAGCCGCGCGCACCGCATAGTCCGCTTTTGCCGAGATTCGCACGCGGCCATTCTGTCGAAGCCGTCATCCCGTCGGCTCCGAGACATACATTCAGCGGATGCCCTTGAAGCTGGTCACGGGGCCCGCCAACTCAGGCCGGGCGGGTGAGGTGCTCGACGAGTACCGCGCGCGGATCGCCGAGGATCCGATCCTCGTCGTGCCCGGATTCCGCGACGTGGAGCACTCCCAGCGCGAGCTGGCACGCACCGGCGCCGGTCTCGGGGCGCGCGTGGTGCGCTTCGCGGACCTGTTCCGGGAGATCGGCGAGCGCTGCGGCGCGCCGCCGCCGCGGCTGGTGTCCGAGGTGCAGCGCGAGATCCTGGTCGAGGCGGCCGTGGCGGACGCGCACCCGCGTGCGCTCGCCGACTCGGCGGGACGACCCGGGTTCACGCGCGCGGCCGTCGGCTTCGTGGGCGAGCTCGAGCGCTCGATGGTGGAGCCCGCTGCGCTCGAGCGCGCGATCGGGCAGTGGCATCCGCGCGGCCCGCGCGGCGACCGGGCGCGCGAGGCGGCGGCCATCTACTCGGCCTACCGCGCGCGGCTCGACCGCAGCGGCCTCGTCGACGAGGAGTTCGCGGCGTGGCGTGCCGTCGATGCGCTGCGCGATCGGCCGGATGCGTTCGGCCGTACGCCCGTATTCGCGTACGGCTTCGACGACTTCACGCCGATCGAGCTCGACGCCATCGAGGTGCTGGCGGAGCGGGCGGGGGTGGATGTGGTGGTGTCGCTTCCGTACGAGCGCGGGCGGGCCGCGTTCAAGGCCGTGGCGCCGCTGTTCGAGCGGCTCGCGGCGCTGGCGGAGCGCGTCAGCGAGCTGCCGCCGCTCGACGAGCACTACGCCGATGAGTCGCGGACGGCGCTGCATCACCTCGAGCGGGGGCTGTACGAGGGCGCCGACAGGATCGACCCGGGCGGCGCGGTGCGGCGCTTCGAGGCGGGCGGCGAGCGCGCCGAGGTCGAGCTGGTGGCGGCGCGCGCGCTCGAGCTGCTGCGCGGCGGCATCCCCGCGGGAGAGGTCGCCGTGGTCTATCGCGACCCCGGCCGCTACGCCTCGGTGGTCGAGCAGGTGTTCGGCGCGTACGGGATCCCCTATTCGCTCGATCGCTACGTCTCGCTCGGGCACACGGCGCTCGGCCGTGGCCTGCTCGCGCTGCTGCGGTCGGCGACGAGGGAGGGGTCGGCCGAGGACGTCTTCACCTACATGCGCACGCCGGGGCTGCTCGACGAGCCGGCGCTGGCCGACCGCGCCGAGGCCGAGGCGCGCCAGAAGGGCGCCCGCACGGTCGCGCAGGCGCGCGAGATCTGGCGCACGCGCAAGTGGGACCTGCCGGCGATCGACCGCCTCCGTCGCGCCGGTCCCGGCAGCGCGCTGCTCGACGCGCTGGCGGCCGAGCTCGACCGCCTGTTCGCGCCCGCGTACAACCGCAAGGCGCCGATCTTCGAGGACCACGAGCTCGACGACCCGCGCGTGTGGACCGAAGCGCACAAGGCGATCGCGGGACTGCGCGAGCTCGCGGTCGCCGACCCGGACCTCGAGCTGGACGCCCCGCGCGTGCACGACAAGCTCGCCGGCCTGCGCGTCCGCCTGGGCGAGCATTTCCGGCCGGATCGCGTGCAGGTCGCGAACCCGGAGGGGATTCGCGCCCGCCGCTTCCAGGCCGTCTTCGTCTGCGGCCTCCAGGAGGGCGAGTTCCCGCGCCCGCAGACGGTCGAGCCGTTCCTCTCCGACGACGACCGCCGTTCCCTCGCGCGCGCGAGCGACCTGCGCCTCCCGCCGCGCGAGGACGAGCTCGATCGCGAGCGTCACCTCTTCTACGTCTGCTGCTCGCGCGCGGAGCGGCTGCTGGCGCTCTCGTGGCGCTTCTCCGACGAGGAGGGAAGCCCTCAGGTCCAGTCGTTCCTGGTCGACGAGGCGAGTGACCTGTTCGAGCTGCCGTCGCCCGAGCAGCGCGCGCTCGCGGACGTCACGTGGCGCCTGACAGACGCGCCCACCGAGGCGGAGTGGGAGCGGGCGCTTGCGCTGAGCGGGCCGCGCCGCGAGCCGCGGCATCCCGACGGCCTGCGCGACCCCGCGGTGCTGGAGCGGCTCGCGCAGCGGCGGCTGTCGGCGGGGGCGCTCGAGGCGTTCGCCGACTGCCCGGTCAAGTGGCTCGTCGACCGCATCCTGCGCCCGAGCGAGCTGGCGCCCGACGCCGAGCAGCTCGTGCGCGGCAGCTACGCGCACTCCGTCCTCGAGGCGACCTACCGGCGGCTCGGTGAGCCGGTCACGCCCGCGAACCTCGGGCGCGCCGAGGAGATCCTCATCGAGGAGCTGCGCGAGCAGCAGGACGAGTTCCCGATCTCGCCGCGCGAGACGCGACTGCGCACCGCCGTGCGCAAGCTCGAATTCGACCTCTTGCGACATCTGCGCCGTGAGGCGGACACCGGCAGCCGGTACGCGCCGTCGCGCTTCGAGCTCGCGTTCGGCGGCGCCGGGGACGAGCTGCCGCCGCTCGACATCGGTGGCGGCGTGGAGATCACCGGCCGCATCGACCGCGTGGACATCGACGGCGACCAGGCGGTCGTGCGCGACTACAAGACCGGCAAGACCACGTTCCCCGTCGCCAAGTGGGACGAGAAGAACCGCCTCCAGGTGGCGCTCTACATGCTCGCGGTGCGCGAGTTGCTGGGGCTCGAGCCGGTGGCGGGCCTGTACGTGGCGCTGGGCAACGGCGCCGCCCCGCGCGGGCTGGTGCGCGACGACGTGGCCGAGGGCGACGGCGGCGTCCAGCGCAACGACCGCAGGGCCGAGCCCGACTTCGAGGAGCAGCTCGCCCTGGCGCGCGACCGCGTCGGCGAGCTGGCCGCGCGGATGCGCTCGGGCGAGGTCCGGCCGTGCCCTGAGACGTGCGCGTGGAACGGCGGCTGCTCGTATCCCTCGATCTGCCGGGAGGAGGGCAAGCGGTGAACTTCACCCAGGAGCAGCTCGCGGCGATCGAGCTGCGTGACGGCCCGCTCTTCCTGCACGCGGGCGCGGGCAGCGGCAAGACGCGCGTGCTCGTGGAGCGCTTCGTGCGCTCGGTGTGCGAGGACGGGATCGCCGTGGACCGGCTGCTCGCCATCACCTTCACCGAGAAGGCCGCGGCCGAGCTCAAGGGTCGCGTGCGGAAGCGCTTCATCGAGCTCGGCGAGCGCGACCGGGCGCGCGAGGCGGAGCGTGCCTGGGTCTCCACCATCCACGGCTTCTGCTCGCGGCTTCTGCGGACGAACGCGCTCGCCGCCGGCATCGACCCGGAGTTCCGCGTGCTAGACGAGGGGCGCGCCGCGCGGCTGGCCATCGACTCGTTCGACGGGGCGCTCGAGGACTTCGTCCGCGCCGGTGGGGAGCGCCTCGATCTGGCGGCGTCGTACACGCCCGACAAGCTCGAGCGGATGGTGCGCACGGTGTACTCGCGCCTGCGCAGCCAGGGCCAGACGCAGCCGCGCCTGCCGGACATCGCGCCGCCGGTGGAAAGCGGCGAGCGGGCGCGGCTCGAGCGCGCGCTGGCGGTGGCCGGCGGTTCGCTCGCGGCGGCCGGCGAGAACAGGACGGTGCTCGCAGCGCTGGCCGCGATCGACAAGTGTGGGGAGGCGATTCGCGCCGTCCCGGTCGGGCAGCTCGGCGATCCGCTCGTGTTCGACGAGCTGCGCGTGAAGCGCGGGAATGCGGTGGCACTCCGCGGCCCCGAGTTCGACGAGCTGGCGGAGGCGATGGAGGCGTGGGTGTCGCTCTGCAAGGCGAGCCGCGCGTACGACGACTACGTGCTGCTGGCCAAGCTGGTCGACCGCTACGCGCGCCGCTACGCCGCGGCCAAGGAGGACCGCTCGGCGCTCGACTTCGAGGACCTCGAGCTGCGTGCACGCGACCTCCTGAAGCGCGACCGCGTGCTCCGGGCCGAGGTGCGGGGGCGCTTCGACGCCGTCATGGTCGACGAGTTCCAGGACACGAACCAGCTCCAGAACGAGCTGCTCGACCTGGTGAGCGATGGCAACCTGTTCTCGGTCGGCGACGAGCTTCAGTCGATCTACGGCTTCCGCAACGCCGACGTGGGGGTATTCCGCCGGCGGCGCGAGGAGATGTCGCGCGAGGACCGGACGCGCCGCCTGGCCACGAGCTTCCGTGCGCATCCCGAGGTGCTCGAGGTGGTGAATGCGGCGTTCGCGACCGTGTGGGAGGACTACCCGCCGCTCGCGCCCGGTCGCGCCGCGGACGCCGTCTCCGAGGAGCCGCGCGTGGACCTGCTCGTGGTGGACTCGTATCGCCGGCGCTGGGACGACGCCCTGCCGGAGGACGCGTTCGGCGAGTGGATGGCGGCCAGCAAGGTCACGCCGTGGCGGGCTGCGGAGGCGCGGCTGCTGGCGCGGCGGATCGACGAGCTCGCGGGGCCGGGTCGCCGTTACCGCCACGGCGACGTGGCGGTGCTGCTGCGCGCGACGCGCGACATGGATGTGTACGAGCGCGCGCTGAACGACCGCGGCATCCCGACGTATGCCAGCGGCGGTGGCGGCTACTGGAGCCAGCAGCAGATCGCCGACCTGCGCGCCTACCTGGCCGCGCTCGCAAACCCGCGCGACGAGCGCTCGCTCTACACGCTGCTCGCATCGCCGCTCGTGGGCGCGTCGCTCGATGCCCTCGCGCTCATCCGCTTCCGTGCCGGCGTGAAGGGGTCGTGGCGCGACGCCTGGAACGTGCTCGACGCGGCGTTCCTGCGCGGCGATCGGGATGACGGGCTGGGCGACGCGCTCGCCGATGCGGATCGCGAGCGGATCGAGCGCTTCGTGCACGAGTTCGCCGCCGAGCGCGCCGCGGCTCCGCGGATGTCGCTCGAGCGGCTGATCGACCGTGCCGTCACGGAGTCGGGCTACGACCGCGCGATCCTGGAGCTGCCGGAGGGCGCCCGCCGGATGGCCAACGTGCGCAAGCTCATGCGCCTCGCACGCGAGTACGAGGCCGAGAGCGGGAGGGACCTGCGCGGCTTCATCGACTTCGTGGACGAGCAGGAGCTGCTGGTGGCGCGCGAGGGCGAGGCGCCGACCGAGGGCGAGGGGCTCGACGCGGTGCGGCTCATGACGATCCACGCCGCGAAGGGGCTCGAGTTCCCCGTCGTATGCGTGGCGGATCTCGGGCGCTCGGCGCGGGCGGAGCAGGGCGCGCTGCAGGTGTCGGCGGACGGCCGCGTCGGCCTCCAGCTCGAGTCGCTCGGCGGCGGGAAGGTCTCAGGCCCGGAATGGGAGCGCATCAAGGAGGAGCGCGATCGTGCGGACGAGGCCGAGGAGAAGCGCATCTTCTACGTGGCCATGACGCGCGCGCAGGAGCACCTCGTCGTGAGCGGCGCGACCGACACGGAGAAGTGGCAGGAGGCCCAGCCGCTGGGGGCGCCTATGGACTGGGCCTGGCGCGCGCTCGAGGCCGCGGGCGTGCAGAAGGTGGTGCTGACGGTCGCGGATGCCGACGAGCTGCTGCCGCCGGAGGACCGCGTGCCGCATCCTCCGGAGCCGGAGGCCGTGGAGGTGCAGGCCGCGCAGCGCCCGCGCTTCGCGCCGGTCGCCGACGGGGTGCCGCTGCCGGTGGCGCGGCTGTCCTACTCGGCGCTCGAGAGCTACAAGCGCTGCGGCTACCGCTTCTACGTCGAGCGGGTGGTGAGGATGCGGCGGGCGGAGGTCCCCGAGGCGGCGCCGGCCGCAGCGGACGCCGGCGACGGCCAGCTCGCGCTCGACGCCCCGCCCGCGGCGGAACGCAGGACCGCAGGCATCGAGCCGCGCGTCCGGGGCACGGTGGTGCACGAGCTGCTGGAAGCGGTCGACTGGCGCCGGCCGGCGCCGCCTTCCCGCGCCGCCGTCGAGCGCAAGCTCACCGAGCACGGCGCGCCCTCCGCGCCGGCTGACGAGCTGATCGAGCTCGTCGAGGGTGCGCTGAGCTCACCGGTGGCCGAGCGGCTGCGCGCGGCGCGGCGAGTGCGCGCGGAACTGGCGTTCGCGTTCGAGCTCGCGCCGCCGGGCGCGGCCGGCGAGCCGCTGATCGTGGACGGTTTCCTCGACGCCTACGCCGAGGAGGAGGGCGGGGCGCTCATCGTCGACTACAAGACCGACGCCCTGGCGGGGCGCGATCCCGCCGCGGCCACCGAGGAGAAGTACGGCGCACAGCGGCTCGTGTACGCGCTGGCGGCGCTGCGGGCGGGCGCACCGCGCGTCGAGGTGGTGCACCTGTTCCTCGAACGACCCGAGTCGCCCGCGACGGCGACCTACGAGGCGTCGGACGTCGCGCAGCTCGAGGCCGGCCTGATCGCGCTCGCCGAGGGCATCGTGAATCGCCGCTTCAGTCCGACGGACAAGCCCCACCGCGAGCTCTGCCAGGGCTGCCCGGCTCAGGCGGCGCTGTGCATCTGGGGGCCGGACCGCACGATGGCCGATCGGCCCGAGGGCGAGGGCTCGACGGACCCCGAGCCGGTGGACGTGCGGGCGGGCGTGGCCTGAACCCGTCGCCTGACGGCGCGGATCAGGAGCACCACGACCGCGATCGGAGCTGCAAGGACCACCAGCGGTATGAGGAATATCCCCGCGAGCAGCAGGCAGGGCAGGAGCCCGGGGATCGGCGCGAGGAAGGAGAAGAAGGCGATTCCGGTACCGGCGGTGAGCTCGGCCAGCTCCTCGGCCACGTCTGATGATGTTGGTGTGTGTCGCATGCCTATCTGACGCGCGAGAGACGCTCGATGTGACAGCTCGCCGCCGGATAGATTCCGGGCCATGCCGAACGGGGCCGAACGCAGCGCCGACGTCGCCGTTGTCGGCGCCGGTCTGGCGGGCCTGGTCGCGGCGCGCGACCTCGCCGCCGCCGGCCACGAGGTCGTCGTGCTCGAGGCCCGCGAGCGCGTCGGCGGGCGGACGCTCAACGTCGACATCGGCGACGGCAAGGTCGTCGAGATCGGCGGGCAGTGGGCGGGCCCGACGCAGGATCGGGTTCTGGCGCTCGCGCGTGAGCTCGGCGTGGGCACGTTCCCGACGCATGCCGACGGCGACAACCTCGTCGAGATCGACGGTCGAATCAGGCGCTACCGCGGCGCGATCCCGCGGATCAATCCTGCCGTTCTCGCCGACGTCGGGCAAGCGCAGCTGCGCCTCGACCGGATGGCCCGCAAGGTCCCGACCGACGCGCCGTGGAACGCGCCGCGCGCCGAGGAGTGGGACGGGCAGACGATGTGGACCTGGATCCGGAGGACCACGTTCACGCGTGGCGCGCGGGCGTTGCTGCAGCTTGCGGTGGAGGCGGTGTGGGCGTCGCATCCGGCCGACGTGTCGCTGCTGCACGTCCTCTTCTACACGCACGCGGCCGGTGGCTTCGACCCGCTGATCGGCACGGAGGGCGGCGCTCAGCAGGACCGCTTCGTGGGCGGCTCGCAGTCGCTCTCGCTGCGCCTGGCGGAGGGGCTCGGCGGAGCGGTCGTCACGGGCGCGCCCGTGCGCGCGATCAGCCACGGCGGGGACCGCGTCGAGCTGACGACCGACGCAGGCCGCGTGACCGCTCGTGCCGTGGTGGTCGCGATCCCGCCGGCGCTCTGCGCCCGGATCGCGTACGACCCGCCGCTGCCCGGCCTGCGCGACCAGCTCACGCAGCGGATGGGGCAGGGCAGCGTGATCAAGTGCATGGCTGTCTACGACGAGCCGTTCTGGCGCGGCGATGGCCTCAGCGGCCAGGTCACGAGCGCCGTCGGACCCGTGAAGGTGATGTTCGACAACACCCCGCCAGACGGCACGCCCGGCGTGCTGCTCGGCTTCCTCGAGGGGCGCCAGGCGCGCGAGCTGGGCCAGTGGGAGCCCGCGGCGCGCCGGCGCGCTGTGGTGGGGTGCTTCGAACGCGTCTTCGGGCCGCGCGCCGGGCAGCCGCGCGACTACGTCGAGCAGGTCTGGGCCGACGAGGAATGGACGCGCGGTTGCTACGGCTGCGTCATGCCGACCGGCGGCTGGGTCTCGCTGGGGCGCGCGCTGCGACCGCCGATCGGGCGGATCCACTGGGGCGGCGCGGAGACCGCCACGACCTGGAACGGCTACATGGACGGGGCCGTGCGGTCGGGCGAGGATGCGGCGGTGGCAGTGGCGGCGCAACTCGCCGGATGAGAGCGCCGGAGATCGCCTCGATCCGCGCGGACGTTGACGCGCTGGCCGCGATGCGGCGCTCCTCGGCGCGCGCGGGCGAGCGCGAGTCCGCCGCGTGGCTGGCCCAGCGGCTCGAGCGCGCGGGCGTGGGAGCGAGCATCGAGCCCTACCGCTACCAGCACAGCTATGCGCTCGCGCATGCGCTGCACGACGCCACCGGGCTCGTCGCCTGCGCGCTCGGTGGCGTGCGCGGCCCGGTGCTCGCGCTGGCCACGCTCGCCTCGTACGAGCGCGAGGTGAGCGGCCGGTCGCAGTGGCTGCGGCGGCTGCTCCCGAAGGCCGACGGCGCCAACGTGATCGCGCGTATCCCTGCGCGCGGCGACGCGCGCGCGACGCTCGTCCTGGTCGCCCACCACGACGCCGCGAACACGGGCTTCGTCTGGAGGCCCTCGATCGTGAGTGCGGGCGCGCGAAGGCACCTGCGGCGCCGGCGCGTCGACCCGTTCATGGCGCCGCTCGAGCTGGCGCTCCTGCTGGCTGCGACGGGTCGGCGCGGCGCGCGTCTCGCCGCGGCCGCTCTGCTTGCCTTCGGCGTGGCGGCGAATGCCGACGTCGCACGCAGCCCGACCGTGCCGGGGGCGTCGGACAACGCGACGGGCGTCGCGGTCTGCCTCGACCTGGCCGATGCACTGGCGGCGGACCCGCTCGACCATGCGGATGTGATCCTCGCGCTCGTGGGCAGCGAGGAGGCCGGCATGGGCGGGATGGCGGCGTTCCTCGACCGGCACGCGCCGGAGCTCGACCCGGCCACGACGTTCGTCCTCGGGCTCGACACGCTCGGCGCCGGCACGCCGATCGTCTGCTCGGGCGAGGGCGCCATGCGCGAGCAGCGCTACCGCGATCTGGACATCGCGCTGGTCGAGGAGGGCGCGGCGCTGGCGGGCGGCGCGGCGCCGCAGCGCTGGCGGATCGGCGGCTGGACCGACCCGATCCTCGCGGTGTTCCGCGGCATCCCGGCGGTTTCGATCCTGTCGATGGGCCCCGGCTACTTTCCTCACTACCACCACCCGAGCGACGTGCCGGAGAACGTGGACTGGGCCTCGGTGGAGGCGTGCGCTCAGGTGGCGGCGGGCACGGTTGCGGCGTTCGCCCGCCGCGCCGCTCCGGTGTAGCGCCGCTCGCTCAGGCGTCGAGCACGGTGAGGTCGAGCTGCGCGAGCCGTTCGGGGTCGGCCTGGATGTCGATCTCCACGATCCGCCCGCCGCGCACGGTGAACGCCGCGACCGAGAACGGCCGCCCCTCGCGCGTCGACACTGCGCCTGGCACCCCGTTGACGAGCGCCCGCTGCATCCGGAGGCCGAGCCGCCCGAATGTCTGCGCCTGGCGCATGACGGTCTCGGCGCCGCGGATCTCGCGAAGCCCGGTCGGCGCGCCCACGTCGGCCCGCAGCACGACGTCCGGGTCGAGGATCGCGAGCAGGCGCTCGAAGTCGCCCTCGCGCGCGGCCGCGAGGAACGCGTCGACCACCTCGCGCTGGGTATCCGGGTCAGGGTCCGGCATGCGATCCTCCGCCCGCACGCGCCGCCGCGCGCGGCTGGCCAGCTGCCGCGTGGCCTCGGGCGAGCGGTCGACGATCCCGGCGATCTCGTCGAACGGCACCGCGAACATGTCGTGCAGGACGAACGCGAGGCGCTCGGCGGGTGTCAGCTCCTCGAGCACCACGAGCAGAGCGAGGCCGACGGAGTCCGCCAGCAGGGCCTCGTGCTCGGGGTCGGTGCCGTCGGCGCGATCGATGATCGGCTCCGGCAGCCGCTCGCCGAGCGGCTCCTCCGCGCGGGTCCGCCGTGAGCGCAGCATGTTCAGCGACACGCGGCCCACGACCGTCGTCAGCCAGGCGCCGAGGTTGTCGACGGAGCTCGCGTCGGTGCGGCTCAGTCGCAGCCAGGCTTCCTGCACCGCGTCGTCGGCCTCCGTCAGCGAACCCAGCATCCGGTACGCCACGGCGCGTAGTCGCGGTCGCTGCTCCTCGAACCTGTCCGTCAGCCAGTCGCGCTCATTCATTGTCACGTTCCTCCGTCGTCCCGCGTCATACACCCAAGACCCCCAAACGTCGGGTGATGTGACAGCCCGGGACCGAAAGGAGACAACATGCGCGTCTTCGTTGCAGGTGCGAGCGGTGCGATCGGCATCCCGCTTGTCGAACAGCTGACCGATCGTGGCCACGAGGTGATCGGCACGTACGTCTCCGCCGGGCACGACGAGCGGATCCGCGCGCACGGTGCGCAGGCGATCCAGCTCGACCTGCTCGACCCGGCCGCGGTGGCCGCCGCCGTGATCGCCACGGAGCCGGACGCGATCGTGCACCAGGCCACCGCCCTCACCGACGCGCGCTTCACGCGCAACTTCGACCGCACGTTCGCGCAGACCAACCGGCTGCGGACCGATGGCACCGACGCGCTGCTGGCAGCCGCCCGGGAGGCACGGGTGCACTGGTTCGTCGCGCAGAGCTTCGCGAGCCTCCGATACGCGCGCGTGGGTGGACCGATCAAGAGCGAGGATGACCCGCTCGACGCCAATCCGCCGGCCGCGGCGCGCGCGTCGTCCGCGGCGATGCGCTACCTCGACGACACCGTCGTGCGCGCCGGCGGGATCGTGCTGCGATACGGCGTGTTCTACGGGGCCGACAACGACGGACTGGTCGAGCCGGTGCGCAGGCGCCAGTTCCCGATCGTGGGCGACGGCGCCGGCATGTCGTCGTTCATCCACCTCGACGACGCCGCGGCGGCCACGGTCCTCGCGCTCGAGCGCGGTGAGCCCGGGATCTACAACATCGTGGACGACGATCCGGCGCCTGTGCGCGAGTGGCTGCCCGTGCTGGCGGAGGCGCTGGGCGCGAAGCCGCCCCGGCATGCCCCGCGCTGGCTCGCGCGGCTGTTCGCGGGCGAGATCGGAGTGATGATGGGCACCGAGGTGCGCGGCGCGTCGAACGCGAAGGCGAAGCGCGAGCTGGACTGGGAGCTGCGCTACCCGAGCTGGAGGCAGGGCTTCGCGGCCGCCTACTCAGGCGCGCGCCTCGAGCCACACGCGGTCGCGTAGCTCGATGCCGTCGATCGCGATGCCTTCGCGGTAGCCGGTCGCGGGCGTGAAGGCGTCGCGCTCCACCGTTGACATGCGGAAGCCGCAGCGCTGGTAGAAGCGGAGGTTGCCGATGTCGGCGGCGGCGGTGGCCACGGTCAGCGTGGTGCGGCGCTCGTCGCGGGCGAGCGCGAATGCGGCGTCGAGGAGCGCGCGGCCGACGCCACGCCCCTGCAGCGACGGCAGCACGGCCATGTTCTTGATCTCGAGCTGGGCGGGATCGGAGGTGTCGGTGAGCTGGAGATGGCCCACGATGGCGCCGTTGACGCGCGCGACGAGCACCCGGCCCGCTTCGATGTACGCGTCGAGCCGCGGCCGTGAGTCCTCGGCCAGCTCGAACAGCCCGCGCAGCCCGTCGCGCGCGCCGCTCTGCTCGCCGACCTGGACCGCCGGGTTGTCCCGCTGCCAGTGCTCGGGCACGAGCACGATGCGGAAGCCGTCCGGGTCGGCGATCGTCACGCCGTGGTCCGCCCAGTACGGGTTGGCGGGAGGCAGCGGCTCGGCCGCCACGCTCTCCAGCACGGCGTCGACGCTCGCCTGGTCGCCGAGGTAGAGAACGATCAGGGACTCGTCGTGGGGCCGCGGCGCGCCGCAGCCGCCCCCCGCGGTGAACTCGAGGTGCGTCCGCGTGCCGGGCACCGCCAGGAACGCCCCGTCGTAGCCCTCGTGCCCGCGGAAGCCGCCGATCTCCGGCAGGCCGAGGCCGTCGCGGTAGAACTTCACCACTTCGTCGAGGCGCTCGGTGTGGCGCGCGATCCGCAGGCTGTGGTGCTCGGACGGCACGAAATGAACCTACTTCTTCTCAGCGGCAGTCTCCGCGCCGGCTCGACCAACCAGGCGGTCCTGAATACGGCTGCCGAGCTGGCGCCCCCGGGAGTCGAGACCGTCCTCTACGAGGGCGCGGGTGACCTGCCGCTGTTCAACCCCGACGACGACGCCGAGGGCGTCGAGGTCCCGGAGGCTGTCGCCGAGATGCGCCGCGCGGTCGGAGCCGCGGACGCGATCCTCATCTGCACGCCGGAGTACGCGGGCGCGCTCCCGGCCTCCCTGAAGAACGTGCTCGAGTGGACGGTCGGCGACGCCGGCACCTACCGCAAGCCGATCGCCTGGATCAACGCCGCCGGCGAGGCCTCGCCAACCGGCGCCGCGGACGCGCACGACTCGCTGCGCAAAGTCCTCGGCTACGTGGGCGCGACCATCGTCGAGGAGGCGTGCACGCGAATCCCGGTGGGCAGGAGCGCGGTGGGGACGAGCGGCACCGTGACAAACCAAGACGCACGTCGGAAGATCGCACGGGCGGTCGAAACCCTGACGCGCGCAGCGCAGTAACGCCTCTGCCGACTGCCGACTGCCGACTGCCGACTTCTGCGGGCTGCGGGCTGCCCTCTGCCACTCTGCAACTCCCGGGGCGAGTTCCGTCCGCTCCGCCGCTTACGGTCACAAGATGGTGGACCAGCCCTCGACCCAGGTGGCCGAGCGAGTCGGGGTCCCCGGATATCCGGGCCCGTTCGCGGTGGGCCGCTACGCGGAGAAGCTCCGCGTGCGCATCCGCGAGTTCGCGCGCGTGTGCGTGATCGGCGAGGTGACCGGCGCGCGGGTCGGCCGCGGTCCCAACGTCTACTTCGAGCTGCGCGACGCCGACGGCGCGCTTCCGTGCGCGATGTGGCGCAACGACTTCGACGCCAGCGGTCTCGGCCCCGACGAGCTGCGCGACGGCGTCGAGGTGGTCGCCGCCGGACACTGCGACTTCGCCCCCGGCAGCGCCACGTCGTCGCCGCGCTTCTCGTTTCGCGTCGAGGAGCTTCGGCTCGCCGGCGAAGGCGACCTGCTCGCGCGGCTCGCGCGTCTGCGCCGGCAGCTCGCATCCGAGGGCCTGTTCGAGCCGCAGAAGCTGCTCCCGCGCCCGGCGCTGCCGCGGCGGATCGGTGTCGTGACCGCAGAGGGGAGCGCTGCACGCCGCGATCTGCTCGCCGGCCTCGAGCGGCGCGGCTGGATGGGCTCGATCGTGTGGGGCTACGCGCGGGTGCAGGATCGCCGCGCGGCTCCCGCGATCGCCGCGGCCATCCGCGACGTGGCGGCGGTCGGGGAGGTGGAGGCGATCGTGGTCACGCGCGGCGGCGGCAGCATCGCCGACCTCTGGGCGTTCTGCGACGAGACGCTCTGCCGGACCGTCGCGCTCACGCCGGTGCCGGTCATAAGCGCGGTCGGCCACGATGTCGACCGCACCCTGATCGACGACGTCTCGGCGGTCTGCTGCTCGACTCCCACGCACGCCGCCGAGACGGTGGTGGCGATCGACTGCGCCCGCGCGCGCGAGCGCCTGCATGCGGACGTGAAGCGCATCGACGCGGCGGGCCGAGCCGCCGTCGTCGAGGGGGCGCGCACGCTCGCCGTCCGCTCCCGCGCGCCTCTCTACCACCTCGAGCGCCACCGTATGCGGCTCCACCAGCTCACGCGCGAGATGCGCGCAGCAGTGCGACGCGGCCGCGCGACGCGCGCCGAGTACCAGCGCCGGATCGCGGCGTCGGTGATCGAGCGCAAGCGAGCCGCCACGCTCGCGGCGGTGAGGGACGCGCGGCTCGCCGAGGCCGCCGCCACGCTCGAGCGCGCGCAGGAGGCGCTGCTCGAGCGCCGCACCGAGAAGCTCCGAACGCACGGGGCGGCGCTGCGCGCGCACGATCCCGAGCGCACCCTCGAGCGCGGCTACGCGCTCCTCGTCGACGACGCCGGCCAGCCGCTCACCACAGCGGCTGCGCTGCGCGACGCGCACACATTCCAAGCGCGCATGGCCGATGGCGCCGTGCGTGCGAAGACCGAGGAGGACCAGAAGTGAGCACCCCCACCGTGACAACGACATACGAGTCGGCCGTCGAGCGGCTCGAGGAGATCATCCGCAGGCTCGACTCGAACCAGGCCGGTCTGCGCGAGACACTCGAGCTCTGCACCGAGGGCAAGGGCCTGATCGAGTTCGCGGCGGGCGAGCTCGAGGCGGTCGGGCAGGGCCTGCAGGAGCTGCGGCTCGACGAGCTGATCGCGCGGCTCGAGGCGGCTCCCTCGCAAACTGCGGCGTAATCAAAGGTAAATGTTCGGTCCGAGCGGCCTGCCATCGAGGGTGCGAACGCGCAGGACTCGGATCTCCGTTTCCCAGGGGGTTTTTCCGTCCTCCTGTGGACGTACCTTGGACCTCGTCCCGTCCCCCGAAGACCAGGGAGAAGCGGTCCCAGATGTCCCTCTGCTTCATCGAGCCTCAGGAAGCGATTCGCGTGGTGGCCGAGTCCGTCGGCCGCGAGGCACGCCGTCAGCTCCTTGGCGAGGTAGTCCGCGCCTGGGTCGACGAGATCCCCGACGACGAGCTCGAGTCCCACTACGCGAAGGCGATCGACGAGCTCGACGACGACGACCTCTCGATGCTCGCGGCGTGGCACGCGTCGATGGAGGTCGGGCAGCCGGTGGCGAACAAGGAATTCCTCATCAAGGCCTTCCCGGGCCTCGGCGAGCACCGCCGCGAGGCGCTGCGGATCGCCGCGGGCTTCCGTGGCGACGAGGCGTTCGAGGCCGGCGTCAGCGAGGAACAGGCGCTCGACACGGTGCTGCCGTGGCTCTCCACCGAGCGCACCATGGAGCTGGCCGCAGAGGCCGTCGAGCTCTACTGCTGGGACCGGCTCGGGTCCGACAACTAGGCCTGGCCGGCGCGCTCGCCGCGCTGGCCGTCACCGGCGCTGGCTGCGCCGGCATCGGGACCGCGAGCGAGCAGTCCGCGCAGCGCGGGAGCACGGTCGTCACCGGCGTGACCGACGGCGACACGATCACGCTTTCGGGCATCGGGCGCACGCGGCTGATCGGGATCGACACGCCCGAGGTGTACGGCGGCGCCGAGTGCTACGGCCGCGCGGCGTCCGCGTTCACCAAGCGCGTGCTGGCGCCCGGAACGCACGTGAGAATCGAGATCGGCCGCGAGTCGCACGACCGCTACGGCCGCACGCTCGCGTACGTCTGGCTGCCCGACGGGACGTTCTTCAATGAGCTGCTCGCCGAACGCGGCTACGCGACGCCGCTCACGATCCCGCCCAACGACGACTACGCGCGGCGCTTCCTGGCGGCTGCGCGAGGAGCGCGGAGCGAGCATCGCGGGCTGTGGGCCGATGGCCTCTGTGCGAGCGAGAACGCGAGCTCGCTGAGCACACCCGGGCCGGGCGGTTCCGCCGGCGGCTGCGGCCGCTTTCACACCCAGGCCGACGCGCAGTCCTGGTGGGAGTCCGCGGGCCGCCCGCGCGGCTACGACGGCGACGGCGACGGGCGGGTCTGCGAGGACCTTCCCTGAGCCGCCGCGCGGTGGTATCACTGACACCGCCGTGACCGCCACGCTGCCCCTCGACGTCCAGCAGGTATTCGCTCGGTTCGTCACCACCGAGCTCACGACCATCGACCGACACGGGCAGCCGATCACCTGGCCCGTGGCGCCCTACTACCACGAGGGCGCCGAGTGCATCGACGTGTCGACGGCCGTCGGCTTTCCGAAGAAGGCGCGCGACGCCGAGCGCAACCCGAAGGTGTCGCTGCTCTTCTCCGACGCCACCGGCAGCGACCTGAACCGCGCGCCGATGGTGCTGGTGCAGGGCTCGGTCACGGTCGACGACGAGGACCTCGACCGCAACCGCGAGCGCTACGTCCGCGAGTCGGTGGCGAAGCTGTCCAAGTCGGGATCGCCGCCGCCCGACGCGGTGCAGCGGCGCTTCGCCTGGTATTTCACGCGCATCTACATGCACATCCGCCCCGAGCGCGTGTACGTGTGGGCCGACGGGAACCCGGCGCGCGAGCCCGAGCTGCTCGACTCGCACATGGAGGAGGTGCGGTCGGGGCATGACGAGGAGCCGGACGTGACGCACGACCCGCCCCAGGGCGGCCGCGGCCACTGGGAGCCGCGGATGGCCGAGCTCGGCAAGCGCTACCCGACGGCCGTGCTCTCGCTGGTGGCGCCAGACGGCTTCCCCTTCTCCGCGCGCGTGCCGGTGCGGGCGGATCGCGGCGGTCGCGTGATCCGGATCGACCCGGACGTGACGGGGATGCCGCTCCAGCCCGGCCTCGCGTGCGTCACCGCGCACGAGCACGACGCGGCCATGAGATGGCACCGCAGCTTCCAGGTGCGCGGCGACCTGATCGAGCGTCGCGACGGCTGGATGCTCGTCCCGCACCGCCTCGTCGACGGGTTCGAGCTGCCGCGGGCGGGCTCGTTGACGCGAACGGTCGCGAATTTCGCCAAGATCCGGCGCTTCAGGAAGACGGCGAAGCGCGAGATGGCCCGCCGCGTCGCGCGCTGAGCGGGAGAGTGAAGGCCCAAGCGCGTCGAATCGGGCGCGCGCGGGTTAAAGGCCGCGGCAAGAAAACCCCCTGCGCGGAAGGATTCCATGACCACTTGGATTCGAAGTGCTCTGCTCGCGGGCGCGCTCCTGGGCGTGCTGCCCGCAACGGCTCTGGCGGCGGCTCCCGGCGCCACGACGGGAGGCACAAGCGGCCTCTCGCCGAACGCAGCGACGATCTCCGGGACCGTCAACCCTCACGGCGAGGTGACCACCTGGTACTTCCAGTACGGCAAGACGAAGTCCTACGGCGCCCGCACGACGGCACAGGATGCCGGCTCCGGGACGAAGGGCGTCAAGGTGAGCACCACGCTCACCGGCCTCGCCAACAACACGACCTACCACTACCGGCTCGTCGCCACGAATGCGGCCGGCCGCAAGTTCGGCGGTGACCGCTCGTTCAAGACGCCCGAGGCGCCGACGGTCTCGACGATCGCAGCCACCCCCAACCCCGCCGTGTTCGGCAAGGGAGTGCTGGTCACGGGCTTCCTCTCCGGGCCGCGCGGCGGTGGCGGCAAGCAGGTGGCGCTCGAGGCCAATCCGTTCCCGTACATCCGTGGGTTCCAGCAGGTGGGCAACACGGTCGTGACCGGCGCGGACGGCAGCTACTCGTTCACGTTCGGCGCGCTGCTCACGGTCCAGTTGCGCGTCGTCGACCGCTCCAACTCGAGCATCGTCAGCCCGATCTGGACGCAGAGCGTGGCCTCGCGCGTCACCTTCAGGGCGAAGCACCGCAGGGGATCGAACCTCCTGCGGTTCTCCGGGCACGTGTTCCCGGCCAACTCGGCGTCCGCGGTCGTCATCCAGAAGCGCACGAAGAAGGGCGGCTGGAGGAACGTGGCAGTCGCGCTGCCGCACGGCAAGAAGGGCGCGTCGGCCGACCGCTTCTCGCGCCGCAAGCGCGTGAAGCACGGCATCTTCCGCGCGGTCGCGCGCCCGAACGGCGGTGCCTACAGCGAGGGCATCAGCGGGCGCCTGCGCTTCAGGCGCTGATCACGGCTCGCACTTCCGCGATGGCCTGATCGTTGTCGCGGAAGTGCACGGCCGTCATGCCGAGTTCGCGGGCGGTACGACAATTGAGTTCGACGTCGTCCACGAACAGGCAGTCCTCGGCGCGCAGCCCGTCGCCGAGCCGTTCGAGCGTGAGGCGGTAGATCTCCGGCTCCGGCTTGCGCATGCCGACGAACGCGGAGTCCACGATGACCTCGAAGACATCGTCGACGTCGGGCAGCTTCGCGCGCCACAGCGGCTCCCACTCGCGCACGTTGTTCGTGAGCAGCGCCATCCGCAGACCGTGGTCGCGCAGCTCGCGCATCAGGCCGATCATCGGCTCGTTGGGGTGGAGGTTCTCGAAGTAGGTCTCGCGCATCGTGCCGAGCGGGCGGCCGAGCGCGTCGCCGAGGCGGCGCGTGAACTCTTCCTCGCTCAGCCTGCCCTTCTCGAGCTCGAACAGCGGGTGGCGGCCCCCGTCGGCCTTCATGACCTTGGCCATCGCCGTACCGAGGTCCTCGAGGCCGATGCCGGATTCGCGCTGGTAGGCGATGAACGAGTTGATGAGCGGCGTGGTGAGCACCCCGCCGAAGTCCGAGATGACCGCGCGGATCAAGCGGCCGCCGCGCCCTCGTCGTCCTCGCGGACCGCGAGCTCGTAGGCCCCGGGCCCGGTGCGACCGTCCATCCGCCACTCGAACAGCGCGGCGTCCACGCGGACCCCGCCGAGCTCGATCGAGACGCCCGCGGTGGCGGTGCCGGATGCGCGTCGCGGGTAATCCTCGCCGGGCATCCACAGCTCGAGCCCGGCGGTGCGCTGGCGGCCCTCGCCGTCGTAGACGGTGGACAGCCGCGCGTCCTCCACGTCGAGTGCCTGGCCGCTGCTGATGACCACGGCCTTGGTGAGCTCGTCGCCATGGCCCGGCACGTTGCGCGGCCGGCGCGCGCCCAGGAACACGGCCGTCTCGCGGTCGATCACCGCCGAGACCGCGCGGATCGAGTCGAGCTGGGCCCACGCCGGCGGCTCGGAGGTGACCGTGGCGGTGCCGAGGCAGTCGAGCCGGCGGCCCTCCGCAGTGCCGCTCACCTCGCACACCCAGTTCTCCGACCCCGGCAGCCGCGCGGCCTCCGACACCGGCTTGAACGCGAGGTCGACCCGCCCTGCGAGCTTCGCCGTGAAGCCGTCGCCGTCGCGCTCGAGATCCGGCGGCTCGGGCGGCGTGCGCACCTGGCGCCCCTCGAACAGCAGCGTCGCGCCCGCGCGCGCGGTGCCGCTGAGGCCGTGCGCGGTATCGAAGAAGGCGAGCGAGATCGCGAGCTCGCTCACGGCCGCGCCCGCCCTCCTCTCCGCGCCGTGCGCGGCGGCAGCTCGAACTCCGGGTCGGTGTGCTCGGTGGCGGTGCCGTCGACGTCGAAGTCGGGCCGTCCCGGGCGAGCGACCTCCACTCGCCGCCCGAGCCTGCGCGCAACGATCCGGCGGATGCCCGCACGTGTGGGCGGCAGCAGCAGGAGGATGCCGACGACGTCGGTGATGAAACCCGGCGTGATGAGGAACGCGCCGCCGAAGATCACGAGCACTCCGTCGATCACCTCGCGGTGTGGGATCCGCCCCGAGCGGATCGTGTCGTTGAAGCGCCGCCAGACCGCTCGTCCCTGCGTGCGAAGCAGCCACGTTCCGATCAGCGAATCCGCGACGAGGATGGCGAGAGTGGGCACGATGCCGATCGCGTCGCCCACCTGCAGGATCACGTACAGCTCCGCAAGCGGGAGCACCACGAAGATCGCGATCAGCGCCAGCAGAGGCACGCGGCGGAGGCTACTAATCTTCAGCCCATGCCAAGTGTTGACGACGTCGAAGAAGCGCTGGCGAACGTCATCGATCCGGAGCTCGGGCTCGATTTCGTCGAGCTGGGGTTGATCTACGGGATCGAGGTCGACGGCAGCGACGTGAATATCGAGTTCACCCTCACCTCACCCGGCTGCCCGATCGGGCCGCAGGTGAGCGAGCAGATGAGGGAGTTCGTCGGCGAGCTGGACGGGGTCGAGCAGGTGCACCCGCACATGACGTTCAACCCCCCGTGGACCCCGGACCGGATGTCCGAGGACGCGAAGTTCGCCCTGGGTTACTGACCTGCGGGCTGCCGGCTGCGGGCTGCGGGCTCGCCGGTGACACCAGCCGCGCGGGCAGCCTCGACCAGCTCCTGTAAAGACTCCGCTATGGCGTCCCGCACGGCGTCGATGTCGTCCATCGCGTCGTAGTCGCCCAGCAGCCCGAAGTCGACGCCGCCGTTGTAGCTCATTATCGCGACGGCGAGGGCGTGGTCCTCCGGCAGGAACGCGACCGGCACCAGCTCGAGCAGTTCGCGGCCGAGCAGATAGAGCGGGAACTGCGGGCCGGGGACGTTGGTCACGATCAGGTTGAAGAGCCGCGTGGAGAAGTTCAGTCGCGAGGCCTGTGCGAGCAGCGTGGGCGGTGCGAAGTTCTCGAGCCCGGCGATCACCTCGGCGCCGAGCGCCTGCTTGGACTCCTTCACGCCCTGCATCGCCTCGCTCACGATCCGCAGCCGCTCGACCGGGTCGTCGACGTAGACCGGTAGCGGGCCGCGCATCGCCGCTATGCGGTTGCCCAGTTCGCCCCGCTCGGCCTCGGGGCGGATCGACATCGGCACCAGCGCGCGCAGTTCCACGCCCTCGGTGCGCACGCCGCGCGAGCGCAGCCACCTGCGCAGCGCGCCCGTCACCACCGCGAGCACCACGTCGTTCACCGTGCCGCCGAACGCGTTCTTGACGAGCTTGAAGTCGTCGAGTCGCACGTGCAGCCGCGTGAGCCGCCGGTGAGGGCCGATCGGCACGTTCAGCGGCGTCGAGGGTGCGGGATTCAGCCCGGCCCAGACCACCTCGCCGAGCGCCTCGCTCGACTCGCGCAGCGTCCCGAGTGCGCGCTGCGGGTGCTGAACGGCGCCGAGCGCGCGGCCGGCCAGGTCGAATGGCGTGCGCGCGAACGACTTCGCGGACTCCGCCAGCAGCTCGGCCCTCGTCGGCTCGGGGTTCGGCGTCCACGGCTCCGGCTCGAGCCGTCGCGGGACGGGGTCCACGTCGAACAGGACGCTCGCCAGGTCCACGCCCGCGATGCCGTCGATGAGCGCGTGATGGGTCTTCGAGATCAGCGCGAAGCGGTTGTCCTCGAGCCCGTGCACGAGCCACGCCTCCCACAGCGGCTTCGAGCGGTCGAGGCGCTGCGAGAAGATCCGTCCGCAGAGGTTGCGCAGCTGCTGCTCGGAGCCCGGCCCCGGCAGCGCGGTGATGCGGACGTGGTACTCGAGGTTGAAGGTGGGGTCGTCGACCCACAGCGGCCGGCCCGTCTCGAGTGGCGGGAACGCCAGCTTCTGCCGGTAGCGCGGCACCAGATGCAGGCGCGACTCGACCTGGTCGAGCATCTCGTCGTACGCGGGCGCCGGCCCTTCGAAGATCAGCACCGCGCCCACGTGCATGTGCGAGGCCTGCCGCTCCTGGTGCAGGAACGACGCGTCGATCGGGGTGAGGCGGTCCTTGTGGCGCGCGGGCATGAAAGGAGCCTAACCTCCCTACGAGTGCGGCCGCTATTCGCAGTCCTCGGCGTGCAGGTGCTCCTCGGCGCGGTGTTCGTGGCGCTGGTGGTGTCCGGAGCGCTCCCGCTCTCGAGCGATGGCAAGCCGGGCAGCGGCGTGGCGCGCGTGAACCGCTTCGACGGCCCGGCGGCCTGGCGCCTCGTGAAGATGCAGGTGGATCTCGGGCCGCGCCCGGCGGGGTCGGCCGCCTCGCGGAAGCTGGCCGCGCGCCTGAAGAAGCTGCTCCCGCACGGGCACTACCAGGCGGTGCCCGGCGGCCTGCGCAACGTCGTGGGCCGCGTGCCGGGACGCGAGCGCGGGCGCTACGTCGTGGTGGGCGCGCACTACGACACCAAGGACATCCCCGGGTTCGTCGGCGCGAACGACGGCGCGGGCGGGACGGCGGCACTCGTCCAGCTGGCACGGCAGCTCAGGCCGCGCACGATCGGGCCGGCCGTCGTGTTCGTCGCGTTCGACGGCGAGGAGACGCCGCGCGGCGTGCCGGACGACGACTTCCTCAGCGCGGGCGTGCGCGGAAGCCGGGTGGCGGCGAGGGTCTATCGCAGGGCGCAGGCGATGATCCTGCTCGACTTCGTGGCCGACAGGCAGCTCTCGCTCCCGCGCGAGGGCAGCTCGGACCAGACGCTGTGGGCGCGCCTTCGCAAGGCGGCGCAGTCGGCCGGGGTGGGCTCGTACTTCCCGGCGTCGAGTGAGGAGACGATCGAGGACGACCACACGCCGTTCCAGCAGCGCGGCGTGCCCGCCATCGACCTGATCGACTGGGACTTCCCCTGCTGGCACAAGACCTGCGACAACCTCTCCGCGGTGTCCGAGCGCAGCCTCGACGCCAGCGGCGAGGCGGTCATGGGATTGCTGCGTACACTCGGCTAGATGCCCACTGCACCGGAGAAGCTTCTGCTTGCCGCCCCGCGCGGCTACTGCGCAGGCGTCGACCGCGCCGTCCAGACCGTCGAGCGCGCGCTGGACCTGTACGGCGCCCCTGTCTACGTGCGCAAGGAGATCGTGCACAACAAGCACGTGGTGGCCAAGCTGCGCGAGCGCGGCGCGATCTTCGTCGACCAGGAGACCGAGGTGCCGGAGGGCGAGACGGTCGTGTTCTCCGCGCACGGCGTCGCGCCGTCGGTGCACGCGAACGCCGGCGAGCGGGCGCTGCGCACGATCGACGCCACGTGCCCGCTCGTCACGAAGGTCCACGTGGAGGCCAAGAAGTTCGCCGCCCAGGGCTACACGATCGTCCTGATCGGCCACGCCGGCCACGAGGAGGTCGAGGGCACGATGGGCGAGGCGCCCGACCACATCGTCCTGATCGAGACCGAGGACGACGTGGACACGCTCGAGGTCGAGGACCCTGAGCGCGTCGCATACATCTCGCAGACCACCCTCTCGGTCGACGAGACGCGCGCGATCATCGCCCGGCTGCGCGAGCGCTTCCCCGCGATCACCGGGCCGCGCACCGACGACATCTGCTACGCGACGACCAACCGCCAGGCGGCGGTCAAGCAGATGGCGACGCACTGCGATCTCGTGCTCGTCATCGGGTCGCAGAACTCGTCGAACTCGCAGCGCCTCGTCGAGGTCGCGCGCGACCACGGCGCCGAGGCCCATCTCATCGACAACTCCGGGCAGGTCGAGGAGGCGTGGCGGGTGGGCAAGCGCGGGGTCGGGATCTCGTCGGGCGCGAGCGCGCCGGAGGAGCTCGTCCAGCGGCTCGTGGACTTCTTCCGCGCCCGCGGCGTCGAGGACGTCGGCGAGTTCGAGGTCGTCCAGGAGGACGTGCGCTTCATGTTGCCCAAGCCCATCCGGCAGGGCCTCGCCGCGCAGTCGGCCTGACAGCGCTCAAGTTCCTCTCACGCGGACCGATCTATCCGGAGGACATGAAGCTCCTCCGCAAGTTCCGCCACCGCCAGGACGTGCTGCGTGCGGTGCACGCGCCGCTCTCCGGCCGCGTCGCCCACGACCCCGAGGCGTTCGCGCGCCTTGTGCTCGACCTCGACCCGCGCACCGCGCTCGACGAGGCCACGGCTTCGAAGCTCATCGGCGACATCGCCGACGCGCTCATCGCGCACGAGCGGGACATGGCGAAGGCGCGCCGCCAGGCCGCCGAGGCCCTGATCGCCCGCCTCGAGGACGCGGTCGCCGGCCTCGAGCTCGAGGAGCTCGTCGGCTACAACCTCGAGTCGGCC
>JAICJV010000081.1 GCA_025928265.1 Thermoleophilaceae bacterium
CTTCCGCGAGACGCTGAGCGGCAAGCACCACCTGGCGCTTGTCAACGGCGACGTCCAGGGCGCTCATGACGTCCTCGTCCGTGTTCACTCTGAGTGCCTGACCGGCGACGTCTTCCACTCGCTCCGCTGCGACTGCGGTCAGCAGCTCGAGGACGCGCTGCGCAAGATCGACGAGGAGGGCCGCGGCGTGCTGCTCTACCTCGCGCAGGAGGGCCGCGGCATCGGGCTGCTCAACAAGCTGCGCGCCTACAAGCTCCAGGAGCAGGGGCTCGACACCGTCGACGCCAACCTCCAGCTCGGCCTGCCCGCCGACCTGCGCGACTACGGCATCGGCGCGCAGATCCTGGTGGACCTCGGGCTCACCTCGATCCGCCTGCTCACCAACAACCCGAAGAAGATCATCGGCCTCGAGGGCTACGGCCTGCGGGTCACCGACCAGGTTCCGATCGAGCACCAGCCGACGGCCCATAACCGGGAGTATCTGCGCGCGAAGAAGGAGCGGATGGGCCACCTGCTGCACCACCAGGGCCTCGCGCTCGACGAGGAGATGATCCACGAGGAGCAGGTCCGCGACCACGTGGCCGAGGAGGCATCGCCGGGCGAGCCTGCGCCGGAGCGGCGGGGTGGCTGACGCCCGCTTCGCGATAACCGTCGCGCGCTTCTACGAGGATCTGGCCGAGCGGCTCGTCGGCGGCGCCACACGCGTCTTCGAGGAGGCCGGGGGCACGGTCGAGGTGTTCGACGTAACCGGCGCCTTCGAGCTGCCGCTGTCCGCGAAGTACTGCGCCGAGTCCGGCCGCTTCGACGGCGTCGCCTGCCTGGGCGCTGTGATCCGCGGCGAGACCACTCACTACGACTACGTATGTGAATCCGCGGCGTCCGGGATCCTGCGCGTGGGCCTCGACACCGGCGTGCCGTGCGCATTCGGCGTACTGACGGTCGAGAACATGGACCAGGCGCTGGCGCGGGCCGGCGACGGCAAGCGCCACCAGGGCGAGGACGCGGCGCGCGCGGTGCTGCGAATGGCGGCGCTGCGCGGCGAGCTGGCGCCACCGCGGTAGGGCCCCGCGGTTAGTGTCGCCTGACAGGCGACTCGCGGAGGTCCGACATGCCCCTCGTAGTGATCACGATTCCCCCCGGGATCGACGAGCAGATGTACGACGCGGTGAACGCCAAGCTCGGTGAGGAGATGCCGGACGGCCTGATCGTCCACACCGCCGGGCGCCTCGAGAACGGCGAGTTCCAGATCATCGACGTGTGGGAGTCACGTGAGGCCCATGACCGCTTTTCGCAGGGGCGGCTGTGGGAGGCGATCAAGACAGTGGCGCGCGACCGGGGCATGGACCCCGAGCAGATTCCGGAGGCGCGGCGCGAGTTCTCGGAGACGCACGACCTGATGGTGCGCCAGCCGCAGGCGGCGGCGCACTGACAGCGGCGGCCTGGGCTCCATCGAACCGCTGACCCGTCCCGGGCGGTGAGGGCCCAGGCCACCGGTTCTTCTTGCAAGCGGAACCGCTCGGCGCGCTCCAGCGGGCTACGGCGCCGAGGGATTGGGCAATTACAGGTGAGGGTTGCCGTCGCTCGCGCGCACGTCCTTCGCGCGGGGGTGTGGTCACTTTCCGGCCTATATCGCGCGGAAGCGACCAAACCCCTTGCGGAACGGCCACGACGTGCCGGGGCCCTCCCCCTTACTTGCCCATCCGACCGCGCCCGACCCGTCGCGCACGAAGCGCGCGGAGCGTCGCGTCGTAGGCTGCTCGCCCGTGGCCGTCAACCTCCGCTCCGACACCCAGACCAAGCCCTCCGAGGGAATGCGGCGCGCGATCGCGAGCGCCGAGGTGGCCGACGAGCAGCGGCGGCTCGACCCGACCGTCAACGCCCTCCAGGAGCGCGTCGCCGAGCTGCTCGGGCACGAGGCTGCGCTGTTCCTGCCGAGCGGGACCATGTGCAACCAGATCGCGATCCGGCTGCACACGCGCCCGGGCGACGAGGTGATCCTCGAACGCCACTCGCACCCGATCATCGCCGAGGCCGGCGGACCGGCCGCGCACTCCGGCGTGATGATGCACCCGCTCGACGGGGATGGCGGGATGTTCACCGGAGCCGACGTGCGGGCGGCGCTGCGGGATCCGGACGACCGCTACTCGCCGCGCTCGCGGCTCGTATGCGTCGAGCAGACGACGAACTACGGCGGTGGCCACGTCTGGCCGCTCGAGCAGATCCGCGAAGTCCAGGGCGTGGCGCGCGAGAACGGGCTTGCCACGCACATGGACGGCGCGCGCCTGATGAACGCAGTTGTCGCCTCCGGCGTGAGCGCCGCCGACTTCGCCTCCGGCTGCGACAGCGCCTGGCTCGACTTCACGAAGGGGCTCGGCGCGCCCGTCGGCGCCTGCCTCGCCGGCGCGCGCGAGCTGATCGAGGAGGCGTGGCGCTTCAAGCAGATGATGGGCGGCTCGCTGCGACAGGCGGGGATCGTGGCCGCGGCCGGGATCTACGCGCTCGACCACAACGTCGACCGCCTTGCCGAGGACCACGCGAACGCGCGGATCCTGGCCCAGGGGATCGCCGAGATCCCCGGCGCGCGGATCGACGCGTCGCAGGTCGAGACCAACATCGTGATCTTCGAGGTCGACGACCAGGAGCGGGTGCTCCACGACCTGGCCGAGCGCGGCGTGGAGATGAGCCCGATGGGTCCTGGCCGGGTGCGCGCTGTGACGCACCTCGACGTGGACCGGGCGGGCATCGACGAGGCGCTCGAGGTGCTCCGCGACGTCCTCGCCTGAGGCGCGAGCGCTGCTAGCCTTGCGCGCCGTGCCAAAGGTATGTCACGTGTGCAAGAAGGGCCCGGCGTTCGGTCACAGCCGGAGCCACTCGATGGTCGCCTCCAAGCGCCGCTTCAACCCGAACCTCCAGAAGGTCCGGATCCTCGTGAACGGCGCCCCGAGCCGCGAGTACGTCTGCACGCGCTGCCTGAAGGCCGGCAAGGTCCAGAAGTACGTCTGAGCCCGGCTAAGCGACCTCTGACGTTGCCTTAAAGGTGCGCTGACGCGCAGCGGGCACGCTTCACGCCGTGTCCTCCGTTGCGGCCGCACCTGCGCGACCCGCGGTCGCGCCGGCCGTGCGCCGCGCGGTCGGGAGTCCATTCCTGTGGGCGGGGATCGGCGTGGCCATCACGCTCAGCCTCCGCCTCCCGGTCCTGGACGCCGCGCTCGGCCGCGACGAGGCCGGCGACACGATGGTGGCGCTGGCGTGGCACCACGCCGGACCGTTCGCGTACGGGCCCTACTTCCTCGACCGCCCGCCCCTCCTGATGGCGCTGTTCCGGCTGGCCGCGGTATCCGGCGGCGTGACCGGTGTGCGCATCCTAGGCGCCGTGGCGGCGTGCGCAGCCGTCGTCGTCGTCACGGCGCTGGCCACGCGCGTGGGCGGGCGGCGCAGCGCTCCGTTCGCCGCGATCGCCATCGGCGTGATGGTCTCCTCGCTCGCCACGATGGCCGTCTACACGCCCGCCGAGCTGATCGCGATCGTGCCCGCCTCGGCGTCGATCCTGCTGCTCGTGATCGGCCTCCAGCGCCCCGGCCGCGGCGGCATGTGGCTCGCTTCCGCCGGCGCAGCGGCCGCGACCGCACTGCTCGTGAAGCAGTCGTTCGCCGACCCGCTGGTGGCCGGCGTCGTGGGGATCGCGGCCGCGGGCTGGGTCGCCCGCCCGGGTGCGCGGCGACTCACGCGTGACGGCGGGGCCTACGCCGCGGGGTTCGGCGCGGTCGTGCTGGCGCTCGTGGTGTGGGCGGTGGTCGCGCACGAGTCGGCGCACTCGGTCTGGTACGCGATGTTCGGCTTCCGCATCGACTCGGCGCAGGCGCTCGCAACCGGCAACGCACAGGGTCATCTCACCCGCCTCGGCGACCCCGCGCTGCGCTCGGGCCTCGTGTTCGCCGTGGCCGCCGCGGTCGCGGGCGTCGCCACACTCCGCTCGGCAGCGGGGATCCGGCCGGCGCTGGCGACCTGGCTCGTGGCGGGCGCGGCCGGCATCCTTCTCAGCGGCAGCTTCTGGCCGCACTACGTGATCCAGCTGATGCCGTCGGCGGCGGTCGGCTCGGCGCTGCTCCTGTCGCGGCGGCCCGCGCTCGGTGGCGTGGCACTCTGCCTGATCGCCATCCCCGCGGCGATCGCGACGGCCCAGCCGGGCATCCGCGACTCAGGCGACCACTACGAGAGCCAGGCCGTCACGCTCGGGCGCTACGTGGGCCTGCGCGCGGAGCCGGGCCAGACGGCATACGTGATGTACGCGCGGGTCAATTCGCTCTTCTACACCGGGCTGCACTCGCCATTCCCGTACCACTGGTCGCTGATGATGCGCGCCGCGCCGGGCGCGGTGCATCGGCTGCGGACGCTGCTGGCGTCGCCCCGACGGCCGGTCTGGATCATCGACCAGGACGGGCCGAAGGGCTACGGCCTCGACCGAAGCGGCGCCACGGCCCGCCTCGTGCACGACCACTACCACGTGGTCGCGCACGTCTGCCGCAAGCCGATCCTGCTCGAGCGCGGCAAGGCGGCTCGCCCGGCGCCGCCGATGATCCGCTCGTGCCTGATCTCGCCTGCGGTGGTGCCGCGGCCTGCTTAGGACTGATCACTCGCTGCGTCTGCGACTGCCGGTGCGCGCTCCGTCGGCTACGAGGGCGTGGGCGATCGCCAGCACTTCACGGTCAGCTTCAGCCGGCATGCCCACACGACCGACTACGAGGTCAACTGGCACGCCTCGTGCGACGCCCCCAACACCGAAGAGGACCTCGCTTTCGGCACATCGAGCACGCCTGGTGAGCGGCCGCTGCGGGTCGGGCGCCACGGCCGCTTTCGCATGCATCGCCACTTCACGAACAATTGGGGGACGACCTTCGACATCCACTTCGCCGGCCGACTTCGGCGGAAGACCGGTAAGGGCACGTTCTCAGAGACTTCCGTCACGAATTCTGATCCCGATTCCGTCATTCATTGCGCCACGGGCCCAATTCGGTGGTGCGCCCGGCGCCGCTAGTCCGCGCCGGCCGAGCCCTGCCGCGCGAACGGGCTGGATCGAGAAGGACACGGCGCGCTAGGCGGCTTCGGCGTCGCGCTCCTGCTCGCGCAGGGTGCGGATGGCCTCCTTGCGCTGCTCGCGCGAGGCGTGCTCGAGGATGAGCGTGCCGTTCAGGTGGTCGATCTCGTGCTGGAGCACGCGCGCCTCTAGCCCCGACGCCTCGATCAGACGCGGGTCGCCGTGCTCGTCCTGTGCGCGCACGCGAACGTGGACCGGCCGGTCGACGTCGACGTGCACGCCGGGCAATGAGAGGCAGCCCTCCTCGAGCGTCTCCTCGTCGTCGCTCGACCACTCGATCTCGGGATTGATCACCGCGATCAGCGGCGAGTCGTGCCCCACCTGGTAGACGAGCAGTCGCTGCGACACGCCCACCTGGGGCGCGGCCAGCCCAACCCCGAGCGCGTCGTCCATGATCGCGCCCATCCGCGCGACCTGGTCGCGCAGCGCGTCGTCGAAGCGGTCGACCGGCGTCGCGCGACTCCGGAGGACCGGATCGCCGTAGCGGCGGATGAAGGCCATGGCGGCCGCGCGGCGGGCGGCTACCTCGGGATCCTGGCGCTCCTCTTCGGTCTCATCGGGGTCTTCGACGACCTCCTGCGGCTCCTCATCGGCCATATGAGCCGAGTCTACTGCGGGTCCACGTCCACCGAGAGCACGACTCCGCGGTAGCTGCGGTCGGCCGCCACGGCCTCGACCGCATGACGCACGGCGCGCACCGCCGCCATCCGTTCGGGACCCTCTGCGGGCGCCTTCACGAACAGCTGGGCGCGGTCGCGGCCCTTCAGCCGGAACAGCGGCGCGGGACCGAGCAGGCGCACCGACGGAGCCGCGGCGGCGATCCGAGCGTGCAGTTCCGCTGCGGCTGCCGCCTCCGGCCCGGGCTCCTCACAGGCGCACACGACACGTACGAGCTGGGCGAACGGCGGATAGCCGAGCAGCTCGCGCCGCTTCAGCTCGCCGTCGAGGAATCCGTCGGCGTCGTGGCGCGCGGCGAACCGCAAGGCCCGGGCGTCGGTGTCGAGCGTCTGCACGAGCACGCGGCCGCCGCGCGCACCGCGGCCGCTGCGGCCGGCGAGCTGCGCGACCAGTGCGAACGTGCGCTCCTCGGCGCGGAAGTCCGGGAAGCGCAGCGTGGAGTCGGCGTCGAGCACGACGCCGAGCGTGACGTCCGGGAAGTCATGCCCCTTCGCCACCATCTGCGTGCCGAGCAGCACGCCCGACTCCGCCTGCTCGAACCGTTGCAGCACCGACAGGATCGCGCCGCGCCCGCTGGCCGCGTCGGCATCGAGCCGGAAGACCGGGAACGGGTCGAGCAGCTCGGCGAGTTCGGCCTCGATCCGCTCGGTGCCCGCGCCATGGCGAGCGACCGAGAGCGAGCCGCAGTCGGGGCAGGACGACGGCACCGCCTCCGAGTGGCCGCAGTGGTGGCATGCGATCCGCCCCTTCGCACGGTGCATGACGAGCGTGACGTCGCAGCTCGGACACTCCCACGCGCGGCCGCAGCCCCGGCAGGTGAGGAAGTTGGACCAGCCGCGCCGGTTGAGCAGGACGATCGCCTTCTCGCCCCGCCGCCGTACCTCCACGAGCGCATCACGCGTGCGCGTGTGGAGCGCACCCGAGCTGCCGGCCATGCTCACGAGCTCGACCGGCGGCAGCCCCCGGCCGTCGACCCGCTCGGGCATCCTGAGGCGATCGAGCCGCAGGCGGCTCTCGGGCCGCGGCGTGGCCGTGCCGGCCAGCAGGACCGCGCCCGCCTTCTCGGCACGCCGCTCGGCCACCCGGCGCGCGTCGTAGCGCGGGTCGCCCTCCTGCTTGTAGGAGGCGTCGTGCTCCTCGTCGATCACGATGAGGCCGAGGTCGCGCACCGGTGCGAACACCGCCGAGCGCGGGCCGATGCACACGCGCGCCTCACCGCGCCGCAGCCGCAGCCACTCGTCGTGGCGCTCGCCGGCCGACAGCTTCGAGTGCAGCACGGCGACCTGGTCGCCGAAGCGCTGCTCGAAGCGGCCGGCGGTCTGCGGGGTGAGCGCGATCTCGGGGACGAGGACGACCGCAGAGCGCCCGCGCTCGAGCGTCGCCGCAACCGCGCGCAGGTAGACCTCGGTCTTGCCGCTCCCAGTGGCCCCGTGCAGCAGCAGGTGGCCGCCGCCGTCGTCGAGCAGCTGCTCGATTCGCGCCAGGGAGCGCGACTGGTCGGCGGTGAGCCGCGCCTCGGCCGGGCCGCGCGCGCCGACGCCCTCGATCTGCGGGCGCCTGCGCCGCTCGGCGTTCGAGACGGTGACGAGCCCGCGCGCCTCGAGCGATCGCACCGTGCCGTGGCCGAGCTCCGCCGCGGGCATCGGGGTCGCTTCCAGAGCGGCGAGCACCGCCCGCTGCCGCTCCCCCAGCCGCTCCTCGCCTGCGAGCGCGGCCCGGCCCGCGGAGGTGATCGACGCCACCAGCGCCCGCCGGATGCCGACCTTCGACCCCGAGGTGCCCGTTCCCGGCGGCAGCACCAGCGCCAGCCCGCGTGCGGGCGTGGAGCAGTACTCCTCGGCCACCCACAGCCCGAGCCGCACCAGCTCGGCGGGGACGCCGCGGTCGAGCGCCTCGAGCGGCTCCACGAGCCGCTCCGCGGGCACCTCGCTCCGGTCCGCCATCTCCACGACAACGCCCAGGAGCCGCCGCCCGGCGAACGGCACCACGAGCATGCTCCCGACGCCGACGTCCGCCATCCGCCCGGGGACGCGATAGTCGAACGGGCCACGCAGGGCACGTGCGGTGGTGAGCGGCTCGACCTTGGCGATCACGTTGTTGAAATTAGGGGCGGGGCCGGACGAGTGGCCGCGTCCCTAGAGTCCCGTGGGTGGACGAACCAGCCCGCATAACGCCCTACCGCGACGGGCCCTACATCGTGCGCGGGAACTTCGTGATCACCGATCAGCAGGGCAACGAGATCGACGCGCGCCGCCGCACGATCGCCCTGTGCCGATGCGGCCGCTCGCAGATGCGCCCGTTCTGCGACGGCACGCACAGGCTGATCGGGTTCCGCGCGCCCGGCGAGCCCGAGCAGCCCGATTAGGAAATGGAGGTCGCGTTCACGGGCGCCTCGGCCAGCGGCCGCAGGCCGAAAGCGGCCGGAGATCTCCTCGTGACCTAGCCGGCTCGCGCAGCGCCACGAGCAGCGAGCTCTCGCCGCGCTCCCAGCTGGCGAGCAGGTGCTGCGCCAGCCGCGCGTCCAAGAGGATCATCGCCCGCGCGCCGAAGACGATGTCCGGCGCGACCTCGGGCTCGTCGACGGCGAGGGCCCCGGCGAGGTCGTGCGCCGCGATCGCCTCGTGCACCGCGTCGGCCTCCACGTGCTCGTCGAAGAACTCGGTGGCGTCGCCACGCCCGAGCCGGCGCAGCGCGTTGCCATAGCGTCGGTTGGGCTGCGTCGAGTCCATCTCGAGCAGCGCCAGATGGCCGACGATCGCGCCGCGCAGGCGGCGGTGGATCCCGAACATCGTCATCAGGTTCACCGTGGCGAGCGTGACGCCGGGGATGCGGTCGAGGTAGCCGCCGTAGTCGGGGTCGAGCCCCAGCGCCACCATCGTGTCCGCAAAGAGGCGGGCATGCTGGCGCTCCGGCCTCCCGCCGCCGTACTCGTCTGACTGGATCTCCACGAGCGCGACCTTCGATCGCCCGCTGAGCCGCGCGATCGCGAACGAGTGCGGGTCCGCCTCCTTGAGCTGGTACGCCGAGCGGTGGACCACGAACTCGAGGAACTGATCGAGATCCGCCTGGGTCTCGAGGAAGCGCGACAGCGACGGCCCATCGGCCTGCGCGAGCAGCGCGGTCAGGTACTCCGGCACGTCCTGAACGGGCTCCGGCTCCGGCGGGATCGCCTCGCGCAGGGCCGCCTCGAACGAGCGCTCCAGCACCGCCCTCACGGCCATGAGCGACGGCTGCCACTCCCACGCCTCATCGACGCCCTCGAACGAGCGGTAGTGCAACTCGTAGAGCACGTAGAGCGAGAGCTGGAAGTCCTCGCCGTCGAGCGGCCCGCCATCGGGTGCGGGGATTCCGTCGAGCGGATGTGGATCACGCGTGAGCGCATCGATCAGGCACGCGCTGAGCGCGCCGCGCGGTCGAGGTAGAGGTGGGCGGCTGATCATGTGAACTGCCTAATTACCAGGCGCACGCGTGTCGCATTCTTCAAATCGGCTCAGGTCGAGAGATACCCGGAGACGAGCGATTCGGTCGCCTCGCGCGCGCCGCCCGCGGCGCGCTGGCGATCGGCGCCGCTCGCCTCGACCAGCTCACGCGCATGGGCGAGCTGCGTGGCCGCGCCGAGCCGCCGGGCGACGGGCTCGAGCTCGTCGAGCAGCGTGTGGAGGCGGTCTGCACCGGGCCGGAGCTGGCCGCTGGCGAGGTCGGCGAACTCGCCGCGCGCACCGCGACTGAGCGCGCTCCAGCGGTTCTCCTCGATCCGCCACGACGGCGCAGGCTCGAGCGTCTCGCCCGCGTCGTGCATCTCGCCCAGGTGCGCGCTGAGCGCATGGGCGACGGCGACGATCGCCCCGGCGTCCGCGGCGGTCGTCTGGGCATCGGGAACCCGCATCTCGAGCGTCCCGTAGGCGGGATGGGGGCGCAGCTCCCACCACCACGTGCGCGGCTCCGGCACCGCTCCCGTCCGCTCCCCCCACTCGAGCTCGGCCGCGAACTCCTCCCAGCTCGCGATCGCCGGCGGCACGCCCTGGCGCGGGAGCAGCTCGGCCAGCTTGGGGCGGACGGTCGCGAGGCCGGTGTCCTCGCCGCCGTAGAACGGAGCGTTGGCTGCGAGCGCCATGATCTCCGGCAGGTGGTTGCGCAGCCCGTTGTAGACCGCGAGCGCGCGCTCGGCGCCGCGGACGGCCACGTGCACCTGGAGCCCGAAGACGAGCTGGCGCCGCGCGATCCGGCCGTACCTCTCCGCGGTGCCGTCGTAGCGCTCGCCTTCGTTCAGCGCGCCCTCGGTGGACGCGAACGGATGCACGCCCGCCGCGGCGAGCTTCACCGTCCCGGACGCAGCCTCCGCAAGGTCGCGCCGCGCGTCCAGCAGGAACTCCTGCGCGATCGCCGCGTTCTGCAGCGGCGGACTCATGATCTCGAGCTGCGCGGCCGGCAGCTCGAGCTTGTAGCGCTCGTCGCCCTCGACCAGCCCGAGCACCTCACGGGCGCGCGGCACGAGGTCGAGCGTGCCGGGATCGAGCAGCATCAGCTCCTCCTCGATGCCGACCGTGAGCGGCGCCGGCTCGTCGAACACGGCGCGCAGCTCGGCCGCCGACGGGTTTGCGGGAGCCACGGCGCGGGGACGGGTCATCGGCTTGGAGGTTGAGCGGACACGATGAGGATCCTGCGGCTGCCGGGCGTGCACCGGCCGATCAGCGACGCCTGGATGTTGGCCGATGTCCTGCGTGGCGAGCTGAACGGTGAGCGCACGCGCGTGCTCGACCTCTGCACAGGTACGGGAGTGCTCGCGATCGCTGCCGCGCGGGAGGGCGCAGAGGTCACGGCCGTCGACCTCTCACGCCGCGCGCTCGCGTCCGTGCGCGTGAACTCGGCGCTCAACGGCGTGCGCGTCGAGCCGCTGCGCGGCGACCTGTTCGAGCCCGTTGCCGGGCGGGTGTTCGACGTGATCGTCACCAATCCGCCCTATGTACCCGGGCCCACGCGGGAGCTTCCCGGGAGCGGCATCGAAAGAGCCTGGTACGCGGGAGTCGACGGCCGCGTGCTCATCGACCGGATCTGCGACGCGGCCGCTTCGCATCTGGCCCCGGGCGGCGTCGTGCTGATCGTGCACTCGTCGGTGAACGACGAGCAGAAGACGCTCCGACGGCTCGAGGCGAGCGGCCTGGAGGCGTCGATCGCGGCTCGCCACCATGGCGCGCTCGGGCCGCTGTTCGCCGCGCAGGCCGCCGAGCTCGAGCGGCGCGGGCTCCTGCACGAGGGGCAGCGTGACGAGGACGTTGTGATCGTCCGTGGACAGAGGTAGGTTCGACGCATGGACCTGCACGCGGGAGAACACGTGATCTATGAGGGCCGCCCCTCCTGGCGCTCGATTCTCGGGTTCTACATCCTTGGCGTGATCGCGATCGCGGCCGCGGCGGCGATCGGCGCCGCCGTCTCCGGCGCCGGTGTCAGCGTCCTGGCCGGCGTCGTGGTGCTGGTGCTCGTACTGGTCATCGGGTGGCTGCGGCGACTCACCACGCGTTACCTGATCACCAGCCGGCGCCTCCAGATCCGGCGCGGCATCCTGTCGCGGCGCGTGGAGGAGACGCGCGTGGACCGCGTCGTGGACGTGACGATCCACCAGTCCCTCCTCTCGCGCATCCTGGCGATCGGCGACGTGGACTTCGACAACGCGAGCGCGCAGCAGGGCGACCTCTTCCGCTTCGCAGGGATCGCGCGTCCGCAGCGCGTAACGGAGGCGATCGACCGGGTGCACGAGGAGAACGCGGCGAGCGATCGCCCGCAGACCCCGGTCTAGACCAGGCGGACCTCGTCGCCCACGGAGACCCGGCCCGGCTGCGCGACGTTGCAGTTCAGGGCGAACAGCTCGTCGTAGTCACTGTTGATACGCCGGAGGATGTCCGGATCCAGCTCGAGCGTGTCGGGGTCGATCGTGGTCATCACGCAGCGCTCGCAGAGGTGGTCGACGTCGATCAGCACGTCGCCGATGGCCAGCTGACGCCCCGGCCATTCCCGCTCGGCCAGGCCGTCGACCCCGCCGAGCACGATGTTGGGGCGAAAGCGCCGCCGGTCGACACCGATGTGGGCCACCGCTCCGTCGGTGGCCACCATCAGGTGCGTCTCGTCGAAGCGGCGCTCGCCCGAGGGCTCCAGGTGCACCGCGTCGCCGGCCGCGTCGCGGACTGCGTCCTGGGCGCGATCCGAGTGCCACGGCACGCCGTCCACCAGGGGCATGTCGTCGTCGCCCGCTGCGGCCGAGATGCCGAGCAGCTGCGGCTTCGTCCGGGCCGTGATCAGCGATCCGTCGGACGTGCGTACCTGGCAGCGCCGGTCGCCACGGAAGCCGTCCGGCAGCACATCCACCGAGCGGAGCGCCTCCCCGCGAAGCGACTTCACGGGGTAGCGCCACAGCTCGGCCACGTGCATGTGACTACGGGGTCACGGCCTCGCGCGCGCCGATGCCGGCGGCGTCGCGGAGGGCGTCGGCCTTGTCGGTGCGCTCCCACGTGAAGTCGTGGTCGTCGCGGCCGAAGTGGCCGTAGGCGGCGGTCTTCTGGTAGATCGGCCGGTGCAGGTTCAGGTACTGGCGGAACGCGCCAGGACGCAGGTCGAACTGCTCCTGCACGAGCTGGGTGATCTTCGCGTTGGCGATCTTCTCGGTGCCGAACGTCTCGATCATCACCGACACCGGATGCGCGACGCCGATCGCGTACGCGACCTGGATCTGGCAGCGGTCGGCGAGCCCCGCAGCCACGACGTTCTTCGCCACATAGCGCGCGGCGTACGCAGCCGAGCGGTCGACCTTCGTCGGATCCTTGCCGGAGAACGCGCCGCCGCCGTGC
>JAICJV010000051.1 GCA_025928265.1 Thermoleophilaceae bacterium
CGATGATCTTCGTGCCGCCGCGCTTCGCCGCCGACTCGATCCTCGAGGCCGCCGACGCGGGGGTCGAGCTCGTGATCGCGATCACCGAGGGCATCCCGGCGCACGACATGCTGCGCGTCTACACGCACCTCCAGCGCGACCGCCACACGCGTCTCGTGGGCCCCAACTGCCCCGGCATCCTGTCGCCCGGCAAGGCGAACGTGGGCATCATCCCCGCGCACTTCTTCTCCGAGGGCAACGTCGGCCTCGTGTCGCGCTCCGGCACGCTCACCTACCAGATCGGCAACGAGATCGCCCAGCGCGGCTTCGGCAACTCGTCGATCGTGGGCATCGGCGGCGACCCGATCGTCGGCTCGTCGTTCATCGACATCATCGCCCTGTACGAGCGGGACCCGGAGACCGAGCTGATCGTCATGTGCGGCGAGATCGGCGGCGACGAGGAGGAGCGCACCGCCGAGTACATCGCCGAGAACGTGACGAAGCCGGTGGTGGGCTACATCGCGGGCTTCACGGCACCGCCCGGCAAGACGATGGGCCACGCGGGCGCGATCATCTCGGGCTCTAAGGGCACCGCCGCGGCGAAGGCCGAGGCGCTCGAGGAGCAGGGCGTGCGCGTGGGCAAGACGCCCACAGAGGTCGCGGAGATCGCGACCGAGATCCTGAGCGGCGCGCGCGCCTAGCTTCCGCCGGCGAGCCTGCTCGTCGGCACGCGCATCACGCTGAGCCCGGAGTGGTTCAGGTTGCCGTCGTTCGGCTCGCGTGAGATGTCCACGTACCGGAAGCCGCGCCAGTTCTTCGGCAGCTTGAGGTTCTTGCCGACGATCGTGGTGCCCTCTGCGTAGCCGAGCGACCGCGCGTCGATCACGTTGTTGAAGAGCCACACGCCGTAGCGCTCCTTCGGCAGCCCGGTGATCCTGAGGTTCAGCTTGCCGTTCTTCACGCTGGCCGTCCCGCTGGCCCTGACCGCGCCGACCGGAGTGAGAGCAACACCACCGCCCGCCGGCTTCGCGGGCGGAGGTGAAGGCGCGCTCTTCGAAGAAGCCTTGTCGCTGCTGCCGCCGCCCGTCCCGAGAACTAGAGCGAGAACGACGGCGGCGATGACGAGCGCACCGAGGAGCAGCGGCAGAACGACCCGGCGCCGCGGCGCTTCGGGCTCCTCCGCTTTCCGCTTTCCGCTTTCAGCTTTCCCAGCAGCCGCATGCGCCCCATTGCCATTCGTCTGGCCCAGCCAGCCCTCGACAGGCAACTCTGCCAACCGCGCGCGCACCTCGTCGAGATCCCCAGCTGTGTCCATCCCCACGTCGGCCGCGATCCGGCGCAGCGCCTCGTCGCGTGACGCCTCGACGTTCGCGGGCTCGGCGCCCAGGACGTCGGCTATCTCCTCTGTGCGCATGCCGCGACGCAGCGAGAGGTCGAGCAGGGCCCGGCTCGCGGGGTCGAGCCGCTCCAGGGCGGAGGTAAAGGAATCGGTCGACATCCTTAGAATGCTGCGGGGATGGCGCCGCGCGTACGCATAAGGGTTCTGATCGCGTGCGCGGTCGCGGTCCTGATGGTAGAGATGACCGCGGCGGCAGCGGCATCGGCGAGCTCACAGGTCAGGCTCGTGAACGCGCGCGGCGGCTCGGCGATCTCGCTCGACGTCACTGCGGGCGGCACGAAGACGGCGGCGGGCGGCGCGGTCGCATACGGCCAGGCCGGCGCGCTGACCTCGGTCCCGTCGGGCGCCGCCAAGCTGTCCGCGGGTGGCAAGACTGCGAGCAAGAGCCTGACCGACGGCGCCGGCTACACGGTCGTGGCGGTGCCGAAGGGCGCGTTGCTGGTGCTGCGCAACGGAAAGGCGAGCGCCGGACAGGCGCGGCTGCGACTCGTGCACGCGGCGCCGGAGCTCGGAATGCCGGACGTGATGCTCGGCAGCAAGACCATCGCGCAGGGCGTGAAGTACCACACCGCTTCCGGCTACCTGACGGTCGCACCCGGCACCTACAAGCTCGCCATCACCAAGCCGAACGGCGGCGCTTCGCTGTTCACGTCGAGCGTGTCGCTCGCCGCCGGCAGCGCATTCACCGTGGTGGTCACGGGCAGCGCCGGCAATCAGGAGCACCTGGTCATGGCCACCGACGACACGATCACGCCGTCGAGCGCCCCCCACACGGGCCTCGGCGGTCTGGCGCATGGCGGCGGCGCGCCATGGCTCCTGGCGCTGCTGGCAGCGCTGGTGGCCGGCACGCTGGGTGGCGCCACGCAGCTCCGCCGCTCGCGCCGCTCGCGGCCGTGACCGTCACGCGCGGCGGCAATCCGCTCGCGCTCCTGCTCGCGATCGTCATTCCGGGCGCGATCGCGGCGGCGCTCACGCTGATGCTGGCGCCGGAGGCTCCGCGCGCCGCGCCTCACCAGGTCGGCGGCGGGAACGCGGCGCGCCTCGCGCACATGGCGGAGCTGCGCCCGATCGTTCTCCACGGCCGCCGCACGGCGCTCGGCACGGGCCCGTCCGGCGGTGCGCTCCAGGCGGCGGCTCGCCCGGGTGTGCCAACCAGCTTCGCGATCCCGGCGCTTGGGGTGGACGCCACGATCGAGCCCGTCGCGGCGACCGCCGACGGGATCGCCGTGCCGCGGATCGGCCGCGCCGGCTGGTTCGACGCCGGCCCGCGCCCCGGCGAGCCGGGCCGCGCGGTGCTGATCGGACACATCGACGGCAAGACGCTGCCCGGCGTCTTCGAGCACATCCCCGAGATCGCGAACGGCACCGAGATCTATGTGCGCGACGACGAGGGTGCCGTTCACCGCTACGCGGTCGTGGGCAAGCTGCAGGTGCCGAAGACGCAGTTCCCGGCGAGCGCGGTCTACGGTCCGTCGAAGCGGCCGGTGCTGGTGCTGGTCACCTGCGGCGGCGTCTACGTGCCGGGCGAGGGCTACAGCAGCAACGTGATCGTGTACGCGCGGTCGTTGTCGTAGCCGTTGGGTAGTCCCGGCCATTCCGGCGTGTGGCTCGGGCCGCGCAGCCGGGCGACCAGGTCAGGACGAGGAGGAGGATGCCTTGCCGCCCTTGCGGCCGGCGGCCTGCTTCTGCGCCTTGTTGCCACCACTCCCGCTGCCGCTGCTCTTGCTGCTGCGGCTGCTGCCCGAGCTCTTGCCACCGCGGCTCGAGGAGCCCTCGGAGTTCGAGATCGCGGCCGCGCGGGACTTGCTCATGCCCTTCTTGCGCAGGCCCTCGTACTGCTTGTCGTTCTTGACGCTGGATCCGTGATCTTTAGCCATGACTGTGCGGTACCCGGGGAAGACGAGCTAAACCCGCGCGCGCCACATCGCGCTAACGGCGTGCGCGTCGTCGGGCGTGCTGAACGAACCGACGCGGCGGAAGCCAACCGCGTCATAGCGACGGTCGTTCGTGGGGTTGCTCGACTCGAGGTAGGCGGGCACGCCCTCGCCGTCGCAACGTCTCAGGCCCTCGCCGAGCAGCGCCATCCCGACGCCGCGGCCGCGATGCGCATTCGCGGTTCCGAGCAGGCTCAGGTAGTAGTGCGGCTCAGTCGGATGCGTTTCCTCGAACCGCTCCAGCAGGGTCAGGATCGCGTCGGCACGCGGGCCTACGAGCGAGCGGAGCAGCGGCTCGACGCGCCCTTCCTCCTCTTCCGTGAGCTCAACGCCTCCGGGCGGGATCCAGACCGCGGCGGCGGCGTGGTCACCCGCGATCGAGATGCTGGGGTATCGCAACGCGCTCGTGATGAGGAAGCGCCACCACTGCTCGAGGCCCGCGAGGTCGTCGAAGGCCCAGCGCCACAGCGGGTCGGAGGCAAACGCCTCCGTCATCAGCGCGGTCAGACCGTCCAGGTCTGACGGGCCGGCCGTGCGGGTGTGCAACCTGGTCAGGCCGCGCGCCGCGCCCGGAGGTACGTGACCTCGGCGTCCGTCTCGCGACTCACGCGATCCGCGACGCCCACGTGCAGAGCGCTCGCGATGCGCGGCGACCGCACGTTGATCAGCACCTCGTCGAAGCGCTCGGCGGCGAGCGCGTCGTCGATCGCGGCGTGCATGTCGGGGTCGCCGACCTGCGCCTCACAGCGCGCCACGCCGATATTGAGGAGCGCCGCCTGCAGGAGCGCTGCCTGACGCTCGGCGTCGGGCACCCGCGCATACGGGTCGCCCAGCCACTCGAGCCCGTTGAGGCTGGCGGGCACCACCACGGTCGCGGAGATGCGCTGGCTCTGCGCCTGAGTGCGGAGCACCTCCATGAGCCCGCCGGGATCGGAACTCCGGTCCGCCACGATCAGCATTCGGTGGATTGCGTCCATCGTGCACCACTTCCAAGTCGCTCAGTTCTTGGACGGTGATACGCGGGCGCGGAACGCGCGGTTCGTCAGTCGCGTGCGCGGCGTCGCCAGACGACCATGCGAACGGCCTTCCGGCCGAACGCGCGCCCGACGTCACGGAAGGCGCGCCGCAGAGTGGGCGCATCTGACGCAAACGCATCGAGCCGGTCAAGAACGCCGGCCCGCGGGGCATCGAGCTCCTGGCGCGCGGCGGGAACCAACTCTGCCTTCTGCTCTCTGCCTTCTGCCTTCTCTCCTGCCACCCGCGGCAGTCCCGGCGCGACAGAAAGCGGATCCCACGCCGCCGCCGGCAGGACCTCGAGCGCGGCGCGAACCTGCCCGAGCGGCAGCGGCTCATCGCCACCGACGATGGTGGCCACGCGCTCGAGCGCACGTGCCCGCCGCCACGCCAGGTGGAACGCGTCGGTGTGCAGGAGCGGCGCCATCGCATCGTCGCGCATCTTCCTTCGCACGGACAGGTCGAGTAGCGCCCGCGTGCCGGGATCGAGCCGCCGCACGCAGTCAGCGAGACGCTCTGCGGACAGCTTCGGAGACGCCTGCTCGCGCGCAGGCGAAGGCAACGGTGCGGGCAGCGATGCCATTGGCGCGGATGCTATGGGCGCCGTCGGTCGGCATCTCGGTATCGTGGCCTGCCATGCCTCCGATCTCGTTTGCACGCGGTGCTCCGTCGCTCGACATCGTCGCTGTCGACGACCTCCGCCAGGCCGCCGACCGTGCCTTTCAGAACGACCCGGCCGGCACCTTCTCGTACGGCACCTCGGGCGGCTACGTGCCGCTGCGCGACTGGATCGCCGAGCAGCACGGGAAGGCACGCGAGAACGTCATCGTCACGAACGGGTCGATGCAGGCGGACGCGTTCCTGTTCCAGCAGCTCGTCGAGCCCGGCGACGTCGTCGTGGTCGAGGCGCCCACGTACGACCGCACGCTCCTGTCGCTTCGCGGCCTCGGCGCGGACATCCTGGCGATCCCGCTCGAGCCGGACGGCCTCGACGTCGACGCGCTCGCGAACGCGCTCGAGGGCGGCGCGCGGCCCAAGCTCGCGCACATCATCCCCAACTTCCAGAACCCGGCCGGCTACACGCTGTCGCTCGACAAGCGCCGCCGCCTGCTCGAGCTCGCCGACGAATACGAGTTCATCGTGTTCGAGGACGACCCGTACGTGGAGCTGCGCTTTGAGGGCGAGCGGCTGCCGACGATGCTGTCGCTCGACGAATCCGACCGGGTCGTGTACGCGTCGTCCTTCTCGAAGACGGTCTGTCCCGGCATCCGGGTGGGCTACCTGTGCGGTCCGGCCGAGCTGATCGCGACCACGCAGCGCATGGCCACCGAGACATACATCTCGCCGAACATGGTGGCGCAGTCGATCGTGAACGACTTCTGCCGCTCGGGTGCGATCGAGCGCTCGATCGAGACCGTGAAGAACGCGCTGCGAGAACGCGTCGAGACGCTGGCGAACGCGCTGGAGCGCGAGCTGCCCGAGGCGCACTTCGTGCCTCCGCAGGGTGGGTACTTCATGTGGGTCGAGCTGCCGCCCGACGCCGACGTGGACGCGCTGGCCGGCGCGGCCAAGGAGCGCGACGTGATCTTCGTGAAAGGCACCGACTTCCTGCTTGAGGGCGGCCGCAACACGCTGCGGCTGGCCTACTCCGGCGTGCGCCCGGAGGAGATCGACGAAGGCGTAGCGCGGCTCGCAGAGGCGTACCGCAGCCTCAGCGTCGCCGCCGCTTGAGCACAGACGCACCGCGTTTCGAGCTGACCCGGCCGCGCGCGCTGGGGGCGCTGTTCGGCGACTCGCTGCGGATCTACTTCCGCAACTTCCGTCGCTTCATCGCGATCAGCGCGGCCGTCGTGATCCCCGCCGAGCTGATCGTCTCCGGCGTCGGGCTCGGGCAGCTCAGCGGCGGCTTCGACGACAAGCGCCCGCAGCTCGCGGGTCTCGTGCCGCTCGCGGTGCAGACGATCGTGACCACGCCACTCGTGGTGGCGATGACGGTCTTCCTCCTGCTCCAGCTCGCGAATGGGACCGGACTGAGCCTGCGCGCGGCGATCCAGTCGGGGCTCGATGCGTTCGCGCCGATCTTCGTGCCCGTGCTGGCGATGATCGCGTGCATCGGGCTGCTCGTGCTCGTCCTGGTGGTGCCGCTCGTGCTCGCGGCGAACCCGCTCTACCCCTTCACGGCGCTGATCCCGCTGATCCTCTACCTGCGCTGGTACTTCATCCCGCAGACCGTGGTCGTGGACGGCGCGCGCGGGCCGGGTGCGCTGCGCGCGAGCTTCGAGCTCACGCGCGGCTTCGGGTGGCGGGTGTTCGGCGTCGTGTTCCTCGGCCAGCTCGGCTTCGGCACGGCGGGTGCGCTCGTCGCCAGTCCGATCGCCGCCGCGGCGAAGTCGGCCGACAGCGGTGCGCTTCTGCTCGTGGCGAGCATCACGGGCGAGGTGCTCGCGGCACCCGCGGTCGCGCTCCTCAGCGTGCTCCTGTACTTCGACCTGAAGGCGCGGCGGGCGATGCATTGACATCCGTCGATGCAATCCGTTACGGTTGCATCGATGCCTGTCGATCTAGTTACCGAGCCGAAGCAGAAGCGCGCGCCGGGTGAGGCGTGCTGCGAGCCGCTCGTGTATCCCGACGTCGCGCCGGACGCTGCAATCCGGCTTGCGGCGCTCGCGAAGGCGCTGTCCGACCCGATCCGCGTGCAGCTCGTCGACGTGCTCAGGCAACACGCCGGAAAGGTGTGCGTGTGCGAGCTCGTGCCGTTGTTCGACGTCTCGCAGCCCACCCTCTCCCACCACCTGAAGAAGCTGCGCGACGCCGGAATCGTCGGTGTCGAGCGGCGCGGCCTGTGGGCCTACTACTACGTACTTCCCGATGCCCTGGAGGAGCTGTCCCATTGGCTGAGCTGAGCAAGACAGAAGACGTCCGCGAGGCCGTGCGTGAGCGGTACGCGGCGGCCGCCACGCAGGAGACTTCCGGCTGTTGCGGTCCGGATGTCACCTGCGGCGGCGAGGCGGTGTTCGGCGCCGTGCTGTACGACAGCGAGTCGCGCGACGCCGTCCCGGAGGAGGCGCAGGAGATCTCGCTGGGCTGCGGCAACCCGACCGCCGTCGCCGCGCTGCACGAGGGTGAGACCGTGCTCGACCTGGGCTCCGGTGGAGGGATCGACGTGCTCCTCTCCGCGAAGCGCGTCGGGCCGACCGGGATGGCCTACGGGCTCGACATGACCGACGAGATGCTCGAGCTCGCGCGCGAGAACGCACGCAAGGCGGGCGCCGAGAACGCCGAGTTCCTGAAGGGTGAGATCGAGGCGATCCCGCTCCCGGACGAGTCGGTCGACGTCGTGATCTCGAACTGCGTGATCAATCTCTCCGGCGACAAGCCGCAGGTCCTGCGCGAGACCGCGCGCGTGTTGCGGCCGGGCGGTCGCTTCGCGGTCTCCGACGTGATCGCCGACGAGGACATGGATGAGGAGACACGGCGCGACATGCAGCAGTGGACGGGCTGCATCGCGGGAGCGCTGACTCGGCGCGAGTTCGAGCAAGAGCTCTCGAGCGCGGGGCTCGTCGACATCGAGATCGAGGAGACGCACCGCGTCCACGAGCACGCGGGCTCCGCGATCGTCCGCGCGCGCAAGCCGCGATGACCGCCGGCCTCGAGCTGCACGGCCCGCAGAAGCTCTACGAGCAGTGGGAGCACGAGCAGTGGAACCCGTTCGCGATCGACCTCGCCGCGGACCGCGAGCAGTGGCAGGCGATGAACGCGGCCGATCGCGCGCTGGTGTTGTGGGCGCTGTCGTCGCTGATGGTGGCCGAGGAGCGGATCACCACCCAGTTCGCGGCGCTGATCATGGCCGCCGAGAGCGAGGAGGAAGCCACCTTCCTCGCCACCCAGCAGGTCGACGAGGCTCGCCACATGCAGCACTACGCCCGCTTCCAGGGCGAAGTCATCGCCGACCACCAGGCGATCGCGACGCACGTTGCCCGCTCGCGTGAGCAGCTCGGAGATCCGTTCGGCGTCATCTTCGACCAGGCGCTCGTGGAAGCGCACCGCCGGCTCGCAGAGGATCCCTCCGACCGCGCTGCCAAGGTGGCGTTCGTCACCACCTATCACCTGGTGATCGAGAGCACGCTCGGGCTGACCGCGTTCGAATTCATCATCCGCTACCTGGGCCGCGAGCGGCTGCTGCCGGGCTTCGCCGAGGGCTACACCAAGATCCACCACGACGAGCAACGGCACATCGCCTACGGAGTCGGCTATCTGCGCACGGCCGTCGCGGACGATGCCGCGTCCGCCGACACCGTCCGTGCCACGCTGCGCCGGCTGCTGCCGGCCGTCGCCGCCGCGCTCGCGCCGCCCGGCGCCGGCGGCACCGACTTCGAGGCGCTGGGCGCCACATCGGACGAGATCCGCGACTTCGCGCTCGGCGGGCTGACGCGCCGGCTCAACATCGTCGGCGTGCCGCTCGAGACACTCGTCTAGCGCGGCGGCCAGGGCGAGCGGACCGGGCTGATCGGGGGCCGTCCGGCGTACGCCTCGCGCGGATTGTCGGTCGCGGTCTCGACGCTGGCGCCGTGCTTGGCCGCAGCCGGCTCCACGGGGTAGCGGATCCGCCTGTCGGGCGAGCGCGTGCCCACCATCAGGATCGCGCACGGCTCGCCGCCTGCGCCGACCGTGATGTGTGCGGTGCCGGGCGGGCAGTGCAGGTAGTCCCACTGCCGCATCCGCCGCTCCTCGCCTTCCACGATGGCGATGCACTCGCCGGACAGGACGAGGAATCCCTCCTGCCCGCTCTCGGCGTGGTAGAAGCCGGGCTTCTCGCCGGGCGCGAGGATGTGCACGCCGATGCCGAGCAGCTCGGAGGGTGCCTTCGGCGACTCGAAGCTGCACCACGCGCCGCCGCCGGGAATCGCGCGCCAGGCGATCTCCTCGACGTTGAGGATGAACCAGCCGTCGTCCGCGGGAACGCGGCCCTCGGGTGTGTCGTCGATCTTCGCCTCGTCCATGTCCGGGACGCTACATACCCTTCGCCGCTTGCCGGAGACCGAGCCGGACAGACACGGCTGGACAGGACTGGTCATCGCACTTGCGGCCGTCGCGATCGCGGCGACCCTGACCGGGGTCGCGTTCGCAGCGGTGCGGGGCGACCAGGCGCGGCTCGCCGCGCAATTCCCGGCACCGGTCATGTCCCCGGTGTCGCTGCCGAAGCCGCATCCGTTCCGGCCGAGCGACAGGCTCGCGTGGCCGGACCACGGGAAGGTGACGGGCCGTTTCGGCGAGCTGCGGGCAGGTCATCGCCACGCGGGCATCGACATCCCGATGCCCGCCGGCACACCGATCAGGGCGGCGGCGCCCGGGCGCGTGATCCTGCGCGCGGCCGAGCAGGGCTATGGCAAGTACACCTGCATCGCGCACCGGACGGTCACCACCTGCTACGGCCACCAGTCGCGCTTCCACACCAGGCTCGGCGCCCGTGTTCGCCGCGGCCAGGTGATCGGCTACGTGGGCAACACAGGCGACACCAGCGCGTACCACGTGCACTTCGAGGTCCGGCGCGGGACGCGGCCGTGGGGCACGCCCGTCAACCCGCTCAAGTTCCTCCGCCGCTGACCTGGGTATCGGTTCTCCATGGCCATTCTCGAACTGGTGAAGAAGCAGCCCAACTGGAGCGGCGCACTCGAGGTCGCGATGACCCGGCCGCCGGGGGTTCCCGAGCGGAGGCAGGGGCAGGACCCATGGAACCCTGACCCGCGCTTCAAGCGTCCGCGCCGCATCTCCGACGACCTGGCGTGGTTCCGCCGCGCGTTCGACGACCCCGACGCCCACGGCCTGCGTCCGCTCGACGACGAGATGGAGATGGCCGCCTGGGAGGGCGACGACCGAGCGTTCGAGCTGCTCGGGCGGCTACGCGATCGCGGGGTGCTCGACGCCGCCGGCTTCGTCCTGCACGAGCCGGACCGCGTGCGCGTCTAGCTCAGCTCATCGTGCCGAGCGTCTCCGTGGCCCACTCGACGGCCTCGGAGTACACGTCGGCAAGCGGTGTGCGCGTGGGCGGGAGCTCCCCCAGCTCGCCGAACGCGCCGCGCTCGTAGGCGATCACCGCGCGCAGGATGCGGCCCTTCTGGCCCTCGTGGTTGAGCAGCGCCTCGATGATCTCGCGCGACAGCGGCAGCTGCGCGAGCAACTCGACCATCGAAGTGTCCATCATCGCGTCGACCACGGAGAAGAGGCCGGTGGTGAAGAAGCCCTCCGCGTCCTTGTGCTGGTAGCTGCGGGCGAGCAGCTCGCACATGCGTGCCCGCACGACCGCCGTCATGACGAGCTCCTGCGGCTTGTCGTCGGCGTCGGCGAGCGTCATGAGCGTGGCCCACTTGCGCACGTTCATCAGGCCGAGCAGCACGAGCGCGTCGCGGATCGACTCGACGCGGCGCGGCAGCGCGAAGAACGCCGAGTTGATGAAGCGGAGCAGGTTGTACGACAGCGCGACGTCGTGGCTGATGATCTCCTGGAGCGAGTCGAAGTCGATGTCGGGACGCTGGAGCTCGCCCAGCATCTGCAGGCGCGCGAGCTTGTTCACGTGCAGGACACCACTCTCGGCGACCACGCGCGGCATGCAGAAGAAGTAGCCCTGGAGCAGGTCGAAGCCGAGCTCTTGGCACGCGTCGAGATCGTCGTGGTCCTCGACGCCGCGGGCGAGCAGCGTGGCGCCGTACTGGCGCAGGCGCGCGAGCTCGGACCTGAGCGCCACGCGGTCGAAGCTGGTCACGTCGATCCCCACGACGCTGGCGAGCGGGAGCAGGCGCTCGGCGTCGGCGCCGGGCGCGAGGTCGACCAGCACGAGCCGGTAACCGGTCGCGACGAGCTCCTCGATCGTCTGCTGCGCGGCCTTGTCGAGCTGGAGGTCGGGGCCGACCTCGAGCATCGCGCGCTCGGCGGGAAGCGCGGTGGCGTAGCCCTCCAGCAGGAACGCGCGCGAGACCGGCACGTAGGCGGGGTGGCCCGAGACCAGGTTCAGGCCGATCTCGGAGATCGTGCTGGACGCCTCGGCCTCCTCGGCCGCGGACGAGCCGTCGCGCCGCTGGACCAGCAGCTCATAGGCGACCACGCGCAGGCCGGGGTCGTACACCGGCTGGCGTGCGATGAGGACGTCGGTAGCTGAGCTCGCTGTGGCCATCTGGAGGGTTCGGGGCCGCGACGTCGCGGCGCTCACCCACGTGATCGGCAGCGAAGTGGGAGGCCGTTAGCCCCGGTGGGGCTCTTGGACAAGCTGGCGCGCCCGCGCGAACACCGCATCCATCATCGGCTCCGTGAGCTTTCCGGTGAACGTGTTCTGCTGGCTGGGGTGGAAAGTGCCGAGCAGCCGGCGGCCGTCCGGAAGCTCGTATTCCGCTCCATGGCCGAACTTCGGCTTGGGGCGCAGGCCGAACAGCCGGCAGGCCGCATCCCAGCCGAAGCCGCCCAGGCACACGATCACACGGACGTTCTCGAGCAGCCGCAGCTCCTCCTCCGCGTAGGGGAGGCAGTTGTCGCGCTCGGACGGGAGCGGCTTGTTGGCGGGCGGGGCGCAGCGCACCGCGGCGGCGATGAACGCGTCCTTCAGCTCGAGGCCGTCGTCTCTCGACACCGACGTGGGCTGGTTGGCGAAGCCGGTGCGATAGAGCGAGGCGAAGAGCCAGTCGCCGGAGCGGTCGCCGGTGAACACCCGCCCCGTCCGGTTGCCGCCGTGCGCCGCCGGCGCGAGCCCGAGCACGTACATCCGCGCGGCGGGATCGCCGAAGCCCGGAACCGGGCGGCCCCAGTACTCCTCGTCGCGGAACGAAGCCCGCTTCTCGCGCGCCACCTGCTCGCGCCACGCCACCAGGCGAGGGCACTTGAAGCAGTTGGTGATGCGGGCTTCGAGGCCCGCTAACTCTTCAGCTTCCGCCCGCTTACGAACAGCCACTGGGACCAGAGATAGGCCGGCACCGCCAGCGCCACGACCACGCCGAGGCAGAGCCACTGGTTGGCGTCGCTCGTGCCGAGGAAGCCGTAGCGGACGGCGTTGACGAGGTAGAAGACCGGGTTCACGTGCGAGAGCTCGTGCCAGGGGGACGCGAGCCGGTCGACCGAGTAGAAGACGCCGCCGAGGAACGTGAGCGGCAGGAGCACGATGTTGTTCACGAAGGTGTGGTGGTCGAACGTCTCGGCGAAGATGCCGACGATCGTCCCGAGCGCCGCGAACAGCACCATCCCCACCAGGATCGCGACGACCAGGAACACAGGCTCACGGATCGGCGCGCCCGTGGCCGGGATGGCGACCGCGGCCAGGCCGGCGCCGATCATCAGCGCGCGCACGACGCCGCCGAGGTTGAACCCCAGGTTCATCTGCCAGGCGTGCATCGGGGCCGAGAGCACGTCGTTGATGTAGCGGTCGGAACGCGCCTGGAACACCGACGACGAGTTGTTCGAGTAGGCCGCCTGGACCATCGCCATCACGATCAGGCCGGGGACGATGAACTCCTTGTACGGGAACCCCTCGACCTCCCTGATGCGGCCGCCGAGCGAGAACCCGAACACGACGATGAAGAGCGCCGACGACACGACCGGCGCCAGCACGGTCTGCGTCCACAGCTTGGAGACGCGCAGCGTCTCGCGCTTGATCAGCCAGACGAGCCCCGGCGTACCCGTGTGCGGTGAGCGCTCCGAATGAACGTCGTCGACTTGGTCCCGCGGAGCACGTCGCGCCGGCAGAAGAGATCCCGTACCCATTTCTTCTGACTGTAGAGACGGGTCTGATCCGAGTAGAACGGTGAGTTCGGGTCAACCGACAGCGAGTAGGTGAGGATCGTCCGCGCGTTGGGGCAGCGGCTCTTGCCCCATGTCACGACCTGCACGTACGACGATCCGTGCTCCGGCTCGCCATAGCCCTTGCCGTCGGTCCAGGTCACGTTGATCGCGTTGAAGTTGCCGTCGGTCCCCGGCCCGCCGTGGATCGGGATGCGCACCCCGTCCTTGGTGACGAACTGGAACTGGCCGAGCGGCGCGTCGAGCGGGATGTTTGCCCCGTTCAGGTCGTTGATCGCCCCGATGAGCGCGGCGCGCACCTGCGGATTGGACGTGTCGAGCGTGTTCGGGGTGTGCACAGCGTCGTTCGCGTCGAAGGCGTGTGCCCAGGGCGACGGCGTGGCGCCGGCCGCGCGCTCCCAGAAGCGGCGGAACAGCAGCGCGCCGCGCGAGTCGGTGTTCTCCTTCAGGTCCCAGTTCGCGAGGATGTCGCACGGGGCGCCGAGCTGCATCTGGCGGCACATCGTCACGAGCGAGTCGCGGGTCAGCTCGCCCGCGTACTGGCGGTCGCTGAAGACCATGTTCTGCATCTTCTGCCGCGTGAAGCCGCCGTGGTCGACGATGTCCTGGGTCATGATCAGCCCGATCCGGGTGCGCAGGCTGCGCGGCGTGCGCTCGTCGCCCACGATCCGCGGAAAGCCGGTGAGCGGGTGGTGCGGATTGGAGAGCCAGTAGCTGTCGTTCGAGTTGGTCACGTAGTCAGAGCGGAACAGGTGCGGCTGGTGCTCGCGCCCGAGCAGCCCCGGCTCGATCGCGTTCGGGTCCTTCTCCCACTCGCACGCCGAGCGCGACCCGTCCAGCACCGGCAGCCCGACGAGGCTGAACGTGGCGTTGCCGAGCGCGGTGTTGCAGTTGGCGGCCAGGGCGTCGCTCACACCGGGGACCGCACCGATGTCGGCGTACAGCGCGTCGCCCTTGCGGTCGGCCGCAATCGTGTTGACCCACGGGATGCCCTGGTAGCGGTTGAGGATGTTCAGCACCTGGCGGGTGGTCTTCGCCCGGTCGACGTCGAAGAAGTGGTTGAACACGCGGAAGTTGTCCGCGTTGGCGTCGCGCATGGTGAACGCGGTGGTCGGCGTCCACGGCAGCGGGATGCCCACGAGCGAGGTGAGCATCGGGCCGAAGCGCGTGGAGTAGAGCGTGCGCGACTGCGGCTTCGAGGACCCGTCGGGCTGGCGCACCAGCACGGTGACGGTGCGCTTCGTCATCTGCTCGGGCCTGCCGTCGTACAGGTAGGTGGTGGGGGAGCCGGGCACGAGCGTGAGCTGGTACGGCGTGAACCGGAACGCCGTCGAGACCGTGTGGCTCCAGGCCATCGTGCGCGTGTGGCCGATCAGCACGAGCGGGACGCCGAACAGCGACGCGCCCTGCACGTCGAGCTTCCCGGGGATCGTGAGGTGCGCCTGGTAGAAGCGCTCGGTGTCCTCCCACGGGAAGTGGGGATTGCCCAGGAGCAGGCCGTGCTTGTGGTCGGCGGTGCCGGCGCGGCCGACGGCAACAGCGTTCGATCCGGGGCCCTCGATCGGGAACCGCTTGGCCAGGCCCCCTGCTGTCTTCGGCACGCTCAGCCCCGGCACCGGCAGCCCGGGCGTGGGCGGCTGCGCGCTGCCGATGCCGTCCACCGCCACGTCCTGGCTCGCGAGCAGCGTGAGCTGGTAGAAGCGCCGGTAGGCGTCGGCGATCGTGATCGGTCGCACCCACGGCTTGCCCTTGCAGGCCGGATCGGTGATCCCCGACGCGCCGCCCACGTCGTGCAGGTAGCGGTTGTAGCCCGCCACGTAGCCGCGCACGCCCTGCTTGATCGACGGCTTGGGCCCGAACGGCGGCTTGCGGGCCAGCAGCTTGTCGATCACCCGTGAGTCCTTGATCTGCTGCCAGAAGAAGTCGGAGTTCAGGTTGTTGAACGTCTGTCCGTTGCCGCGCTGCTCGTAGGTCCCGTCGGGGCCGAAGTAGAGCGAGCGCTGCCCGTTCACCGTCACGTAGTCCTGGGCGATCGGGCAGATGTCGTCCTGGGCGAACGCGTAGCCGTACCCGTAGCCGATCCCGCGGAAGTTCTTGGCCTCGATGTGCGGGATCCCGTGCGCGGTCCGCCGGATGGTTGCCCGCGCGGCCAGGGCACTCGTCGGCAGCACGAGCAGGGCCAGCACCCCCGCCAAGAAAGCGCTCCATCCCCTCACGGCCCGAAAGCTATTGGAGGATTCTCATTGGGCGCGCCGGTTCGCCTACATCAGACTCGACGCGTGGACTACTCCGTCTTCAAGGACGTGAACGGCCTGAGCGGGTCGCAGCCGTTCGACGCGATCTTCAAGTTCGCCGCGAACGACCTGATCTACGTGGTTGTCGCGATCGTGGCGCTCACGTTCCTCGTCCCGTGGCGGACGCGACGGCTCGAGCGGCGGCGTGGCGCCGTGGCGGGCACGGTCTCGGCGGCGATCGCCCTGCTCCTCGTGGTACCGATCTCGGACGCGGTCGATCGCGTGCGACCGTTCGTCGCCCATCCGCACCACGCACACCTGCTGATCTCGCACGCCCGCGACGCCGGGTTCCCGAGCGACCACGCCACCGGCGCGATGGCCATCGCCGTCGCGATGCTCCTCTGCGACCCGCTGATCGGCGCCGTGCTGTTCGTGCTCGCCGTGATCATCATGTTCGCGCGCGTCTACGTGGGCGTTCACTACCCGGGCGACGTGCTCGCGGGCGCCGTGCTCGGGGCAGCGGTGGCGCTCGTGCTCTGGCTGCCGCCGCTGCGGACGCTGATGTGGCGCTTCGCGGACGTGTGCGGGACGATCCTGGACGCCGCGGCCAGGCGCGTAGCGCCCGCACGCGGCTATCGCGCGACCAGCTAGGTGCCGGCCTCTCGCCGCAGCGTGGCGACCGTCGGGCGGTGCAGCGCCTCGAGGTCAGCCTCGTCCTCGCCGAACATGCGGCCGAAGAAGTCGGCCGTGGCCAGCAGCTCGCGTGCCTCGTCCAGGTCGCTCATCACGACCGCCTCGCCGTTGTCCCCGGCGACCGCATACTGCCGCATGCCCACGCGACTGCCAGGGGCAAGTCGCGCCCCCACGTGGGCGATCACGCAGCCGTCGCCGACGCGTACGTCGCCCACGAGCTGCGCGGATGGCGCGACCCGGGCGCTGCCCGCGACGGATGGAGCGACGCCCGACCGCTCGTGGAGAACCATCTAGGCGCGCAGCTCGAGATGCTGCGGCCAGTTCGGGTCGGTCTTGTCCAGCACCTGCTTGACGGCGTCGTACGCGGCGCTGGGGTCGAGGTTGTCCATCGCCACAGGCACGTAGCCGGCGGTCTGCGGGATCGCCCGCACGCCCAGCTCGCGCTCGAGCACCCCGAGGAGCTCGGAGGAGTGCGGACCGGGGTCCTTGACTCGGAGGATGACTACAGCTGGCATCGGTCTTACAACACTACGTCGGCGACATCGCCTTCACATAAACGTCCGCAAGCGATCCGGCGTCATATGCGGCGCGCAGGCCGTCGGCGCTGTCGCGGGCGAGGAGGCGCCCGCCGCGGATGAGCGCGATCTCCTCGCACAGCTCCTCGGCCTCCTCGAGGTAGTGCGTGGTGAGCAGGATGGTGGTGCCGCCCTCGTGGAGCTTGCGGATGTAGCGCCACAGCTCCTGGCGCAGCTCGAAGTCCACGCCGGCGGTCGGCTCGTCGAGGATCACGAGGCGCGGGCGGTGCATGAGGGCGCGTGCCAGCAGCAGCCGCCGGCGCATGCCGCCCGACAGCTTGGGCGTGCGCACATCCTTCTTCGAGCGCAGGTCGAAGACGTCGATCATCTCGTGCGCCCGTTCCACCGCGTCGCGCTTCTCCATCCCGAAATAGCCGCCGTGGTAGATGAGCGTCTCCTCGACGGTGAGGAAGCGGTCGAGGTTGATGTCCTGCTCGGCGAGGCCCACCCAGCTGCGCGCGAGGAGATCGTCGGCCGGCACGCCGAAGACCCGCACGTCGCCCGAGGTGATCCTGATGAGGTTGCAGACGGCGCTGATAAGCGTGGTCTTGCCGGCGCCGTTCGGGCCCAGCAGCCCGAAGAATGCGCCGTCGGGGACCGTCAGGTCGAAGCCCTCGAGGGCGACCGTGCCGTCGTCGTAGTGCTTGGTGAGGCCCGTGAGCTCGAGCGCCGGAGGCGAGTCCATCAGCCCAGCCTGCGGCCGTATTGGCGTTCGTAGTAGTCGCGGTAGTCGCCGGAGCGGATCGGCTCCCACCACCATTCGTTGTCGCGGTACCAGTCGACGGTCTGCTCGAGTCCCTGCTGGAAGCGGCGGCTGGGCTCCCAGCCGAGCCGGCGGATCTTCTCGCTGGAGAGGCTGTAGCGGCGGTCGTGGCCGGGGCGGTCGGTGACGTACTCGATCAGCGACTCGTCGCGGTCGGTCAGCGCGAGGATGCGGCGCACGACGTCGATGTTCGCGGTCTCGTCGGGTCCGCCGACGTTGTAGACCTCGCCCGGCAGGCCGTGCCGCAGCGCGAGGTCGATCGCGCGGGCGAAGTCCTCGACGTAGAGCCAGTTGCGGACCTGCTTGCCGTCGCCGTAGACCGGCAGGCTGTCGCCGGCCATCGCGTTGAGGATCGCCAGCGGGATCAGCTTCTCGGGGTACTGGCGCGGCCCGTAGTTGTTCGAGCCGCGGCAGATCACCGCTTCGATCCCGTAGGTGTGCACGTGGGCTGCGACGAGCAGGTCACCCGCCGCCTTCGTCGCGCTGTACGGCGAGGAGGGGTTGAGCGGCGACTCCTCGGTGAACGTGCCCTTCTCGATCGACCCGTAGACCTCGTCGGTCGACACCTGCAGGTAGCGGCCGACGCCGTTCTCGCGCGCTGCGTCGAGCAGCACGCTGGTGCCGATCACGTGGGTGCGGGCGAACACGTCCTGGTCGGCGATCGAGCGGTCGACGTGCGACTCCGCGGCGAAGTTCACGACCGCGTCGACGCCGTCCATCAGCTCCGACACGAGCTCGCGGTCCTCGATCCCGCCCTCGACGAACTCGATCCGGTCCTCCACATCCTGGAGGTTCTCGCGCCGGCCCGCATAGGTCAGCTTGTCGAGCACCACGACCTCGTCGTCGCGCTCCCCCAGCACCGTCCGCACATAGGTCGAGCCGATAAAACCGGCCGCACCCGTCACCAGCAGCTTCACCGAGCCACCGCCCTTTCAGTCAGATAGGCCTCGAGCCCCTCGCGCCAGTCCGGCAGCCGCGGAGCCTCCGGGTGGATCGTGCGCAGCACGCTGTAGCGCGGCCGCGGCGCGGGCCGCGGGTACTCCTCGGTCGTGCAGGGTGCCACCTCCACGTCACGCTCCGCCTGCCGGAATATCTCGCTCGCGAACTCGTACCAGGAGCACTCGCCGCCCCCTGCGACGTGCACGATCCCGGTGTGGCGGCGGCTCTCGGCAAGGTCGAGCAGCGCCTCGGCGAGATGCCCCGTGTAGGTCGGGCAGCCGATCTGGTCGTCCACCACCTTGAGCGGGCCGTCGAGCTTCAGCATCGTGTCCACGAAGTTCTTGCCGTGCACGCCGAAGAGCCACGCGGTGCGCACGATCGCATGGCGGGGATTGCCCTCGGCCACGGTCCACTCGCCCGCGAGCTTCGAGCGGCCGTATGCCGTTCGCGGGCCGGTCGCATCGGTCTCCAGGTACGGCTCGCGCTTCTCGCCGTCGAACACGTAGTCCGTGGAGGGCTGCACCACGAACGCGCCCACGCCCGCGGCAGCCGTGGCCACATTGCCGGCGCCGTCACCGTTGATCAGCGTGGCGGTTGCCTCGTCGGACTCGGCGCCGTCGACGTCGGTGTAGGCGGCGCAGTTGATCACCGCGTCGGGGCGGATCTCGAGCATCGCGCGCTCCACGGCGGCGGCGTCGGTCACGTCGAGATCGGCGCGCGTGAGGCCCACGGCCTCGTCGCCGGCGGCGCTCATCACGTCGTGCCCGAGCATGCCTCCGGCCCCTGTCACCAGCAATCGCATCGGGTCAGAGATATCAGCCCGCGGTCAACCCGGCGGCGGACTGACTCGCCGTAGCGCGAGCACAGGCTCGCTCGCGCTCTTGCCCTTCAGGCTCAGCGTGCGCGCCTCGGCGACGGTCATGTCGCAGCGCGCGACGTCGTGCACCCGCCGCGACAGCAGGATCTCTCCGCTTGCGGCGGCTCCCTGAAGCCGTGCCGCGGTGTTCACCACGTCGCCGATCGCGGTGAAGTCCTTCACCTCACCCGAGCCCACGTTGCCGACGAACGCTCGTCCGTAGTCGAGGCCGATGCCGATCTCGATCTCGGTGGGGGCGCACTCGAGCAGCTCCTGGGCGTCGCTGACCATGTGCGCTGCGGCGTTGTCGCCCAGCAGCTGCGGCAGGTACAGCGCCATGACCTCGTCGCCCACCAGCTTGTCGATGATCGCGTGCCGGCACAGCACGTCCACCGCGGCGTCGTAGAAGCGGTTCAGGAGCTCGGTGGTCTCGCGCGGGTTCGCGGCCTCGGCCAGCGACGTGAAGCCGCGGACGTCGGCGAACAGCACGCCGATGTCCATCTCCACGCCGCCGACGGGCCCTTTGTCGAAGCACTCCGCGCACAGCCGCGGGTTCTTGCGCGACGGCCCGAAGCCGAAGCGCCGCATCACGCGCCCGCCGACACCGCCGAAGGGCGCGCGGCACACGGCGCACCGGGGGTCCGCGGGCAGTGACCGCATGACACGGATGAACGCGCGGACCCGATGCGACTCGATCGCGTTGAAGAACGCCTCGTCTCCGCGATCAGGCGCGGAATGAGACTCCACGAGGCGAGCCTACATCGCGGTCAGGGGCCGCGCTGCCCCCGGTAGCGGCGAAGGTCGAGGAACGGGCTGTGTGCGCGTCGCGGCCGCTCGCCCGGTCGGAGCGGGGTTGGAGAGCGCAGACGGGCGATCACGTGCCCGTTCGCGTCGAGCACCTCGGCGCCCTTGAAGCGGTCGCCGGGCGGCGGGACGATCGCGACATAGGCGAACGGGAACGTGAATCCGCTGGCGCGCAGGCGAGCGAGGGGCGGCCGGTTGGGCACGATGTCGACGTGCTCGCCGCTGAACCAGCTCGCGCGCACGATCACGCCGCTTGCGGGCAGCAGCGCCGCGTGGATGCGCCGCCCGGGAAGCGCCTTGAGCCCCATGTCGTAGACGTTCGCTCGCGCGAGATCGGCCCGGGTGGTGCAGTCCTCGCCGAGGTTGCCGTTGATGTTCCCGCGCCCGAGGCTGGGCGAGGTCTGGAGCTCGACGCAGGTGAGGATCTGGCGCTTCTGGCGCGGAACGCCGGCGATCCGAGGAGGCGGAAGCTCCTTCATCCTGAACCCGATGATCCGGAATCGGTAGCCGCCGGGGACGCGTCCGTGGTCGAGCACGTAGCGGTGTCCGAGCGTGTTGGGGTAGTACTGCGGCGAGCGGTGATCCTCGGGAAAGCCCCTGCTGAAGAGGCC
>JAICJV010000139.1 GCA_025928265.1 Thermoleophilaceae bacterium
ACGGTCGACCTGCTGGTCGTCGGCTCCCGCGGGCAGGGCCCGCGCCGCGCGGTGATCCTCGGCAGCGTCTCCCGCGAGGTGGCCGAGCGCGCCGTCTGCCCGGTGCTGATCGTCCCCCGCGCCGCCGCCGGCGCCACCGAGTCGCTGCTGGCCCACTCGACGGCGCCGTAGCGGCGGCGGGGGCGAAGCTTGTGGCCCCCGCCCTACGTCGTCGGGGAGCCGTCCGACCCACTCGCAAGGATGGCGGTCGGTGCTCCCGCGCGCGCGAGCGCCGCAACCACTGTCTTGCCGACCGCCACCGCATCTTGCTCTACGTCGAGATCCCAGAACCGCAGCACCGTCCAGCCGTCGGCGGCGAGCGCGGCGTCCTGGCGACGATCGCGCTCGATATTGCGCTTGATCTTCGTGTCCCAGTAGCCGTGCCAGCGGCCGGGCTGCCACTTGCTCGGGTGCCCGTGCCAGAACACACCGTCGACGAACACGGCGACTTGCCAGCGCGTGAATGCGATGTCCACTCGCCCCCCAGGCCCGCGCCAGTGGCAGCGCCAGCCGCGCACACCGAGATGCCACAACGTGCGTCGCAGCCGCAGCTCGGGCTTGGTGTCCGTGCTCCGGATCGACGCCATGATGCGGCTGCGCCCCTCGCGGCTAATGGGGCGGCGCGTGACTGAGCTGCCGGCCATCTCTCTATTCAGCGGGTCTGGTGGGCTCGACCTCGGGGTCGAGCGCGCAGGGTACGCCGTGCGCGTCTGCGTCGAGTACGACCGAGACGCCTGCGCGTCGCTACGTGCGAACTTTCCGCGTGCGCGGGTGCTCGAGGGCGACATTCGCGACGTGCCTACGGAGGCGGTTCTCAGTGCGGCAGGGCTGCGCCCGGGAGAGGCAGAGCTGCTCGTCGGCGGACCGCCCTGCACGCCGTTCTCCAAATCGGGCTACTGGCTTGAGTACAAGCGCAAGGGGCTGGACCCCGACGCTGGGTTGCTCGATCACTATCTGCGCATCCTCGCGCGCGCCCGCCCGCGCGCGTTCGTGCTGGAGAACGTGTTCGCGCTGGCATATCGCAACCACAATCGACCCTGGCTGGAGCGGCTGCTGGAGGTGTTCGCCGAGCTGGGGTACGAGGTGGAGGCTCAGGCGCTACTCGCAGCGGACTTCGGTGTCCCGCAGAAGCGCCAGCGGCTGTTCATCGTCGGGTCGCTCGACGGGCGTCCCGCGCTGCCGGAGCCCACGCACGGTGGCCCGCACGAGACGCGCCGGAGCTGGGACCGATCCCTGTCCGCGCACGTGACCGCGGGTGAGGCGATCGGCGACCTGGCCGACCGCGACGAGCTCGCCGAGGCCGAGGAGTCCGTCGGCGGCCGCTATGGGCACCTGCTGGCCGACATCCCGCCGGGCGACAACTACCTCTTTTACACCGAGAAGCGCGGCCACCCTGCCCCACTGTTCGGTTGGCGCAAGCGCTACTGGAGCTTCCTGTTGAAGCTCGATCCGGCGCAGCCGGCGCCCACGATCCAGTCCCAGCCCGGCCCCTACGTGGGTCCGTTCCACTGGAGCAACCGGCGGCTCCGCGTCCTCGAGATCAAGCGCTTGCAGACGTTCCCCGACGAGCACGTCATCGTCGGCTCCCGACGCTCCGCGCAGGTCCAGATCGGGAACGCCGTTCCGCCGCTGCTGGCCGAGCAGGTGGCGCGCGCTCTGCGATGCGGCGCAGCGGGACAGCTCACGCTTCCCACGCTGCGGGAAGCGGCTTAGGTCAGCCCTGCTCGGCCAGGAGCCGATCCAGCACCTGTTGAACCGCGCGGCCGACACGAAACGGGAAGCGCCGCCAGAACACGTAGAACTCCGACTCGGCGTCGAACTCGCCGCGGCCCGCGCGCAAATCCGCGATCGACTGTACGGCGCCGATGTACTCACGCGTCGTCGAGGAGCGTTGTCTGGAGGCGATTGTCCACGGCTCCTGCACGATCACCTCGAGGTCTGCCACGCGCTCGGTGGTGTCTGTGAGCGTGTAGATCCCGAGCAGATCGATATGGCTCGCATAGTCGCCAAACGGCCGGAACGTTCCCGGCCAGCGCAATTTCGGGTAGCGGAAGTAGGTGTTCCCCGTGTAGAGCGTGATCCGGCTCTGCGTACGGCGGCCGCCGGCCGCGCGCCGCGCCACCTTCACATCGACGGCGTGATAGCCGCCGCCGAGCGCGGGCCCGGACAGCTCGACGTCGGGATAGCCGCGCTCGGTACCGCGTCTCGCCTCGATCCCGGCGGCTCGCGTCGCACTCTCGAGGATGAAGTCCACGAGCGACACCTCGAGGACGTTCGCCAACGCCGCCGGCTCTTTTGGCAACGGGAGAAAGTGTCCCCCCGCGGCGAGCTGCGCAGCCAGGTCGTCGGCGTCCGAGGCCCTAAGGGGCCACGCATGGCGGCCCTCGCGGCGGTAGATCGCCGCGATGTCGAACTTGTACTCGGCACAGGTTGTGCGCAACCAGTCGAGGACCGCAGGGCTCGCGGGCACGCGTACCTCTTCGACGGTCCGGCAGCGGCCCCTTTGGGGACCGTCGCGCGTCGCGCCGGGACGGTCCCCGACGAGGTGCGCAGTGCGGGCTATCGCGGCGTCGAGGTGCCTGCAGGCCAAGGCTGATCGTGCCGGGGGAACTGCTTGGACATGCGTCCCCTTTCTCGAGTCGCCGCAAGCGTCACCATCCACGCAGTGATCCAGCGGCGTGACTACGGCGCGCGGTACACGTAGCGGCTGGAGATCACGCGCCGCGCGCTGCGGCTGTGGGCCGTCTAGCGCAGGAAGCGGGCGAGTGCGCCGCGCGGGCGGCCGCGGGTGACGACGCCGAGCGGGCGCTGGGCGGGATAGGTGCCGAGCCGGACGGTGGTCCGGTTGCAC
>JAICJV010000118.1 GCA_025928265.1 Thermoleophilaceae bacterium
CCGAAGTGAAATGTTCGGTTCCGTCACGGCCTCTGTCCTAGGGCTCGATCGCCGCCGATCGGAACCTCCATTCCCGAAGTGAAATGTTCGGTTCCGTCACGGCCTCTGTCCTAGGGCTCGATCGCCGCCGATCGGAACCTCCATTTCACGGAGACTGGGGTGTGACTAGCCGGCGACCTTGGCGAGGACGTCGGACTCACGCAGCACGAGGAGCTCCTCGCCCTCGACGGTGATCTCGGTGCCGCCGTACTTGGAGTAGAGGACCTCGTCGCCCTCCTCCACGTCGAGCGGGACGCGCTCGTTGTCGTCGCCGAACTTGCCGTCGCCGACGGCGAGGACCTTGCCGCGCTGCGGCTTTTCCTTGGCCGTATCGGGGAGGACGATGCCGCTCGACGTCGTCTCCTCCTCCTCTACCGCCTTGACGATCAGGCGATCGCCCAGGGGCTTGAGCTTCATGCGCAACCTCCAAAAACGGGACTTACCGTGCGCCTTGGCACTCTAGCAGGGAGAGTGCCAAAGGTTGGTGAAAGTTTCGCTCTACAAGAGGGAAGTTGGGAAAGCGGAAAGCAGAAAGCGGGAGCTTGGGCTCAGCCGCTTTCCCATTTCCGCTTTCCTGCGTCTTAGTTCTGCGCCGGCGCCTGCGGCCGCATGCGATCGACCATCTCCTGTGGGCGCTCCACGATCGCGGAGAAGCGCACGACGGTCACGAGGTCGTCCGGGGACACGGGGCGGCCGTAGATCTGCTCCATGAAGTGGACGGTCTCCTCGTTGCGGCGGAACTCGGGGTTGTCGTGCTCGATGTCGCGCGGCGAGAGGTCGCGGACCGGCTTGACGTCGACCGAGTCGATGACGGCGTCGAAGATCTTCTCGCGGGGAGAGTGCTGAAAGCCGACGGTGACCATCACGACCTCGCCCTTCTTGTACTTCGAGCTCTTGTCGCCGAGCCGGATCGTGGCCGTTTTCCGGCCGCGCTTGAGCTGGTCGATGAAGACGGGCGAGTAGAAGTTCAGGACGTACACAACCGCGCGGAGACTACCGGGCGCCAGCGGTTGCCGACAGCGCGGCCCTCGCCATGTCCTTCTCGCCGCGATACGCCAAGAGGCGCGGCGCGTCCTCGAGCGGAATCCACTCCGCGCCGTCGACCTCCTCGCGCTGATAGTCGCGCACGCTTCCCGACACGTACTGGAACAGGAAAAAGCGGACGATCTTGAACACTCGGTCGCCGCCGCGCACGTACCAGTACTTCACGTCGCCCAGCTTCTCCACCATTCGGCCCTGCAGTCCGGCCTCCTCGCGGACCTCGCGCTCGGCGGCCTCCGCAGCGGTCTCACCGGGGTCGATGTGGCCCTTGGGCAGCGCCATCACCGTGCCGTTCTTCACGAGCACCACGGCAAGGTGGTCGCGCCCGCGCATCCGCCTGACCACGAGCCCGCCGGCGGAGAACTCGCGGATCAATCCGCCACCAGCGGCACGAAGCGCACGGGCACGACGCGCTCCTCGTCGCCGCCGCGGAACACCATCAGGTACTCGGACTCGCCACGGCGTACCGGGCACACGAGCGGCGCGCCCCGGCGGAGCTGGTCACGCAGCGCCTGCGGCGGGTCGTGATCGGCCACCGCGGTGACCACGATCGCGTCGAACGGCGCGCGGTCGGGGGCGCCCTTGGTGCCGTCGCCATGACGGACGTCGACGTTGTCGTAGCCCAGCTCGGCGAGGATGCTCCGCGCCCTGTCGCCGAGCTCCTCGTGGCGCTCGATCGTCACGACGTCACGGCAGCAGCGCGAGAGCACCGCCGCGCCGTAGCCCGACCCAGTCCCCACCTCGAGCACATGCCTGTCGGGTGCAGGCTCGGCAAGCAGCGTCATGCACGCGACGATCCAGGGCTGCGAGATCGTCTGCCCCTCGCCGATCGGCACGGCGCCGTCGCGATAGGCGTCTTCGCGCACCTCCGCCGGGAGAAAGCGCTCGCGCGGCACCTCGTTCATCGCCCGCAGCACGAGCTCGTCCTCGATCCCGCGCCTGCGCAGCTGGCGCTCCACCATCCGCTCGCGGCGGCTGCGAAAGCGCTCAGTAGATGTAGTTCCTGAGCGATTCAGGGTCATGGACGACTACCCGGCCCCGCCCCGTGGTTATCACCCCGGCGCGCTCCAGCCGCGCGAGGAAGCGCGACGCGGACTCGCGCGAGGCGCCGGCCAGCTGCGCGATCTCGGCCTGAGTCGCCTCGATCACCACGTCGCGGTCGCCGTTGCCGTCGCTGCGCGCCCGCGCCTGCGCGAGCAGCGCGCTCGCCACGCGGCCCGCCACCGTCTGGAACGACTGCCGCGCGATGCGCTCGTTGGCCTCGCGCAGCCGGTTGGCGAGCGCCTCGAGCATCTTCACCGCGATGTCGGGGTGCTGCACGATGATGCGGCGGAGATCGCCGGAGAGGATGGCCAGCGCGCGCGTGGGCTCGAGGGCCTCGACACTCGCCGACCGCGTCTCGCCGCCGAACATCGCAAGCTCGCCGAACATCTCGCCGGGACGCAGCTCCGCCAGGGTGATCACGCGGCCGTCTGAGTGCCTGCGGGTGACGCGCACGCAGCCCTCGCGGACGACGAAGCACGTGTCGCCGCTGTCGCCCTCGCGGAAGATCGCCTGGCCCTGCTGGTACGTCCGGGGCACCGCGACCTGGGCCAGCTCGCGCAGGTCGCGCTCCGAGAGGTCGGAGAAGAGCGGCACCCTACCCAGCAGCCGAGCAGTGTCCTCCCCCATCGCCATGCGCCAGATCATGTCAGCGCGGGGACGATGGCGGTAGGGCTACGCCAATATGGCAACCTCGGGCCCTGAGACGTGTTCTAGCCGCACCCCCCATGAAACGCGCTCTACTCACAGCCGCGGCTGCTCTCGCATGCGCTCTGTCCTTTGCCGACGGCGCCTCGGCGAAATCCGTCCGCGATCTCTGGGCCACCGTGAACGTGTGCGACACGGATGCCTCGCCCAACTCGATGGGCGTGCGAGCGCGCATGCCGGGCGACGGCCGGCGCCATCGCATGTACATGCGCTTCAGCGCGCAGTTCAAGAACGCGAAGGGGAAGTGGGTGCCCGTCTCCGGCAAGGGCAGGTCGCGCTGGCTGTACGCGGGCTCCGCGCTCTTCAAGACACAGGAGCTCGGCTACACGTTCTCGTTCGACGCGCCGAAGGCCGGCAGCAGCTATCTCATGCGCGGGCTCGTCCAGTTCCAGTGGCGCACGAAGACGAACAGGATCGTGCGGCGCACCCACCGCTACACCGCGGCCGGGCACCCCACACGCGGCGCCGACCCCAAGAAGTTCTCCGCCGCGCACTGCACGATCGGCACGCCGTAGCGCTCACGCGGGCGCGGGCTCGAACAGGCGCGGGTCGTTGGTGATCACGCCGTCGACGCCGATCGCCTCGAGCTGGCGGATCCTGCGCGGGTCGTCGACCGTCCAGACATAGACGAAGCCCCCTGCGCTCTGGACCTGCTCGACCAGGCGCGGGCTCGACAGCAGGAAGTGGACCATGACGCCCTCGCAGCGGCCGGAGCGGACGAGTGCCGCGATCCGCGGGGGCAGCTTGCGCCGCCACCAGCGGGCGTACACGTAGACGAACGGCGCCAGCGGTGAGCGCGTGTAGTCGCGCTTCGCACGGGGGATCGACCAGCCGCGCCGCACTCCGGTCCCGAGCTCGCCGAGCCGGTCGATCGAGCGCATGTACGTGGTCGAGACGATCGAGCGCTCGAGCAGGCCGCGGCGCTCGAGCCCCTCGGCCACCTCGCGCTCGTAGCCGGGAATCTTCATGTCCACGTCGAGCTCGACCCCCGCGTACGCCTCGGTGGCGAACAGGTCGAGTCCCTCGTCCATCGTCATCAGCGTCTGCCGCTCGGCGTCCTCGTAGTCGTGAGCGAGCACGAGCCGCCCGTCCGGCAGCCGCAGCACGTCGAACTCGATCATGTCCACGCCGTGCTCGAGCGCTGCCTCGAAGCTCGCGCGCGTGTTCCCCGGCTCGACGAGGTCGGCGCCCTTGTGCCCCACGCGCTTCATCGCTGGCACCCCGGACACCAGAATGCGGTGCGGTTGTCGTCGCCCTGGCCGCGCGAGCGGATCTTCGTGCCGCAGCGGGGACAGGGAATGCCGGCGCGGTCGTGGATCGTCTTGGGAATACGGCCGCCGCGCTCGGCCGATGCGCGCATCCCGGGCTGAATCCCTCGCACGATCGCGATTGCCTCGTCGTCGCTCACCTCCTGCACTCGCCGCCACGGCGACACGCCGGCCAACCAACAGCCTTCGTTTTTCCAGACGTTGCCGATCCCGGCCACGATCCGCTGGTCGAGTAGCGCGTCCCCGATGCCGCGTGTGGGGTCCTCGCCGCGCAGCCGCCGCAGGAACTCGTCCTCGGAGAAGTCGTCGCGCAGAAGGTCCGGTCCGAGCATCACCAAGCGCCTGTCGAAGCGGGTGCGTCCCTCGGTCATGAGCTCGAGCACCGGCCCGTCGAACTCGACGACCTCGTGATCGTCGGTGCGGATCACGAGCCACGCCCGTTGAGGCGACCGGTGCCAGCGCTCGCCCTTGCGGTAGACGCCCCACGCGCCGCCCATCCGCAGGTGCGAGTGCAGCGTCAGGTCGCCGTCGAAGCGCAGGAACAGGTGCTTGCCGTGGGCATCCACCGAGCGCACGTCGCGCCCGGCGAGGCGCTCGGGCCAGCGGTCCTTGCCGTGGCGCGGGTGCGGCGTCTCGATCGAGCGGATCTCGCTGCCCACCAGAGCCGCCCCGACCCGCTTCGCCGCATTGTGGATCGTGTCACCCTCAGGCATGGGCCGAAGGCTAGGCCGTCAGGGTGAGCTTCCGCGGCGACTGCCGGAAGCCCGCCTCGATCAGCAGCGCGCCGAACGAGGAGCCGATGATCGATTCGCCGTCGAAGCGCTCGACCGCTATCCGCTTGATGCGGCCGCGATGCACCTCGTCGGCGAGCGCCGCCAGCGCGTCCGCGATCCAGGCCGCCGGCTCGCCGTGCTCGTCGAGCGGGTCGCGCAGCGCAACGAGACCCTTGCCGCCGCGCTCGACGTAGAGCACGGGCTCGGCGTCGATCGTGACCACATACGCGCCGGGCACGCGCGCCGGCCGCCGGTTCCCAAGCTCCTCGCGCTTCGGCCACGGCAGGGTCGCGCCATACGGGTTGGCCGGGTCGGTGGCCGCCAGGACCAGCGCACCGACCGGCTCGTCCGAGCGCATGCCGCGCAGCCGCTCGACGGCCGCCGACAGCGCGAACTGCGCGCCACCCAGCCCCTCCACGAAGTAGCCGCGGCGGGCGGTGCCGAGGGTCTCGAGGTTCACGAGCTCGCCGTAGAGCGCAGCGAAGCCGCCCGGGATGCCCTCGGCGAGCACGGTCTCACGCGTGACGATGCCGTAGCGCTCGAGCAGGATCTCCGCGATCGCGCGCGTGCGCTGCCCGTACGAGGGCGCCTCCGCGAAGAGCGACGTGGTGAGCGACCAGCGACCCTGGATCTGCGGCGCCGCGGGGCGCCGGCGGCGGCCGAAGCGCCGCTGCGCGCTCGCGCGCTGCGCGCGAGCGAGCGTGAGCCGCGGCGCGCGCAACGGGGCGAACGCGTCGTTCGTGACCTCGCCCGTCCAGGCGAGGTCCCAGAGTGCGTTCTGCAGCTCCACCGGCTCGGCCTCGATGTCGGCGATCAGGTCGGTCCAGAACGAGGCGCCGCGCTCGAGCCGCGCGCGGATCGCGTCGTGCAGGTCGCCCTCCGGCCGCTCGGCCTTGACGGGCGGCGGGCCGAGAAACGGCGCGTCGTCGCGGAAGTACAGCGCCACCTTGCCGGAGCTGCGGCCGAGCGCGCCGGCCCCGACCCACACGAGCTCGCCGCTCGCACACAGCTGGTCCATCCATGCATGCGAGTACGCGCCCACGCGGCGCGGCAGCACATCGCGCTCCCACACCTCGGGCGCCAGCGCCACGCCCTGCAGCGATACGAGGACCTCGCGCAGCCGGTCGACGCCCGCGCCACCGGGCGGTGCCGAGTCGACGCCCTGCCACGACGGCATGAGCCGTGCGAGCGCGCGCTGCTCCGCGGGCTCGACCTCCTTGCGCAACGACGCGAGCGACGCGCGCCGCAGGCGACGCAGCACGTCCGGATCGCACCACTCGCGCTCGGTCCCGCCCGGCCGCAGCTCCCCGCGCACGAGGTCGCCCCCGCGCTCGAGCTCGCGCAGCACCGAGCTCGGGTCCACGAGGTAGCGGCGCTGCAGCTCCGCGGTGGTGAACGGACCGTGCGTGCGCGCATAACGGCGGATGATCTTGCGCAGGGGGTCGTCGACGCGCTCGAGGAACACCTCCGGCAGGCCGCCGGGCGGGACGGCGCCGAAGGCGTCGCGGTAGAGCCCCGCGTCCTCCGCGGCGATCCAGCGGTCATCGCCGCCGATCCGCATGACGACCGAGCGGCGCTCGCCGCGGAGCTGGTCGAGCATGGCCTCGGCATCGACGCCGTCGAGCGCCCGCGCCTCGACCTCGTCACGCGTGAGATCGCCGAGCGCGCGCAACGCGTCGTGCAGCGAGTCGGCATTGGCCGCGCGCATCCGCTCGCTGGTGCGCTGGAGGTCGGCCTCCACCTCGTCGAGCGCGGCGGCGTCGATCAGCTCGCGCAGCTCCTCCTGCCCCAGCAGCTCGCGCAGCAGGTCGCGGTCGAGCGACAGCGCCGCGGCACGCCGCTCCGCGTTGGGCGTGTCGCCCTCGTACATGTAGGTCGCCACGTAGTCGAACAGCAGCGACGACGCGAACGGGGACGCGCGCGGGGTCTCCACCTCGACAAGTGAGATCTCGCGCCTGTGCAGCGACCGCAGCAGACCGTCGAGCGCCGGCAGGTCGAGCACGTCGCGCAGGCACTCGCGGTAGGTCTCCAGGATCACCGGGAACTCCCCGTACTTCTTGGCCACCTCCAGCAGCGACTGGGACTTGAGCCGCTGCTGCCACAAGGGCGTGCGCTTGCCCGGCCGCGCCCGCGGGAGCTCGGCGAGGCCATCGGCGCCTTCGCGCGCTGGGCGGTGGACCAGTCGCCCGAGACGCTGCAGCGCGACTATGACCTGGACCGGCGCGCCGCGAGCAACCTGGTGGAGTTCTTGACCGAGCAGCAGCAGGCCACACGAGTGGTCCCATCTGACCGGGCCATCGTGGTCGAGCGCTTCCGCGACGAGATCGGCGACTGGCGCCTGTGCGTGCTCAGCCCGTTCGGTGGCCGGGTCCATGCCGCCTGGTCGCTGGCCCTGAGTGCCCGCATCCGCGATCAGGTCGGGCTGGAGTCCGACGCCATCTACTCCGACGACGGGATCATCATCCACCTGCCCGACGCCGAGGAGCCCCCGGGGGCGGACCTGGTGATGCTCGAGCCCGACGAGATCGAGGACCTCGTCGTCGCCGAGCTGGGCTCGTCGGCGCTGTTCGGGGCCCGCTTCCGCGAGAACGCCGGGCGGGCGCTGCTCATCCCGC
>JAICJV010000002.1 GCA_025928265.1 Thermoleophilaceae bacterium
ATGTGCGGCTGCCCGAGCCGGCTGAAGAGGATGCGCAGCATCGCGCCGGTGTCGGTGGCCGTGCCGACGGTGGAGCGCGGGTCGGAGCCCATGCGCTCCTGGTCGACGATGATCGCGGTCGTCAGCCCCTCGAGCACGTCCACGTCCGGCCGCGCAAGCGTGGGCATGAATCCCTGGACGAACGCGCTGTAGGTCTCGTTGATCAGCCGCTGCGACTCCGCGGCGATCGTGCCGAACACCAGCGAGCTCTTGCCCGAGCCCGACACGCCGGTGAACACCGTCAGCCGGCGCTTCGGAATCTCGACGCTGACGTCCCTGAGGTTGTTCACGCGCGCGCCGTGGACGCGGATCAGCTCGTGGCTGTCCGCGGCACGCAGCGCGCGCTTCTGCGTGTCCGTGCTCGTGGCCATGCTCAGCGACGAGCCACGATATTGCGCAGCTCGCCGCAGTGGGTCGCGGCGTCCGAGAGCGCACCTCCCATCTGCGCCACCAGGCGCGCCGTGTCGAGTTGCTCGGCCCGGCTTCCCGGGTGCGTCGCGTTGTGCGGATCGACCTGTTCCAGCAGCGGGCCCCGCAGCTCCGCCAGCGAGGCACCGACGGAATCCAGCGTGGCCTCGAGCGCGGCGAGCACGGCGAGGCTGTCGCCCCGCGTCGACGCGGCCGCAATGGCGCGTCGCAGCGCCTGCGCGGCGTCCAGCAGCTCGGCCGCCGCGACGCACGGGTCGCGCTGGTCGGGGGCGGCCTGCGGGGGTTCTGCTGTCGGGACGATGCTCATGGCCTCACTGTGGCGGCTCACGAGCCTGCGCTCAATGGGTCCGAAGGTGCATTCGGCGCCGTTATCGGCCGTAGCTCTTCGTGCGGCGCCGGCGCAACAGCGCGCACGAGAGGTGGATCGCCACGCCGGCGATCACGATGCGGTCGCGCTCCGTCGTCATCCGGCCGCACGCCGCGCAGCGCTCGTCCTTCTCCGTGCGACTCTCGCGGCGGACCCTCTCGTATCGCGCCATGGGCCATACCGTGCCCGATTGTTGGCGCATCGGAAATGCATCGAAATAACCATTCGGCGAAATACACACTGAGGCCCACTGACGCTCCCGGCGCGGTCGCCCAAGATGGCCGCATGAACCCGACTTCGACACGCACGGCAGCGGACGTCGCGGCCGCCGGGCACACGCTGAGCCGGTCCCTGCTCGACACCCTCGACCTCCATCACGGCGTGGCCGCGCGCTTCCACGACGGCAGTGGCTGGAGCGAGCTGCGCTACTCGCAGATCGCCGAACAGGCGCGCCGCCTGGCCCGCGGGCTGATCCGGCTCGGCGTGGAACCGGGCGACCGCGTGGCGATCCTCTCCGACACCCGCGTCGAGTGGACGCTTGCCGACCTCGCCGCGCTGTTCGCCGGCGCGGTCGTCGTGCCCGTCTACCAGACGAACTCGGCCGGCGAGTGCGAGCACGTTCTCGCGGACTCCGGCGCGCGCGTCGTCTTCTGTGAGGACGACGCGCAGGTCGAGAAGATCGCGCCGTTGCTCGGCCGCCTTCCGCAGCTCGAGCACGTGATCACGTTCGGCGTCCGCCGCTCGCCGGCGATCGAGCTCGAGGACCTCGCCCGTGCGGGAGGAGCCGTGCCCGACGGCGAGCTCGACGCGCGCGCCGACGCGGTGCGTCCCGACGACCCCTGCACGATCGTCTACACGTCCGGCACGACCGGGGCTCCGAAGGGCTGCGTTCTCACCCACGCCAACGTCCGCTCGAACATCGACATGATCGAACGGCGCATCCGGTTCGACGCCGAGGAGAACGTCATCTACCTCTGGCTGCCGCTCGCGCACGTGCTGGCGCGGATCGTGCAGCTGCTCGCGCTCGACCAGGGCGCGACGCTCGCGTACTGGCGCCGCGACACGGCGCTCCTGCTCGACGACGTCGCCGAGCTGCAACCGACGCACCTCCCGTCGGTGCCGCGCGTCTTCGAGAAGATCTACGCGGCCGCGACCGCCGGCGCGTCGAACAGCCGGCCGCGGCGCATGCTGCTCGACTGGGCGATCGGCGTCGGACGCCGCGCGCAGGCCGCGCGCGAGAGGGCGCGACCGCTGGGCGTGGGCCTGGCGGCCCAGCACCGGCTGGCCGATCGTCTCGTCCTGCGCCGCATCAGGCGGGTCTTCGGCGATCGCCTGCAGTTCGCGGTCACCGGCGCCGCGCCGGTCGACCCGGACATCCTGCGCTTCTTCCATGCAGCCGGCGTCTACGTGCTCGAGGGCTACGGGATGACCGAGACGACCGCGGTCGCCGCCGTCAACACGATCGACGAGCTCCGCTTCGGCACTGTCGGCAGGCCGCTGCCCGGCTGCTCGGTTCGCATCGCTCCGGATGGCGAGCTGCTCGTGAAGGGCCCGCACGTCTTCTCCGGCTACCACGACGCGCCCGACGCGACCGCCGAGGTGATCGATGACGACGGCTGGCTCGCCACCGGCGACCTCGCGCGACAGGACGACGACGGCTACCTGACGATCACCGGGCGCAAGAAGGACCTGATCATCACCTCGAGCGGCAAGAACGTGACGCCCGCGAGCATCGAGAACGCGTTGCAGCAGCAGCGCTGGATCTCGCACGCGGTCGTGTACGGCGACCGCCGCCCGTACCTCACCGCGCTGATCGCGCTCGAGCCCGACGCGCCGGCGTCGGACCCGCGCATCCGCGAGGAGATCCAGCGGAGCGTCGACGAGGTGAACGCGCGCTTCGCGGCAATCGAGCAGGTCAAGCGCTTCGCGCTGCTCGACCGCGACCTGTCCGAGGAAGCGGGCGAGCTGACCCCCACCGCGAAGGTCAAGCGGCAGGTCGTCTACGAGCGCCACCGCGACCGCCTCGACGCGCTCTACGGCGAGCGGACGCCGGCGTAACCGGGCCGCGGCGCATGCCGCGGCCCGGTGACCTCAGAATCGGGCCGGCATCAGCAGCTGGTGGCCCAGCTGCACGTGTTGAACCCGTCCGTCGTGCTGTTCGGCGCCGACGGCGCGCCGATGACGTTGCCGTTCGAGTCGATCAGCTGCATCTCCTCGGACGACTTCAGGCCGGCGTTCTGGCCGTTGGTCGTTCCCCTGGTGAACGGTGTCGTCGTCAGGTTCGGCAGTGTCGCGAGCCCCGCGTCCGTCCCGATGAGGAGCGGCGTCTCCGAGATCCACTCGGCCGTCGCGTGGGTCGACGTGTAGGGCACGGTCTGCGAGAACGACTCACCTCGCGTCACGTCCTTCAGCGTGATCGTCCACACGTTCGAGTTCGGCACCACCTCGGCGATGCTCGCCGACATGTGGTCGCCGGGTGACACGGTCATGCTGATGTTGAGCGAGGGGACCGGGATGATCTCCCACCAGGCCGAGTAGGACGCCTTGCCCGAGCTGTCCACGTCCTGCTCGGTGCCGGTCTGGATCAGGGTGTTGTCGCCTGCGGTGCAGCCCGCGTCGATACAGCCGCCGCCGATGCCGATCCACGTGGACGAGCTCTCGGCCTGGCCCTTCGTGTGCTGGGTCGCCGTCGGGACGATCCAGTCACCGGTGATCGAGTTGAACAGCTTGCCGCCCTGTTCGAGCGTGCCCTGGTTGTAGCCGAACCAGTTGTTGCTCTGGTTCGTGTGGAACCGCGTCTTCGCGATATGCACGAACTGGCCGTGCGCGAGCGGTTTGGCGCTGGCTACCGCGGCCGTGGCCAGAAGGGCCAGCGCGGCGAAAGCGAGCGTGGCGCTGAGACGCCGAATCGAGCTCATCAATTCCCTGCCTCCAGAGGGGTGCCCGTGCGGGCCCGGGCATGGGGGTACCTGATCCTCTGCCTCCCGCCCCTCGCTTGTCCCCACTTCGGGGGAATCTCATGATGAGAGAATTGCCACCTTGCGTAACCGATTTCAGGCCGGGTAGGCTCACCTCTCCCGATGACCGCCCGAGTCAGACAAGCGGCCGGAAGCAAGCTCATGCCCGCATGCCTGTTCGTCACATGCGCGCTGTTCGCGGCCGGCGCCGTCCCGGCTGCCAGGAACGGCTCGGCGCTGCTGGGTGCAATGGCGCTCGTGGGCGTGTTCATGGCGCTCGGTGGCCTCGTGGCCTGGGTTCTGCACGCGGATCGCACCGCCGCCCTGCGCGAGCGGCTCGCCGATCCCATACACGTCTCGAACTGGTGGCCCGACTTCGAACGGCAGTTCTGGCGCTACCTCGATGACCGCCTCGGCGACGAGCGCGCGTGAGCGGGCCCTGGCCGTCGCTGAACTACGCAGCCTGGAGCGACACGTGCGACACGCTTCACGGGCACACGCAGGTGCTCGGCAAGCTGGCCGTCGCGCTCGCGCCGCCTGAGCCGCAGCTCCAGCACGCCGCGCTCCGGCTGACCGCCCGTGGCTGGGAGACGCTCCCCCTCCCCGCGCCCGAGGGCTCCGGCGCACTGGTCGTCACACTCGACCTCCATGCCCACGAGGCGGTGGTCGAGCACAGCGACGGCCGCTCGGAGCGCGTCGCGCTCACGCCGGACCGGCCGGTGGGCGAGGTCACGCGGGCGGTCCTGGCCGCCCTCCGGTCGCTCGTCGGGCCGGTCGAGATCGACCCGACGCCGCAGGAGGTCTGGTGGAGCGTGCCGCTCGACGAGGACCACGAGCACGCCACCTACGACATCGAGGCGGTCGACTCCTACTTCGCCGTCGCCACCCGAGCCGCGTTGGTGCTGGCGGCGTACCGGGCGCCGTATCGCGGACGGTCGACGCAGGTCAACGCGTGGTGGGGGTCGTTCGACCTGGGAGTGGGCCTCTTCTCGGGGACGCCCGCCGATCCGCCGGCGGACGACTTCATCACGCGCAACTCGGCGGACGCGGAGTACATCGGCGTGGGCTGGTGGCCAGGCGACCCGCGCTACGGCAAGGCGGCGTTCTACGCATACGCCCATCCCGCTCCCCCGGGGTTCGCGGAGGCCGACCTCCCTGCTCCGGGGCGCTGGGACGAGGCGCTCGGCGAATACGTGCTCGACTGGGACGACCTGGTCGCGACGCGGGACCCGCAGCAGACCGCGCTCGCCTTCGCCCGATCGGCCTTTCTCCACGGATGCGAGGTGTGCGGGTGGGACCCGGCGCTGGCCGGCAGCGCGAAGGGCAGCCCGCCGCCCGTCGTGTGACTACAGTTAGTTGCATGCACATCGAAATCTGGTCCGACCTCGTCTGCCCGTACTGCTACATCGGCAAGCGGAACTTCGAGACCGCGCTCGCGCGCTTCGAGCATCGCGACGAAGTCGAGGTCAGCTGGCGCAGCTTCCAGCTCGCGCCTGATCTGCCACGCGACGTCGAAGGCGATGTGCACGACTATCTCGCTGCGAAGTACGGTGGCGGTCGCGAGCGCGCGAAGGAAATGAACGCGCGTGTCACCGAGACGGCGGCCGCGGCGGGGCTCACCTACAACCTCGACTCGGCGGTGCTCGGCAACACCTTCGACGCCCACCGCGTCACGCATCTCGCCGCGCGGCACGGGCTGCAGGACGAGGCCGAGGAGCGCCTCTTCCGCGCCTACTTCACCGAGTCCGAGCATCTGGCCGACCCCGAGACGCTGGTTCGTCTCGCGTCAGAGATCGGTCTCGATCCCGGCGAGGTCCGCACGATGCTCGCCGGCGACGAGTTCGCCGACGCGGTGCGCGCCGACATCCAGGCCGCTCACGAGATGGGGATCAGCGGCGTGCCCACGTTCGTCGTTGATCGCCGCTACGCGATCACCGGCGCACAGCCGCCCGAGCTCATCCTGCGCGCGCTCGAGCAGATCGCTGCCGTGCGCGACGCCGCCTAGTCACAGCGCGCCGCCGGCCGCGGGCGGCGCCGACGGGTCGGCCTCGCCTCCCCCGGCGGGATGCTCGCGCGCGACGTACTCCTCGAGCGTCATCGGGAAGTCGCGCACACGCTCGGCCACGTCGAGCAGCGCCGACATCGTGGCCTCCTCCTCGACCTGCTCCTTGAGGAACCACTGGATGAACTGCTCGCTGCGGAAGTCGTTCTCCTCGCGCGCGACGGCAGTCAGCTCGTTGATCCGGGCGCTCACGGATCGCTCCTGCTCGAGCGCGAGGCGAATCGGCTCGACGTGGTCGGAGAACTCGCCGCGCGGTGCGTCGACGGCGCCGAACCGGACCTCGCGTCCGGTGTCGAGCAGGTAGCGGGCCATCATCATCGCGTGGTTGCGCTCCTCGACCGCCTGGGCGTAGAAGAAGCCGGCGAGCCGCGGCAGCGTCTGCGCGTCGTAGGCGATCGCGATCGCCGCGTACTGGTGCGACGCCGCCAGCTCGGCGGTGATCTGCTCGTTGAGGGCGGTCACGAAGCGGTCGGCGGGCATGGCCGCGCAAGCTAACAGGCCGGACCGGCGCGCGAAGATAAGAGCCCTGCTACTTTGCCGCCCGCATGGGGTACGTGCGCGGATCCATCGCGATCGCGCTCGCAGCCGCGATCGCCCTTCTGGCGGCGCCGCTCGCGTCCGCGGACAGGTCGGGACCCGACTGGGTCTCGTCGGACAACGTCCAGTACCTCGGCTCGATCAAGCAGGACGTCGGGCTGACCACCGGCGCGAAGGTCGTGGGCAACCGCCTGTTCGTCACGAGCGGCAAGAACATCACGATCTACGACATCTCGAAGCCCGAGACTCCGCGCACGCTCGGCTCGATGAAGCTGAACGTGGCGTGGGAGAACGAGGAGGTGCCGACCAACGGCAAGGTGCTGGCGGTGGCGAGCGACTTCTACTCGCTCCAGCCGAGCTGCCTCGCGGGTCTTTCCCCCACCGGGTGCGTCCAGTTCTTCGACGTGCGCGACCCGTCGAACATCAGGGAGGTCGGCACGGTCCCGATCCCGAACCACACGGCCGAGTGCGTGCTCGACTGCCAGTGGTTCTACGGCCGCGCCGGCACGATCATCGACGCCCGCGGGATCCTCGACGGCCGCGCCCCCACCGTGGCCGGCGACTGGATCGACGAGCTCAGGGCGCAGGGCATCGACTCGAAGAGCTGCCACCACATCCGCGAGATCCGCCCGGGTGTGCTGCTCACCGCCTGCCGGCCGTTCGCGGTGATCACCGTCAACCCGAAGGACGCGCCCGGTGCCTCGCCGCAGCACCCGAAGGTGCTCTACCACGGCGATTCGGACGCGTTCGTCCACTCGGCGCGCTGGCCGCGCCAGGGCAGGGACAGGTTCCTGCTGGTCGGCGGCGAGACCAATTTCACCGGCCGCTGCGACGGCGCCAACGGCGAGTTCCGCACCTACAGCGCCGACGCCGTCAATCGCGGCAGGTCGCGCACCTTCAACGGCCCGCTCGCCCACCTCCAGCCCGCCGGCAACGGCACCTACGTCGACGGCAAGCCGCCGATCAACCACCTCGGCTGCTCGGTGCACTGGTTCCAGGAGCACGCGAGCTTCCGCAACGGCGGGCTCGTCGCGCTCTCGGAGTACGAGGACGGCGTGCGCTTCCTCCAGGTCAAGCCCGACGGCAAGATCGTCGAGCAGGGCTTCTTCGCGGCACTGGGTGGCTCGTCGTCATCGCCGAAGTGGGCGCCGAAGGGCGACGTCGTGTACTCGCTCGACTACGACCGCGGGATCGACATCATCCGCTGGAAGGGCAGCCACTACGTGCCGAAGGCGAAGGGCAGGGGCATGAGACGCGAGCGCGGGAAGGTCCGCGGGACGCGCGGGCGCTCGAAGCTCCCGGCGCTCGATGCACGCCAGTCAGCCGCCCACGCGAGCCTCGCGAACACGCTGCGATCCCAGGGCTGGTCGCCCGGAATCTGCCGGCTTGCAGCGACGTCCTGACCGCGCTCCCACGGAAATTTCCCAGCAAACCGGCGCAACCTTTTAGGCTGAAGCGGTATACATAGCTCCTGAAGACACACATCTGCCGAATCCCCGGCGCACGTCGGCGGGGAACGGGGGAACCACTGTGGCCCAGGCCACTTGGGGCGAATCGCCGCCGTAGTGCGGCGTAGCGCATCTCTTTCAGCGCGAGCCCGTCAGCTCACCTCGTAGGCAGGCGAAAGAGAAAGGGTGTGCGGTGCAGTTTCAGAGCCGCGATCTCGCGTCACGCGAGATCTGGGAGCGTTCGCTGGAACGCTCGATACGTCGTCGTGAGCTCCTAGCGTCGGGGCGCAAGCAGGAAGGCAGGCGCAAGCGCGCGTCGCTGGCTGTCAGCGCGGCCGTTGCGGCTTCGCCGTTCCTTCCGTCGGTCGCGTCTGCGACGAACTCACCGGGCAAGCGCGACGCCAAGAAGGCGGCGCCGAAGCGCCACGACGAGCAGCGCGCCGACCGCATCCTGCTCCAGCGCGGCAGCACCCAGCCCGGAGTCGTCACCGTCCAGCGTGCTCTGCACGTGACCGTGGATGGGATCTACGGCCCCATCACCGAGAACGCCGTCAAGACGTTCCAGCGCCGGATGATGCTGCCGGCCACGGGCAAGGTCGACGTGGCCACCTGGCTGCGCCTGTTCCCGAGCGACACCGTCCTCTACCAGGAGGGCACCGCAACGCACGCGGCCGAGTGGGCTGCTGTGACGGTCCCGCGTCCGAAGGCCTCGGCCTCGTCCGCCTCGGCCGATCCGTCGATGCACTACGCGTCGCTCATGACGCGGGTCAAGTCCGGCTCGCACGCCAAGGCGTCGGACGATGCGCACAACGGCCGCTCGCACGGCCTCGCCGCGGTTCGCGACAACGGCGGCGTCCGCGCCGGCGCTCCCACGTCCCCGAACGTCCATGTCGAGACCGGTGGCGACGGCTCGTCGGCGCCGAGCGTGTCGATCCCGGGCCCGCGGAGCTCTGCGCCGTCGGCGCCGTCCGGTGACGCCGGTCCCGTGCCGGTGCCGTCCGGCAAGGGCTCGATGTCGCAGATGATCGCGGCGATGATCGCCAAGGCGAACGACATCGACGCGCACCACTACCGCTACCAGTGGGGCGGCGGCCACAACTCGAGCTTCTCGGGGCCGTACGACTGCTCCGGGGCGGTGTCGGCGGTACTGCACGCCGCCGGACTGATCTCGTCGCCGAAGGTCTCGGGCGACTTCATGCACTGGGGCGCCCCCGGCCGCGGCGCGGTGACGATCTACGCGAACCCCTCGCACGTGTACATGTCGATCAACGGCAAGTTCTTCGGCACCTCGTACGCGAACCCGGGTGGCGGCGCGGGCTGGTTCAACGGCTCCGCTCGCTCAGGCTTCACCGTCGTGCACGTGCCGTTCGAGGCGATGCGCGCGGCCGCGCGGGCTGCGCAGAAGCACCCCGCCCGCGCTCATGCCGCGTCGAAGACCAAGGTGAAGCGGTCGAAGGCCAAGCGCCACCCGAGCAGCAGCGGCACGACCGCGCGCGAGCACGCCGCGCCGCAGCCGGCGGCTCCGCCGCCGTCGAGCAACGGCGGTGCGGCGGCGCCGCAGCAGCAGCCGGCTCCGGCTCAGCAGCAGCAGGCGGCGCCTCAGCAGCAGCAGGCGGCGCCACAGCAGCAGGCCGCTCCGCAGCAGCAGCCGGCTCAGGAGACGCAGACGCAGAGTGCTCCGGCCCCGGCGCAGAGTGAGACGCAGACGCAGAGTGCTCCGGCTCAGACGCAGCCGGCCCCTGCTCCGGCCCCTGCTCCGGCCCCTGCTCCGGCGCCCGCCCCGGCTCCCGCTGCGGCCCCTGCGCCGCAGCAGAGCCAGCCGGCTCCGGCTCCGGTTGCCACTCCGGCTCCGGCCCCCGCGCCTGCGCCGCAGGCGGCTCCGGCCCCGGCTCCGGCTCCGGCTCCGGCCCCTGCGCCGCAGCAGAGCCAGCCGGCCCCGGCTCCGGCCGCCACTCCGGCCCCGGCGCCCGCAGCACCTGCTGCCCCCGCCGCCCCCGCGGCGCCCGCCGCGGCTCCTGCCACCGAGCAGGCGTCGACCACGGCGGACGCGGCAGCCGGCGACGCGAGCGCCACGGCGCAGACCGCCGCCTCGGCGAGCGCCGACACCGCCGCCGTGGCTCCGGCCGTCCCGGCGGGCTGAACGAGATCCGCTCCGTGAGCGCGGGCGCGGCCTAGCCGCGCCCGCGCTACGGTTTCCGGCACGGTGTCAACCGAGCCGGCACTGCCTCCCGGGCCACGCTTCACGCCCCTCACGACGGCGCAGTTCGCGCGTCGCCCGCTCGACACGCTGCGTCGCTGGCACCGGCGCTACGGCGACGTCTTCACGGTGCGCCTGCTCGGCTTCGGGACCGGCGTCTACGTCGCCGATCCGGATGCGATCCGCGAGCTCTTCACCGGCAACCAGTCGGACCTGCTGGCGGGCGAGGCGAACTCGATACTCGAGCCGGTCGTGGGCAAGCACTCGGTGCTGGTGCTCGACGGCCCGGAGCACCTGCGCCAGCGACGGTTGCTGCTGCCGCCCTTCCACGGGTCGCGCGTAGCGGCGTTCCGCTCGACGGTGCGCGAGGTGGCCGAGCGTGAGGTCGCGCGCTGGTCGCCCGGTGAGCGGCTCGTGTTGCGTCAGCGCATGCGCGCGCTCACGTTCGAGGTCATCTGCCGCGCGGTCTTCGGCGTCACCGATCCGGCGCGAGTGGAGCGGATGCGGCGCGCGCTGAGCGCCGTCATCGATTCGAGCCCGGTCCTGATGGCGTCGGCGACGCTGCGCAGGGACCTCGGTCCGCTCAGCCCCGGCGGCCGCTTCGCCCGGCGCCTGCGCGCGGCGGATGCGCTGCTCTACGAGGAGATCGCACAGCGGCGCGGCGAGCCCGACCTCGAGGAGCGGTCCGACGTTCTGTCGCTGCTTTTGTGCGCACGCGACGACGAGGGCCGCGCGATGACCGACGCCGAGCTGCGCGACGAGCTCTTCACGATGCTCGCGGCCGGCCACGAGACCACCGCCACCGGTCTGACGTTCGCGCTCGAGCTGCTGCTGCGCAACCCCGCGAAGCTGGAGCGGCTGCGCGAGACCGGCGACGAGCGCTACGCAAACGCCGTGGGCAAGGAGACGCTGCGGGTCCGGCCCGTGATCGACGCGGCCGAGCGCACGCTCGCTGCGCCGCGCGACGTCGCCGGCCGGCGGTTGCCGGCAGGCATCAAGGTCTACCCCGGGATCGCCCTCGTCCACTACCGCGAGGACCTCTATCCCGAGCCGGACGAGTTCCGGCCCGAGCGCTTTCTCGACGACGGCGCCGAGTCCTACGCCTGGCTTCCGTTCGGCGGTGGCATCCGCCGCTGCATCGGGGCGGCCCTGGCCGAGCTCGAGATGTCCGAGGTGCTTCGCGTGATCGCGTCGAGTGTGGACCTCGAGCCCGTGCGCGACACGCCGGACCCCGTCGTGCTGCGCGGGATCACACTCGTGCCGAAGCACGGCGTTCCGGTGCTGGTCGGCGCGAAGCGCGCGTCCGTGTCCGGCGCAGCGGTCGTCACCGGCTGAGTACGCTCCCGCGGCATGCGCACGCGGACCGTCGCCGTCGCGTTGGCGCTCGCCGTCATCGCCATCGCCGCACTACCCGCGGTCGCGCTCGGCTCCGCCTCCCCCCTGCACGTCGACTCGCGCACGCAGCTCTCCCCCCGCCTCAGCGAGCTCACGATGTCGACGCCCGCGCTCGATTTCCCGGCGAAGGTCCGCATCCTGCTGCCCGACGGCTACGCGAGTCACCCGAAGAAGCGCTACCCCGTGCTCTACCTGCTGCACGGGTCGTTCGACACCTCGGCGTCGTGGACCGACAAGGGCGACGCCGAGCGCCTCACCGCCGGCCTGCCGCTGATCGTGGTGATGCCGCCGGCCGCGGGCACGGGCAACGCCGGCGGCTGGGCGAGCGACTGGTGGAACGAGGGCCGCGGCGGCCCGCCGCGCTGGGAGACGTTCACGATCGACCAGCTGATTCCCTGGGTCGACGCGAACTTCCGCACGCTCCCGCGCCGTGGAGAGCGCGCGATCGCGGGCCTCTCGATGGGCGGCTTCAGCTCGATGAGCTACGCGGTGCGCCACCCGGACAGGTTCGTCGCCGCGGCGTCGTTCTCGGGCGCAGTCGACACGAACGACCCGGAGGGCTGGCCTGTGATCGGGGGCGAGGCGCTTGCCGACGGCGGCGCGACGCCCGACTCGATCTGGGGCCCGCGCGCGACGCGCGAGCTGTGGTGGCGCGCGCACAACCCCTGGGATCTGGCCGCGAACCTCGGCGGGATGACGCTCTCGATCCGTACAGGCAACGGCAAGCAGTCGGGCTTCGAGACCGACCCGATCGAGGCCGCGGTGCACACGATGAGCCTCGCGCTCCACCAGCGGCTCGACTCCTTCGGCATTCCCCACGTGTGGGACGACTACGGCGAGGGCACCCACAGCTGGCCGTTCTGGCAGCGTGATCTGAAGCTCGAGCTGCCGCGCATAATGCAGGCGTTCGCGCAGCGCAGCGCTCGGCGAGCGTTCACGTACACCTCGGCGGACGCGACGTTCGCCGTCTACGGGTGGCGCGTGGCGATGCATCGCACGGCAGCCGAGTTCGCGACGCTCGCGGACGCGTCAGCGCGCGGATTCGAGCTGCGCGGGAGCGGCTCGGGCACCGTGCGGACGGCGCGCCGCTATCGGCCCCGTGCGCGCTACCGCGTGACGATCGGCTCGGTTCGCCGGACCATGCGCGCCGGCCGGAGCGGGCGGCTGAATGTAGACGTGCCGCTGGGCCCGCCGAACGCGCTCCAGCAGTTCACGCCGGGTGTGTCCACGCCCGTCTTCACCACGCGAGTGTCGGTGCGCCGCACGCGTTAGCGGTGGTGCTTCTTCTTCGCGGCGGGTTTGATCGTGAGCTTCGCCGTGATCTTCTTGTTCGCGGCGGTGGCGCCGTCACGGCTTGTGATCGTGAGCTTCACGCGCAGTCTGTTGTGCTTGTTGATGTAGCGCCGCGCCTTCGCGGTCACGCGGATCTTCACCTTGCCCGTCCTGCCGGGCTTGATCCTGAACTTGTGGGAGCCGACCTTCAGGACCTTCGCGCGCGGCCGCCTGGCGGCCGCATGCACGGCTGACGCGCTGACGAGCGACGCGGTCCCCGAGCACGCTGTCGCGGAGTCGGCCGGGCACGTGACCCGGATGACGAGGTTGCCGTGACGGTCCAGCCGGAGCGTGTGGGCACCGCGGAAGCGCGCGCCATGGAACACATGTGGCGGGCTGGCCGACACCCGCGCGACCGAATGGCTGGTGCTGGCAGACGTGCCGTACCTATTCGTGACGGTCGCCGTCACCGTGTTGGCGCCCGGGTTGAGCGGGATGTCGGCACTCCAGTTGCCGCCCGAGTCGACGCTGGCCGAGTGGCCGTTCACGCTCACCCCGAGCGTGTCGCCCGAGCTGTCGGAGGCCGTGCCAGTCACGTGCGTCGCCGCCGCGGTGGTCGACGACCCGTCGGCAGGTGAGGTGATCGCGATGTGCGGCATGAAGCCGGCCTCGGCGGCGTGTGCGGACGCGGTGATCCCGGACAGCGTGTCGCCAACGGCGAACGACCAGCCGAGCCACATCGGCGACGATGGGTCGATGGTCTTTCGATAGGCGAGCTCAAGACCCGATTGGGCATCGGAAGTGCCCTGCGTGATCCTCACCGACTCGGGCGCTGCAGCCCACGTGACCGCCCCCTGGACACCCGCGAGCGTGCCCTCGGGGGATGCCAGGTCGTTCTTGCCGTACATCGAGCCGGGCCCGGCGGGTGGCGCCGCGACCGGGTCGCCCGCCGCGTAAGGCTGGTAGCTCGAGCCGATCCACGGGAAGAGGAGCCCGCCGCTCGAGTTCAACTGAGCGAACTCCTGCTCCGAGAGTGCGTCGATGTCGTGGACGTTCCCGTCGGTGGCGCTGAAGCGCTGGATGACCGACGTGGTGCTCGCGTCGCTGTTCTGCGAGATCCACGTATCGAGCTGGACGCCGGTATCCGCGAAGTCCGAGCAGTTGCCGGGGTTAGCGGGGTAGGGATCGGCACCGGTCACGTCGCAGCGGACGATGTGCTCCACATAGTGCACCGTGAGGTCGCCGGTCGCCTGGTCGTACGTGAACGCCGGCGTCGCGAGCGCCGGGAAGTGCGCAGCGTTCTTGTTCACGGTTTGTGCGTCCGCCGGCAGGTAGGCGTTCCGGCGGTCGATCACGAGCTCCGAGCGCGTCGGCGAGTGCCCGCCGTTGTTCACGTCGAAGAACGCGGCGTTGCAGTACAGCGAGTCGTTGCTGATATCGAAGGTCACCGGATCGAGGACATCCCCGTCGTAGATGGTGCAGGCGCCCGCGCTGTCATAGGTCCACGCTCCGCCGCTCTTGATGTTGCCGACCTGGAAGTCAATCGCCGGGTTCGCCGGGTTGTCGTCGATGAACTTCGTCTGGCGATAGCCGGGAAGGATGATCGGGCCCTCGAACGGCGATGTGTCGCTCGGTCGCTGCGTCAACGGGTCTGTTCCCGGTGGCACAGCGCGGAGGATGCACGGGAGACTCGGGACGTCCGAGACGGAGATGTCCGCCTGGAACGTCCCGCTCGAGGCCGCCACCGTGGCGAGTACCTGCGCGCCGCCATTCGGGAAGATGCACGAGATGTCGACGTTCGTGCCCGTGCCCGTCGATGTCCCGGCGACGTGCAGTTTCACGGACGAATCGGCGTCCTGGTTGTCCAGCGGGTGCGACAGGTTCGCGGGCGTCGTGATCTGCGTCGCGGTGAAGTCGGCCGACGCTGTTCCGGCGAATGACAGAGCTGCCGCGCTGACCGCCGCCGCTACAAGCATCCGTGCCGGTCTCACGTGACGGACCCTAAGCCCGCCCTCCTCGTGGCGCGTGAGGACTCTCTTAGGGTAGCCCCGGATCATCCTCCGGGAGGACGCTGCGGCGGCGCGACGGGCGGACCGTGACATGCATGCGTCCCCTCCTCGTCATAGCCCTCGTCGGCGGCTGCCTCGCCGTCGTCGCCCCCGCGTTCGCCGGCACCTACTGCGTCCACCAGTCCGGCTCGTGTCCCGCCGGCAGCACCGACTCGGGTGCGGATCTGCAGAGCGCGCTCGACAGCGCGGCGGGCACGAGCGCTCCCGACACGATCGACATCGGGCCCGGCTCGTACACGCGGTCCGGCGGCTTCACCTACGACTCGGCCAACGCGGTCGACGTGATCGGCGCAGGCCGGACGCAGACGACCATCAGGGGACAGGACGCGAACAAGGCGGCCATCAAGTTCGGCCCCACCGCCTCCCCCTCGTCGTCGATCTCACAGCTGGCGGTGCAGGCAGCGGGTCAGCAGGGCGCGATCGGGATCCTTATGACCGGCGGCACCGTGCGCGAGGTCGACGTGACCTCGGATCCCGCGATCGCGTTCGGCGGCACCGGCGTTGGGCTGAACGCAGCCACGCTGCGGAACTCGCATGTCGAGATGACCTCGGACGACCCTGGGTACGTCAATGGAGTCAATGTCGGCGCCAGCGGCTCGAGCGAAATTGACGACAGCACGATCAGCTCGCCGTACCAGGGAGTCACCTCGAACGGCGCGCTCACGATCCACCGCGCGCGAATCAGCGGCTTCTACGGAGTCGGCGAGGAAGGCGCGGCGCTGACCATCGACGACTCACTCGTGATCACGACGCCCCTGGGCCCCAACCCGACCCCGTTCGGGCTGCTCGTCGGTACGACATACGGCCCTCAGGCGTCGGCGAACGTCCAGAACACAACGATCGTGAATGCCGCATCAGGCGGATACGGCATCGACGCCGATACGGAAGGTCCGAACAGCGGCACGGAGATCGACCTGAACAACTCGATCGTGTGGGGGTTCGGCACGACGTACATTGCGCGTCACCAGCAGGACCAGGGCACGTCCTATGCCACTGTGATCCCCGCCCACGACGATGTGAACGGCGATACCAACGGCATCTCCGGCTCCGACATGCGCAGCGTCGACCCGGACTTCGTGGACGCGGCGCACGGCGACTACCACCTGCGCTTCGACTCGCCGCTGATCGACGTTTCGTCGTTCACCTTCCCGACCGAGTCGTCCACCGACCTCGACGGGAACCCGCGCACCGTGGACGTGAAGTCGAACGGCACGCCGCGCGACATCGGCGCCTACGAGTACCAGCACCGTGCGCCCGTCGTGGCCGCGAGCGTGAGCCCGTCGCACGGCGCGTCCGGCCAGGTCTTCACATTCGACGGCAGCGCATCATCCGACCCCGACGACGGCGACTCGATCGTGTCCTACGACTGGTCGTTCGACAACGGCGCCCATGCCACGGGTCCCATTGTCTCCATGCCGTTCACGAGCACCGGCACGCACACCGGCACGCTCACGGTCACCGACTCGACCGGGCTCCAGTCCACGCGCAGCGTGTCCGTGACGGTCGATCCTCCCGCGTCTCAGCAGGAGACCACCGGGACCGTCAAGCTGAGCGGCAGGCCGCACTCCAACGGCAAGACGATCAGTCTCACGATCGTCTGTAGCGGCGGCCCCTGCAACGGCACGTTCGCGGGCACGACCACCGAGCAGCTCCACAACGGCTCGATCGTCGGGCTGCAGAAGCGCGCGAAGCACAAGAAGAAGAGGGTCGGGATCGGCTCGAAGAGGTTCTCCCTCGCGGCTGGTCAGAAGAAGACGATCACGCTCACGATCAACTCGCGCGGGCGCGCGCTGCTGCGCCGCTTCCACCACCTCCCCACCGCGCTCACCGTCGCGCTCGAGCAGCCGAACGGGAAGCTGAAGGTGGCCTCGCACAAGCGCCTGACCGTGAAGCCGGCGAAGAAGCACAAGAAGCGCAAGTAGCTGCGCTGCCGATCAGCGGTGGTGCACGCGCCGCGTCCTGGGACGGCTCTTCCTGCAGCCCCTGTAGGTGCGCGTGCTCACGAGCGACGAGCCGCCGCTCTGGCGGGCCACGATCTTCACCTTGAACTTGCGCTGCGGCAGGCGCTTGAGCGTCACGCGCACGATGTTCTTCCCGCGCCGGTGGATGATCCGCTTGCCGTTGATGTACACGCGGACGTCCACGACCCGAGCGCGCCGCGCGTGGTGCAGCCGGAAGCTGAACTTGCGGCGGTCGACGCACGCGCGCTTGGGCAGCAGCGCGCCGCACCCGGTCACCACCACGTCCGTCGGGCCGTCGGAGCTCAGGTTCACCTTCGGGTTGCAGCCCACGCGTGCACGCCGGGCGTTCACCGTGACCGACCGGAGGTTCTTCGCCTTCACGTCGAGCTGGTCCGCCTTCGGGATCGACGGCGTCGCGCCCCAGGCAAGGGTTCGGCGCGTGTACGGCAGCGGGCCATGCGAGCCGCCGTTCAGCGTGCCCGCGCTGAACGCCGGCGCGAGCTTCGGCGGATCGCCCTTGCCGAAGCCGTGTGAGAGCACGTCGACGCTTGCGGCCGACCCGCCGCTCCGTGGCGTCACGCCCGACAGCCAGTACGCATGATCGGTGGGCCCGGTGCCGGCCGTCTGCGCGCTCGGGTCATCCACGTACGTCACGTGTGCGGGGTTGCGATCGACGGTCGCCGAGCCCAGGAAGGCGACGGCCGGGCCGAACTCGTCGTTGTTGCCGATCGTGATGTGGCCGGCGGGCGCGAAGTCCCAATGGTCGTAGCGGATGCCCGCGGTCGTGGCGTTGAGGAACGCCTCCTCGCTCATCTCGGGCCCGACGAGCTCGTCCGGCAGCCCGTACCAGGCCATCACCGGGATGTTGCGCAGGGCGGTGAACGACGCGGCGTTCGTCGGCGGCCCCACGATCGGGAACGCGCGCGCCCACAGGTCGGGCCAGCGCGTGGCGAGCTCGTATGTGCCCTCGCCGCCCATCGAGTAGCCGCTCACGTCGGTCAGCGCGGGGTTCAGGCTGTAGTGCCGCGCGACGTCCGCCCACATCTCGAACACGTCCGCCTCGGCATAGCTCTTGTAGCTGCCGTCCGGCCCGCGCCCCTCCGGCGACGCCAGAATCGAGCCGCTGCCGCGCTCGCCCATCTCCTCCGCCTCGTGGCTGCCCAGGAATTCGTTGTAGTTCGCCGACAGCCCGTGCATGCTCACCACGAGGCCGTAGCCCTTCGCCGGCACCGGCTGCGACGGCACGTACAGCGCGTACGGCTGGAGCCGGCCGAGGTAGCGGCCCGTGCACTCCTTCGCGGTGCTGGTCAGGCATTTGACGTTGTAGTCGATGCCCTGGCCGAAGTCGTAGCGGCTCGCGAAGATCCGGTCGATGTGGCCGGTCTTGGGCACGCCGCTGTCGTCCGCCGTGCCGCGCGCGAGCTTGCCGAAGTCGACCTCGGCGCTGAACTGCGAGACGTCGCCGGAGGCGAGCACGTCGCCCTGGCGCCGCTCGCGCCACCACGACCCGTCCAGCTTCACCCCCGCACCGCCCTCGACGATCGTGTTGGCGCCGCCGGGCGAGTAGATCTTGGGCACCGGCTCCTGCGTGCGGAACGCCATGTTGAACAGCGCGGGCGAGCCGGGCGCCGCGCCGCCGGGCTGCGTGGCGCTGCGTGTCAGGGCGGGCTTCAGGTAGGTGCCGGCGCTGCCGTCCCACAGACCGACGCCTGCCTCCATGCGCACGGTCGACGTGCCGGGATCCCATGCCGCGTGTGGCACGCGCACGTCGAACTGGCGGCGCGTCATGTCCACGGTCGCTGTCGGCGCGGGCGACAGCACCGCGCCCGTCGTGGCATCGGTGAGTGTCGCCGTGGTGCCGTGCACCGTCAGGAACAGCTGCGCGGGTGAGGTCACTCCTGCGCCGTCGGGCCACGGGTGCGGCACCGGCGAGTCGCCGAGCGCGATCGTGAACGCGACCCTGTTCGGGTCCTTCAGCGTGTTCAGCGTGACCCGGAACGCGGTCTCGGTCGCGAGCGGCTTCACGCGCAGCTCGACGAGGTCGGCGGCGTTGTTCGCGTAGACCGGGTCGCTCGGGTAGTCGAGCGTGCCGTGCTTCGGCGAGAACAGCTGCTCGACCTCGTTGAACGGGTCGGCCGGATCCTCGGTGCCCGTGGCGCCGTGGTCGTCGTAGAGGAAGTCCTGGTAGAGGAACTCCCCGGAGCGGTACGCCTCGGCCCCCGAGACGAGGATCGGCTTCGCCTTCCAGACGCCGGTGTTCTGGAGTTGCGGCGCGTCGACCGCGGGCGCGTACAGGATGTCCGGGCCGGGCCGCGCGCCGGACCCGACGCGCGGGAGCGAGCTGGAGGCCGCGCCGGCCGCCGGCGCCGTGACGAGCAGCGCGCCGGCGGCGACCGCGAGGAGCCGCCGGACTATGAGCAGCCCCCGACTCCCGCGATGTCGTTGTTCGTCACGAGCTTGCCCCTCTGCGTGTGGAAGCCGTAGCCCGAGCAGAAGTAGAAGCTCAGGCGGTCGGCGCGCTTCAGCGTGACAGCCTGCCACTTCCCGCCTGCCCGCGGCTCGAGGTACTTGAACCGGCTGGCCAGCAGCCGCTTGTCGGCGCTGCCCTGGTGCTTGAGGTACTTGTCGAGCCACGCCTGCGTGTAGTAGCTCGCCACGTCCTGGCCGTAGCGGCTCGCGGGCAGCGCGAAGTTGATGTCGGTGTACTCGAGGTGAGTCGAGGCGCGCGGCACGATCACCATCGAGTCCCTGCCGGACTTGCGCCACGGCAGGAAGCCGGTCTTCTCCTCACGCTGCGGGTCGGGCGCCTTGTCCAGGCCCGTCGGCGTCGGCGTGATCGACGAGCCGCCCATCATCCAGTACGGCTCGACGTTGAAGCCGTACTCGGACTGGATGCCCATCCCCGGGACGACGGCCTTTGCGGTGTTCTCGCCGGCGAACGAGCTCCCCGGGCCGGTGAGCTTGTCGAGCGCGACGGTGGTCTCCACGCGCCTGTCGATCCCCTGCACGTACGACACGGCGAAGGCGCCGAGCGAGTGGCCGATGATCGCCAGCTTGTTCGTGCGGCCGGGCGTGACCGACTTGCGGTCCCTGCGCCGGTCGAGCAGCTTCCAGAACGGGTTGAACGAGTTGACCTTCGCCGAGCCCGCGTGCGGGTTCTTGTACCTGTGCCTCGGGGTCGACTCCATGAAGTCGGTCGCGTCGATCGTCCCGTAGACGAAGTTGGCCTGCTGCTGGAACGGGACGCCCGGGCAGCCGCTCTGCTCCTGCCCCTGCGGCTGCGCGGTCGGGTCGCACCACGGCAGGTCCGCCATCGGGCCGAGGTGCGGGAACGTCTCGCTCGTCCCCTGCCCCTGGACGTCGTAGGTGAGCACCACGTAGCCGCGCTCCGCCAGGTCCTCGGCGAGCCACGCGTACATCCCCTCGGAGCCCTGGATCGAGCCGGTGGTGATCACCACGGCCGGGAACGGGCCCTTCAGCTTCCTGTGCGTGTACGGGTCGCGCGCGCCCGGCAGCGGCCTGTAGACGTCGCCGTGCAGCAGCGCGCCGTAGCGGTTGGTGAAGGCGATCCGCTGGCGGATGCCGCGGGTGCCGGACCACTGCGCGCGGTACGGGTTGCCCTGGTTCCAGCCCGGCACGATCTGGCCGGGATCGAGGATCGGACGGGTTGGGTTGTCGGCCTGCTCCGCGACCTGCTGGAGGTAGGCGTCGTTGGTGCCGCCGGGGACTGCCTGGATGTAGTCCGGGCTGAGCTGGCCGTCGGGAGCGGTCTGACGTCCGTACGCGTCGCGCATGTTCTGCATGTCGCGCTGGATGTACTCCGGCGACCCGGGCGCCGGCCCCGCGGCCTGCGCGGTCGCTGCTGTCGCCGCTGCCAGCGCGGCGCATGTGATTGCCGCGGCCAGCTTCGTCACGTCGAACATCGTCCCCCCGTCACAAGAGCAATTGCGGGGATGACATACCCCGCCGGGCGGTGTGCAACACCTAAGCGTGCTGTTGCAGACGTGGGCCGCACCGCTGCTCCTTCGGTTGTGCGCTCGACGGCTCGATGTTCCCCTTGGGCGCCGGTGCCCCCAGCAGCGGGTCGCCGGCGCGGAGGTCCTTCGCGCTCACCCCGTCGAGTGCCACCGTGAGGTCGGCCAGGAATGCGATCTGACGGGCAGCGATGTGGGCGTCGAACTTCTCCATCTCGCCGCTGTCGCTGATCGTGAGCAGGTACTCCGGACCGGCGATCGCGCCGATCTCGGGAATCCCGGCCTGGTAGAACGGGCCGCCGACGCCGAACTGGACCGGCGGCCGCAGGAGCGCGGTGCGCGGCAGGTCGTGCTTGACGACGGCGTCGCGCGTGAGGTCGAACATCTTGCCCTGGCTCGTCCAGATCGCGAACAGCTCGGCGCGGCCCGTCGGCCGGTAGCCGCGGCTCGTCGTGTCGTTCCACTCGGTGCAGCCGAGGTGCTCGACGGTCAGCGCCGCCGCGGCGCGCTTCACGAGGTCGCCGTGGGCGTCGATCCACCCCTGTGCCTGCGGCAGGTCGTTGCTCATATGGCCGGGCCAGGCGGCGAACACAAGCGTGCGCTTCGGGCGGCGCCGTCCCCGCTGCCGCGCGAAATAGCGCGCCAGGTGCACGAACGCCACTCCCCCGTTCTCCTCGACGAAGCCCTGGCCGTCGGTGTGCGTGTTGAAGATGACGGCCTCCTTGCTCTCGCCCGGCAGCACCGCGGTGACGGTCGGAGTCGGCACCGTCCTGCGCGTGGCGGTGAGCGTCAGGCGCGCCTTCGGCCTGGTCGCGGCGAGCGTGCGCAGCCTGCGGCCGCTGTCGCGGTCCACGTACAGCGCGGGCACGTCCTCGTTCTGCCACTCGAACGGGATGTACTGACCGCGCAGCGCGTCGTAGGAGGCGTCCACGATCAGCACCACGCCCGCCACTCCCATGGCCGCGAACTCGCTCAGCGGCATGGCGAGGCCGGGGTGGATCCACAGGCGCTTGTAGTCGGAGATCGCGAGGTCGGCGAGCGTCTCGCCCTGGCCGTTGTAGTAGGTGAGCAGCGGCGCGAACGCGCCCGCCATCGTGGGCAGCGGCGCGCCGATGTCCACCAGCAGGATGCTGCCCTGCGGCGAGCCGGCGATCGTGCCCGGCAGCGCCTTCGCCCACGAGGCGACGTCGTCCGGGTAGCGCTCGAGCGCCGCCTGGAGCGACCCGAGGTCGGTGCCGTTCAGGCTCGGCGGCGGAAGCGCACCGCCGTAGACGAGCGGGCCGGCCACCCCTCCCGCCGGCGTCTCCTTCGACCGCGGGAAGTACGTGCCCACGCGCGCCGGTCCGGCGCCCGGGCCGTCGAGCAGGTCGAGGCCGAAGCGGCCGACCTCCCAGCGGCTCGTCTCATACACGTCGCACGGCAAGAGCTCGCAGCCGGCCTTCTTGAACTCCCGCTCGACCCAACCGATAAAGCGGTTATGCGCAGCGTTGCCGGTCAGCCGGGGCCCGAAGTCCACCATGCGCTGGACGTCCGCGCGGATCTGCCGCGCTGTGGGAAGAGCGCGTCGCGAATGGCGGCGGGCTGCGGCCGCGGAGATTCCGAGCTGGCTCGCGAGCGTCAGCGATCCCGCGCCTATCGCCGCGCGCTCCAGCAGCATTCGCCGCGTAAGTCCCTCGTCGAACGTCCCCACCCGCGCAGGCGATTCTGGCGGATCGGCCTGGCCGTTGCGTCAGTCGCGCTCGCGCTGGCGCCCGCAGCCGGCGCGCGCGTGACGGTCCTCGACGGGATCGCCTACGGGACAGGGCGGGTCGAGTCGCCGTGGCCGCAGAGCGCGGACCTGAAGCTCGACCTCTACAGCCCTGCCAAGCGGTTGAAGCGGCCGCGGCCGGTGGTGATCCTCGTCCACGGTGGCGGGTTCACGATGGGCAACCAGCGCGACCACAATCTCGTGCGCATCGCAAAGGCCCTGGCCGCCAGGGGGATCGTCGCGGCGAGCATCGACTACCGCCTGCTCGGGGCGCAGCCGGTGCTGTCGAGCCGCGTCGCGCCGCTCGCGAAGGCGCTCCCGGATGTGCCGCTCGCAACTGGGGTTATGGCAGCCGTCGACGACACGCTCACTGCCAGCTCTTATCTCCGCGCGCATGCGCGGAAGCTGAACATCGACATGAAGCGCCTCGGCCTGGTGGGCTCGTCGGCAGGCGCGATCACCGTCGACCAGGTGGCGTACGCGCTCGACGATCACGGCATCAAGGGGCCGAAGGCCCGCTTCGTCGCCAGCCTGTGGGGCGGCATCCTGGTCCAGCCCGGCGCGAGCCAGCTCGAGCGCGGCGAGCCGGCGCTGTTCGCGGTGCATGGCGACGCAGACCGCAGCGTGTCGGTCGCGCTCGACGACCAGCTCGTGGCGCGCGCTCATGCAAAGCACGTGCCGGCGGAGTACCACCGCATCCCGGGCGGAACGCACGGCTACGACGGCACGCAGTTCTTCACGCGCAAGGTCGCGGGCGACGAGACGTCATTCGACCGCCTCCTCAGCTTCGCGAAGAAGCGGCTGCGCTGAGGTCTTCGACCGCCTGGTAGCCCGCGCCGCGCACGGTGCGGATCAGCTCGGGACGGCCGAGCTTGCGCCGCAGCTGCGCCACGTGCACGTCCACCGTGCGCGTGCCGCCGGGAAACGCGCCACCCCAGATCCGGTCGAGCAACTCGTCGCGCGTAACCACGGCCCCCGCGTTCTCGAGCAGCGCGTCGAGCAGGGCGAACTCCTTCGGCGTGAGCACGACAGGCTCACCCCCGACCTCGACCTCATGTGCCGCCCGCCGCAGCACGACATCACCCGCTGCGAGCGGGGGCTCTCCCAGGCTCCCCATCCGCTGTGTAGATCACGCGAAGCGCGCCGAAGTCGCGGAAAATCGTTCGTGCGAATGACGCGCTGCGGTGCGGCGCGACGTAGCGTCGACACGTGATCGCGCGACGGAGCCAGGGTCTCGTAGCCGGATTGACCCTCCTCCTGATCGCCGCCGTGCCCGCCGCCGGCGAGAAGTTCAAGCCCGGCTCGCTGCGGCTCACGCCCGACACGACTCACGCCGCCTCGAAGCTCGTGGTGAACGCGGGGTTCGACCAGAAGGCGGGCGCGCGCCTGCGGGCCTACAACGTGGACATCGCGCGCGGCTTCCGGTTCGACCCGCGCGCGGTCGCGAAGCGCTGCACGATCCAGCAGGCGCAGAGCTCGACCTGTCCCGCGGCCAGCCGGATCGGCAGCGGCAGCTCGAAGGTCACGATCGCCGGCAAGCGCTCCACGTTCGGCGTCGACTTCTACCTCACGCCGCCGCAGCAGCACGGCGACATCGCGGGACTCGTCCTGTCCGTGCACCAGGCCGGAAGCGCGAACGGGTTCTCGCTGATCGGGCGGATGGTCCGGCTCAGGCACGGCCCCTACGGCCTCGAGCTTCGCTTCGCGGACGCCGGCAGGCAGCTGCCGCCGAACATCGACGTGCAGCTCAACCGGATCCACGCCACGATCGGCGCCCGGCGCGCCGGGCACAGCCTGTTGACGACGCCGCGCACGTGCAGCGGGAACGGCTGGCCGTTCCGGCTCATCGTGGCCTACTCGACCGGCACCGAGACCTACTCCGGTCCGGCCGCCTGCTCGGCGCGTTAGCGCCGCATGAAGCGGGCCATCGCCTCCATGAGCTCGCCCATCTGACCCTCGCGCTCGTCGGCGTCCGCGTGCGCGACGCAGTGCTTCACGTGCCCGTCGAGCAGGCCGAGCGCCACCTTGTCGAGCGCCGCCTCGATCGCCGCGATCTGCACGAGGATGTCGGGGCACGGCCGGTCGTCGTCGACCATCCGCTGGACGCCGCGTACCTGCCCCTCGATGCGGCGCAGCCGCTTGTGAAGCTGATCCTTGGTCGCGGTGTAGCCGCGCGTGGTTGCCGCCGTCTCTGTCGCCATGCTCTCCAGTCTACCCCTACCGGGTATGGTGGCGGTGGTGGTGGCCGCGCCTGATCCTGGTGTGCGGCTTGCCCTTCAGGCACCCGCGGTAGGTCCGCACGCTGATCACGCGCTGACCCCTCACGGTGCGCGCGACGATCTTCACCCGGAACAGCCCCTGCGGGAGGCGCTTGATCCGAACGTGCGTCACACGATGCCCATGCACGCGCTTGCGCAGCTTGCCGTTCACGTAAACGCGGACGCTCACGACGCGCTTGCGGTGCTGGTGGATCCGGAAGCTGAACTTGCGCCGGTCGACGCACTTGCGCGGCGCCGAGTCGCCGCGGGCCGTGGCGGCGCTCACGGTCGGCACCGACAGCCCGATGCTCTTGAAGTCCACGCTGCCGGCCTCGCGTTGCGCGAAGTAGACGCTCGAGCCGTCGGTGATCTGTAGCTCGTACGCCGATGCCGGCGTGGCGGTGAGCGCGATCCCCTCGATCGGCAGCGACAGCGTGTGCTCGTTGCCGTCGAGCGTCAAAGGCACGGGCGTCACGACGGGTCCCACCACCTGGTTCGCCTTGGTATCGACGAGCTGCGCGTACACGCGCGCGTCGGGATTGGGCGCCGTGCCGGAGTAGTCGAGCGTGAGCGTGGGCTCGCCGACAAGCTGGGTCGGCGCCTTCACGGCCGGCAGCGGCACGTTGACGGCGTTCGTTCCGGGTCCCGCCGTGATCAGCGCGCCGGACGTGTCGCCCGCGACCAGCGGCAGCGTGCCCGCCCCGCTCGCCTTGAGCGGCGGCCCCTGCGGCAGCGGATAGGCGCTCGCGGCGTGCATGACGCCGTCCTGCGAGACCCACTCGAAGCCGGGTCCGGTGGCGACCGAGCGGTTGCCCTTCAGCCAGCGGTCCATCCAGCGCAGCGTCTCGTGCAGCACGACCTGCTTGTCGGGACCGGGATCCGTGTTGCACTGCCCGTGCGCGACGTCGTCCGCGGTGAGGCTTCCGCAGAACCAGACCATCTTCAGCGGCACCCCGTTTGCGCGCACGAGCCCGTAGTTCTCGATCGCCTCGTGGAGGGTGAAGAGCGTGTCGCTCGTGGACTGCGTGATGAGCGTGGGCACGTGGATTCGCTTGACGAGGTCGCCCGGCCCGCGCGAGGCGAAGAAGTCCTGGTCGGCCTTCGTGAACTCGCCGGTGGCAAGCCCGTCGAGCAGCGCCTGGTTGGCGTGCGGGTCCTGCTGGCGGCCGAACTGGAAGCCGTTCGGCTGGCCGGTCGCGCCGCCGGTGATCCCGGGGACGGTCGTCCCCTCCACGCCGAGGCCGAAGAGCAGCGAGCCCCAGCCGCCCTTCGTGGTGTTGCTCTTGTCGAGGCTCGTGATGAGCGAGTTCCACGAGATCGACGGCGCGATGACATCCACGCGATCGTCGGTCGCGGCGGTGACCCACTCGATTCCTCCGCCGTAGCTCGCTCCCGCCATGCCGAGCCGCGGGTCGCCCGGCTTGTCCAGCTGGACCTCCGGCTGCTTGGCGAGCATGTCGATGAGCGCGGAGGCGTCGCGTGCCTCGTAGTCCGGCGAGTCGATCTCCACGTTGCCGCCGGAGTCGCCGAAGCCGCGCGGATCCCACGTGAGCACGTTGTAGCCGGCGTCGAGCAGCGCCTTCACGTTCGTGTCGCTGTCGCTCGCGCGCCCGGACGAGTAGCCGGGACCCACCATCACCGTGGGTGTGCGCCGGCCCGCCTTCAGCCCGTGTGCCGGGAAGAACGAGTAGACGATCCTGGTGCCGTCGAACGAGGTGATCACACCGTCGCGCGCCTGGGCGGCGGTCGCGAAGGTGAGGGCGAGCAGCAGCGCCGCCGCCCCTGAGGCCAGGATCCGCTTCACGCCGCCTTCGCTACCCGCTCAGGGCGGCAACCTAACTTGCGCGGACCGAGTATTCGCGGTACGGTCATTACCGTGAAAACTGAGGCGCAGGGGATCGGATGACTCGCATCCTCGTCTACACGTCGCCGGCCCGCGGCCACCTCTACCCCATCGTGCCGACCCTCCTGCAGCTCCAGGCGCGCGGCCACACCATCGCGCTGCGCACGCTGTCGGCGGACGTGGCGCGCATGAGCGAGCTCGGGTTCGCCGCCGCGGCGATCGATCCCGCGGTCGAGGCCCTGCAGGCCGACGACTTCAAGGGGCGCACCCCGATCGCCCGCCTGCGGCGCGCCGTCGACACATTCACGGCGCGGGCCCCCTTCGAGCTCGAGGACGTGCGTCGTGCGATCACGGAGGAGAGTCCCGGCGCCCTCCTGATCGACGCGAACAGCTGGGGCGCATCGACGATCGCGGAGGCCTCCGGGCTGCCGTGGGCGCACTGGATGCCGTACCTGCTCCCGTTGCCGTCGCGCGGCGCGCCGCCCTGGGGACCTGGGCTCAAGCCAGGCCGGGGCCCGGTTGTGGCGGCACGCGACCATCTGCTGGGCGCGGTCATCCGCCGCACGTTCAATCGCGCTGGTGTTCCGCCTCTCAACGCCGTCCGGGCTCGTGCCGGCGTGCCGCCTGTCCGCGACACGGTGGCGCTGTTCACGCGCTCGCCGCTGATGCTCTACCTCACGGCCGGAGCGATGGAGTACGACCGCCCGGACTGGCCCGACTCGATCCGGATGGTGGGACCGGGGCTCTGGGAGCCGGACGGCCAGACGGCACCAGAGTGGCTCGACGACGGCGACCAGCGGCCACTCGTGCTCGTCACCATCTCGAGCGAGTTCCAGGACGACGCCAGGCTGGTGGCAACCGCACTCGAAGCTCTCCGCGACGAGCCGGTGCGGGTGGTGGCCACCACGCTCGACACCGACCCCGCGACCTTCGACGTGCCGGACAACGCCCGCGTGGAGCGCTTCCTCCCCCACGGGCCGCTGCTCGACCGCGCCGCGTGCGTCGTCTGCCACGGCGGCATGGGGATCACGCAGAAGGCGCTCGCGCGCGGCGTGCCCGTCTGCATCGTGCCGTTCGGGCGCGACCAGCTCGAGACCGCGCGCCGCGTCGAGCTCGCCGAAGCCGGCACGCGCCTGCCGGCACAGAGACTGAATCCGAGCCGGCTGCGCGCGGCCGTCCGGCAGGCGATGGATCGCGCCGCCGGCGCCCGGCGCATGGCTGAGGCGTTCGAGCGCGCGGGCGGCGCCGGCGCTGCCGCGGACGCGTTCGAGTCGCTGTTGCGTTCGCCTAGTCACGTCTAGCGCTGCGCCCAGATACAGGGCTACGCTGTCGGTGAGGATGGCCTCACTCACCCACCTGTCTGGCCGGGACTGGCTGACGGGGACCGCCGTCGCCGTGGTTGCCGTGACCGTCACGACACTGGCGGTGTTCGCGTTGCGCGACATCGCGCCGGTCACCTCGCTCGGCGTCGTCTACCTGCTGGCGGTCCTGCTGGTGGCGTCGCGGTGGGGCATCTGGCTCGGGATTGCCACCGCGATCGCGAGCGCCGCCGCATTCAACTGGTTCCACCTCCCGCCCACCGGGCACTTCAGCATCGCCAAGGGCGAGAACTGGGTGGCGCTGGTCGTCTTCCTGGTCACGGCAATCGTGGCCAGCCACCTCGCGGAGCGCGCGCGGACCCGGACGAGCGAGGCCGAACAGCGCCGGGGCGAGGCCGATCTTGCCGCCGAAATGGCGCGCGTGCTGCTTCGCGGCAATGAGCTGACCCCGAGTCTGTCCGACGCCGCTCGGGGCCTCGCCGTCGCGCTCGACCTGCCGTCGGCCTCGATCGAGCTCGGCGCGCACGCGAGTGACGATCGCAACGTTGCGTTCCCGTTGCGCGAAGGTTCCGCGCAGATTGGCACGCTGCTGGTCGCGCGCGACGTGCCCGAGGCCACGCTTACGCGGGCGCGGGAGCGCGTGGTGCCAGCCCTCGAGGCGCTGCTCGCGGCGGCGCTCGAGCGCGACCGTCTGCTGGCCGACGTGGTCGAGACTGCGGCGTTGCGTCGTAGCGACGTGGTCAAGACCGCACTGCTGCGCGCGGTTTCGCACGACCTGCGCTCGCCGCTCACGGCGATCCTCGCGGCCGCGGACCCACTCGACGACGGCCACATCGACGCGGCGGAGCGGCACGAGCTCGCCGCCGTCGTTCGCGACGAGGGCAACAGGCTCTCGCGACTGATCGACAACCTGCTCGACCTCACGCGCCTCGAAGCGGGGGCGGCTGATCCGCGTCCGGACTGGGTGTCGCTCGACGAGGTATTCGTCGCCGCCGTCGACGATGCCGGGCTGCTTCCCGAGCGCGTTCAGATCCAGGTGCGTGATGACGTACCGCTGGTTCGCGCCGACGCCGCCCAGCTCCAGCGCGCGATTAGCAACCTGCTGTCGAACTCCGCGCGCTACGCGCCCGAGCATCCGGTGCTGGTGCGGGCATGGCCTCTGCACAACCGCGTGGTCGTCCGCGTGATCGACCGTGGTCCCGGCATCCCACCCGGCGAGCGCGAGCACGTCTTCGAGCCGTTCTACCGCACCGGCAGCGACAGGGCGGCGCACCGGGGCTCGGGGCTCGGCCTCGCGATCGCGCGCGGGTTCGTGGAGGCGAACCGCGGCCGCATCTGGGTAGAGTCGCTGCCCGGCCAGAGCACGAGCTTCGTGATCGAACTGCCGCTCGAACCGGTCCCGGCGAGAGCTCCCGCGTGAGCCCGCCGCGCCGTCGTGTCCTCGTCGTGGACGACGAATCGCAGATCCTGCGCGCGCTGCGCATGGTGCTGCGTGACGCGGGCTTCGAGGTCGACCCGGCGGCGACCGCGGGCGCGGCACTCGACGTCGCCGCACTGCGACCTCCGGACGCCGCCATCGTGGACCTGGTGCTGCCCGACGGCGACGGCGTGGAGGTCACGCGCGAGCTGCGCAAATGGTCGCATGCGCCGATCCTCGTGCTGTCCGCCGTCGGTGACGAGGACCAGAAGGTGCGCGCCCTCGACGCGGGCGCCGACGACTACGTGACGAAGCCATTCGGCCCGCGCGAGCTGGTGGCGCGGCTCGAGGCGGCGCTGCGGCGGGCGACCGTTGGACCGAGCGGCGAGCCGGTCATGCACGCGGACGGTCTGGAGGTGGACATCGCCTCGCATGTGGTGCGCGTCGCCGGAGACGACGTGCACCTCACCCCCACCGAGTTCGACCTGCTCGTCGCGCTCATGCGCCACCCAGGTCGACTGCTCACGCACGGCGCTCTGCTCACCGAGGTTTGGGGCCCGGGCTATGTCGACGACGTGGCGGTGCTGCGCACGCACGTGGCCAACCTGCGCCGCAAGATCGACCCGGACGGCACACGACGCTACATCCGCACTGACGCCGGAATCGGCTACCGCTTCGCGAGCTGAGAGCGCTCTTCACGACATCTTGACGCCGCGCGCCGCGATCTCCACGGCGCGCTGACACCGCCGGCTTAGCGTCGGGCGCGTGGCTCGAGTCGTAGAGCGCGGCCTGCGCCGCACGGTCGGCGTGCCTGGGTTGTTCGCAACCGCGTATGGCAACGTCGGCTCGTCGATCTACTACGCGCTCGGCATCGTCGCGGCGCACGCGCTCGGGCTCACGCCGGTCGTCTTCATCCTCGCCGGCGGCCTGTTCGCCCTTACCGCCAAGACCTACGCCGAAGGGGCGTCGATGTACCCGGAGGCGGGCGGCTCGTCGTCGTTCGCACGGCATGCGTTCAACGAGGTTGCCTCGTTCCTAGCGGGTTGGGCGCTCACGCTCGACTACATCATCACCGTCGCGATCAGCGCGTTCTTCGTGCCGCACTACCTCGGCGCGTTCTGGCCCGCGCTGAAGCACAACCCGGGGGACATCGTCGGCGGCGCGATCGTGATCGTGGTGCTCGTGGCGCTCAACATCCGCGGGCTCAAGGAGTCGGCAAAGCTCAACGTCTTCCTCGCGATCACGGACCTGGTCACACAGGTGATGCTGGTCGTGGTCGGCGCGATCCTCGTGTTCAACCCGTCCGTGCTGGTGGACCAGGTGCACCTGGGCACCGTGCCGAGCTGGCGCGAGGTCATCTTCGCCCTGTCGATCTCGATGGTGGCCTACACGGGGATCGAGACGGTCTCCAACATGGCCGAGGAGGCGCGCGACCCGGGCCGCGACGTCCCGCGCACCGTCAACTACGTGCTCGTCGCGGTCCTCGGCATCTTCGCGGGCATCTCGATCATCTCGCTCGTGGCGATGCCGGTCACGCACGACGCAGCCGGCCACTACTCCACCGCGCTCGGCACGACGTACGTGAACGACCCCGTGCTCGGGATCGTGAACAACATCGGGCTCGGCCACACGATCACGACGGTGCTGCGCTACTACGTCGGCATCCTGGCCGCCACGATCCTGCTGATCGCCACCAACGCGGGACTGATCGGGATCTCGCGGCTGTCATGGTCGCTGGCCGAGCATCGTCAGCTGCCCGGGGTATTCGCGCGGCTGCACTCGCGCTACCGCACGCCGTGGTTCACGCTCACGTTCTTCTCGGCGATCGCGGTGCTGCTGCTGATCCCGGGCAAGACCGACTTCCTTGGCAATCTCTACAGCTTCGGGGCGATGCTGTCGTTCACGACGGCGCACGTGTCGATCGTCGCGCTGCGCTACCGGCAGCCGGATCGCGAACGTCCCTATCGCGCGCCGTGGAACGTGCGTTTTCGTGGTCGCGAATTGCCGCTGAGCGCCGTACTCGGCGGCGTTGGAACGTTCGCCGCGTGGGTGTCGGTCGTGGTGCTCCACGACGAGGCGCGGCTCGTGGGCATCCCGTGGATGGTGCTCGGCCTCGCGGGCTACGTCCTCTACCGCCGCCGTTCGGGCCTCGACCTGACGACGCCGGTGCGCCTCGAGCACAAACCGCGGCCGGCCGACTTCGCAGAGCTCTCCTACCGGTCGGCGCTCGTGCCGATCTTCGGCAGCGACGTGGACGCGCACGCGCTGCGGGCCGCGGCGAAGCTCGTCGGCGACGACGCCACGGTGGACGCGGTCTACGTGGTGCAGGTGCCGCAGCAGCTGTCGCTGGGCGCCGGGATGAAGGAGGAGGAGCGGCTGGGCCGCGCGGTCCTCGACGCGGCACGCGTGCAGGGCCGGAGACTGAACCTCAACGTGCGGACCGCGCTCATACGCACGCGCAACCCCGGCGCCGCGCTGGTCGAGGAGGCCGAGCGGCGCGGCTCGGATGTTGTCTTCCTGAGCACAGTGCACGCGCCTGCGTCGGAGTACCAAGCGCTCGGGCCCACCAGCAGCTACCTGCTCGCGCGCCGCCCATGCCGCATAGTTGTGGAGACCGCGCCGAACGGGAACGGTCACGCGACCTCGGGCGCACCCCCCGTGAGATCGAAGACCGGCGTGGCCTCGGGCACCTGAGCCACTCCCACGGCGGCGCTGCCCGAGCCCACCGCGATCGACGTGCCCACGGGCGTCGGCGTTCCCAGCAGCGTGGCCATCACCAGGCTGTTGGCCACCACCACCGTGGCGCCGGTCGAGTCGCTGTAGGACTCGGCCCGCGCGCGCTCCCAGCGGCGGTCCTTCGTCGGCCGCGCGAACACCGGGACGAGCAGCAGCGAGATGCCGTGGCGGCAGAGCGGTCCCGCGAGCGCCGGCAGCCGCGCCAGGTCCTCGCACACCAGCACCGCCAGGCGCACGCCGCCGGCCTCCAGCACCGTCACGCGCTCACCCGGCGTGAGGTCCTCGTCGATAGGCGCGGGGAGTCTGTCCTTCAGTCCCCACAGCTCGAGGTCCCCGGGGCTGAAGTTGAACGGGAACACCTTCCGCTGTCGCGCCACCGCCTCGCCCGTCTGCGCGTCGAGCAGCACCGCGGTGTTGGTGGGCGGATCGCTGCCCTCGACGTCGCCCGTCCCGACGAGCACGAGGCGCAGCGCGCTCTCCCCCGCGCCCGCGCGCTCCGACAGGGCGTCGCGCCAGCGGTCGAGCAGTCCCGGCGAGAGGCACAACTCGGGCGCGACGCCGATCACCGCGCCCGCCGCGTCGAAGCCGGCGATCACACGGTCGATGCGCTCGCGCGTTGCGTCGCCGCCGTTCGGACCGATTCGGTAGAAGTGCAGGTTGCGCCGCTCCACCACGTGCCACTCGAGCTCATCGGGGTCGGCGATCAGCGGCGTGGTGGCGATCCGCAGCCCGTTCTCCCGGTCGGGGCGCGACAGCCGCGCCCACGACGGAAGCACCGCGTGGTCGCACGCGTCCCAGTCGAGCGCCGGCACGCGAACGACAGACGCGAGCGCGTCGTGCACGTCGTCGGGCAGCTGGCCGCGGCGACCGCCCGTCGCAAAGCGCGGCAGCAGCGCGCCCGCCACCGCACCGCTGTCAAGCCGGCCGCTGCGGGCGTACCGCGCCGCGATTGGGCGCAGCGGCTCCGGAGGCACGCCGCCCAGCAACGGGTTCGCGTGCGCGAGCGCGCGGTCGAGCCCGCGCACCACGGCGTATGCCGCCTCGTCGTCGCCCACCGGGACCTCGCCCAGCGTTCCGGCGAGCGCATCGGCCTCCACCTGCCGGGATATCCGCGTGAGCTCGTCGTCGCCCTCCCAGGCCTCGACCGAGGTTCGGAACGCGGAGCGCGAGATCGTGTCGAACACCCAGCAGAGCAGGTCCGCCGGGTCCGATACTTGACTAATACTTGACATCCGCGTACTCTCGCCTGTTGATGACCACTGTCTCGCCTGAGACCCGGGACGCGCAAGAGGTCGACGCGCTTGCGCTGGAGCTTGTCGACGCGATCCTCGCCGCCGACGCCGATGCACTGCGCGCGAAGCTCGCGGAGCTCCGGTCGGCTCGCAGCGAGGCCGTGACCGGGCTCATCTCCACGGCGCAGTGGGCGCTCGAGCGGCTTCCCTCTTCCGAGCCCGTTGCTCACGGCACGCAGGCATGGCGCTTCCTGTCCGAGCTCCGCGGCGGCGGCAGGGGCAGCGGCGAGCTGCGGGCCCTGCTCGGTGTGGACGAGACGCAGGTGAGCCGCACCGGACGGCGGCTGCTCGACGCGGGGCTGGTGACGCGGCGCAAGCTCGGCCGCAGCGTGTCATGGGAGCTGAGCCCGCTCGGGCAGCGCGCGCTCGAACAGGCCGGCACCGCCCCGCGCCCCGGTGCGCCCGGGACCGACGTGGAATGGTGGCGCGAGGTGATCCGCAATGCATGGCGGGCGCCGGGCCACGACTCGGGCGATCCCGTCACCGATCGCATCCTCGACGCCGCCTACGACCTCCACAACCAGAAGGGCATCCTCGAGACCACGTGGCAGGACATCGCCGAGTCGGCGGGTGTTTCCGTCGCCGAGGTCGATGCGCGCTTTGCGACCGTCGAGGATCTGGTGCCGGCGTGTGGCGGCCTGTCGCTGAGCAGGGTCCAGCTCCCACCGCCCGAGCACGCCGGCGAGCTGTTCGAGGGCCAGGACCGAGACGAACGGCGGCGCACGCTCGTCTCCACGCTGTTCGGCATGTACGACCGCGGCGCCGCGGACTTCCGGCTGATGCGCCGCGAGAGCGAGCGCCTGTCGATCGTCGCGCACGCGCGCGCAGCCGCAGAGGAGGCACGCGACGCGCTGATCGCGGTGGCATTGGCGCCCGACGACGACGCCGGGTCGGTCGCGCTCGTGCGCTCGTTCACCGACCTGGGCATGTGGGAAGGGTTCCGCGCCGGCGGAGTGCCGGATGGCCAGGTCGCGGACCTGATCGAAGCCGCCCTCGCGCGCAGCGCCGAGCGTCTCTAGGCGGACGCGGGACGCGGCCTCGCCGCACGCCGGCGACCGCGTGCAGGCGCGGGCGCGGGCGCCTCCGCCCCCATCGCCGCGCGCAGCGACGCCAGCAGCCCGACCAGGTCGTCGCGCATGGCGTCGAGTTGCTCGAGGCGCTCGACGAGCTCGTTGCGTATGTCGGCCAGCTCGGCATCGCTGAGCACGCGCGCTCCGCCACGTCGCGTCGACTTCCGCGGCGGCGAGAGGTGGACGCTCAGCTGTGCCTCGAGCGCCGAGATCTGCTCCTTCAGGTCCTCGCGCGAGGGGTGCGCGCCGCTCGCATACACGCGCGCCGCGACCGCCGCCGGGTCGAGCTGCGGCACCTTCCCGGAGACGAACGTCCCGCGACCGTGCTGCGTGGAGACGAAGCCCTCGCCCTCGAGCCGGTCGTACACGGACCGCACCGTGTTCACGTTCACCCCCGCCGCCTCCGCGAGCCGCCGGACGCTGGGCAGCTGCTCGCCAGGCTGCAGCCGCCCGTTCACGATCAGCGCCTGCACCTGCCACGCGAGCTGTGTGCCGAGCGGCACGTCGCCGTCACGGTTGAGCTGGAACCACGCGGAGTCCACGGCCACATGGTACTCCACTGTGCTACGCAACTGGTACACCACTGTGCTAGTGTGCCGACACAGGGGCAGTATTTCGGGAGGCAGACAGGGGAGTAGGACATGCGGGGTATCTGGGTCGCGGCTGCCGCCGTCGCGGCGGCGTCGCTGAGCGCACCGGCGGGCGCGCTCGCGGACTGGCCGGTGTATGGACACGATCTGGCGAATTCGCGGAACGCAGGTCCCGCGGGTCCGCCGCGAAGCGAGGCCGGGTCGCTCACGCGAGCGTGGACCTTCAATTCGCCGACGGGCGACTTCACCGGCACCCCGGTCGTGGCGGGTGGCGTGCTCGTGGCCGGCAACAACGGCGGCTGGGTCTACGCGCTCGACGCCGTCACCGGCAAGGTGCGCTGGTCGCGCGACCTCGGCTCCCCCATCAACGGGAGCGCCGCCATCGACGGCAACACCGCGTTCGTCCCGGTCGCAAAGCCGGGCGCGCCGCGGCTCGTGGCGCTCTCCCTGGAGGACGGATCGGTTCGCTGGAGCAGCATTCTCATCAACCAGGCGAGCGCATCGGTCTACGGGAGCCCGACCTTCTGGCGTGGGAGCGTGTACATCGGCACCTCCGGCCCGAACACCGACGACACGCGTGCGCGCGGGAGCGTGGTCGCGCTCGACGAGTCGAGCGGCGCGATCCGCTGGCAGACGTTCATGGTGCCGCCGGACCGCGATGGCGCGGCCGTGTGGAGCACGCCGGCGATCGATCCCGCGACGGGGCGCCTCTACGTGGGCACCGGCAACAACTACCACCCGCCCACCACCAACATGGAGGACTCGATCGTGGCCCTCGACGCGGCCGACGGGCACGTGGTCGGCCACTACCAGGCCACGAAGGACGACAGCTTCGCCGGCGGCGACAACCCCGCCGGCGGACCGGACTTCGACTTCGGCGCCTCGCCCAACCTCTTCACGGGCGCCCACGGTGAGCAGTTCGTCGGCGAAGGTCAGAAGTCGGGCACGTACTGGGCGGTCGACCGCGCGACCATGCAGCCGGTCTGGAGCGCGAACGTCGGCCCGGGCGGGCCGCTCGGCGGCATCCTCGGATCGACCGCCTTCGACGGCGAGCGCATCTACGGCGGCGACACGCTCGACGGCCAGGTGTTCGCGCTGGGGCGCGACGGCTCGATCAGCTGGCAAATCCGCCGACCCCGGCGGATTGCACACCGGCCCGGCGACGATCGCGGGCGGCGTGCTCTACAACATCGACCCGAGCGGCGTGCTTGACGTTCGCGACCCGGCGACGGGTCTGATCCTGGGCAAACTGCCGCTGGGCAACCCCGCTCTTGGCGGAGTCAGCGCGGCCGGCAGCGCCATCTACGTGGCGGTCGGGACGGGGCCACTGCCGCAACCCGCTCCGCAGAGCGACAACCCGGGCTCGATCGTCGCGTTCGGCGACACCTCGAGGTCGGCTGGGTCGCCGAACTCCGGACCGGCCGTGTCACGCGCGCGGCTGCGCGTGGTCGTGCGGCCGCGCCGCGTGCATGTCCGCCGCCGCGCCGTGCTGCGCTTCCGCGCCACCCGCGCGGGCCGGCCGGTCCGCGGCGTAAAGGTGCGCGTCGGTCGAAAGCGCGGACGCACGAAGCACAACGGCCGCGTGACGATCCGGCTCCGCTTCCACCGTGCCGGCACCCGCTTCGCGCACGCCGGCGCCCGCGGCATGCGAGGAACCCGAGTGAGGATCGAGGTGATCCGATGACGCGCCACTCGGCGACACCATGCCGGCACCGGCGCGTCAGGCGGTAGCCGGGGCCTTCACCGACGCGACGTAGCCGCGCACGTCGGCGGCCGGCCCGCTGTACGCCTCGCCGAGCGTCTCCTCTACCGCGGCCATGTACCTCCTCGGCCCAGGCCGGGAAGTCGTAGTCGATCGCCCGCAGGAACTCGAGCGTGGCCGCCAGCCGGATGTCGGCGATCGTCGGGTGGTCGCCGCCGATGAACCGCCTGCCGTCGAGGAAGAACGAGTGGTACGCGTCGAGCGGCATCGCGATCGCCGCCTCGGCGGCCTTTGGCCGCCTTCGCCTTCACCTCGTCGCCGGCGTCGGAGGTGGCCACCTCGCCCGCGTCCGGCGGGTCGTGCAGCGTCGGATATGTGGCGCGCGCCACGAGCGGATACAGCGTGCCGATCAGGGGGGTGAGCAGCGCCGGGTCCTTCATGACCAAGTCGGGCGCGTCCTTCTTGCCCCAGACGTCGCGTTCCTCGAAGTCGAGTCCGGCGGCACGGACGAATACGCGAGCGCTGAGGTTGTTCACGCTCGGAGTCAGGATGCTCAACGTGTTCGCAGCCACGTCATCCTCCCGCTGTCGGGGCGCTCGCGCGCCCGTATGGGTCCTTAGGAGATCGGTCGTCGGAAAGCGACTCGCGGGATCGCCCGACTAGCGCCTCGATGGCGTCCGCCAGGTGGATCGGCGCGATGTTGTAGTCGCCGCACTCCACCCGGATCTTGTGCGCCTCGAGCAGCACCTCGGCGTGCGTGAAGCCGTGCGGCGGCTCGAAGCGGTACGAGGCCAGCTCGATCAAGAGGCCGAGCGGATCCTTGAAGTAGATGGAGTCCATGAAGCCGCGGTCCTTCACCCCGCTGTGGTGGATGTCGCGCTCGTCGAGCCGCTCCACCGCCTGGCGGAAGGTGGCCTGCGACAGCGCGAACGCGAGGTGGTGCACGCAGCCCGGATCGGTGGGTGTGCGCTCCGGGTCGGGCACGCGCTCCTCGTTGGTGAACACGGTGATCAGGCGGCCGTCGCCGGGGTCGAAGTAGAGATGGCTCTCCGACGCGTTGTCGAGGTTGGGCTGCTCGAACACGAACGGCATGCCGAGCAGGCCCTCCCAGAAGTCGATCGACGTCTGCCGGTCCGCGCCCACGATCGTGATGTGGTGAACGCCCTGACTCTGAAGTTTTCGCATCACGTCCTCCGCTCGACGAGCCTCGACTTCTATTCGCTCCGCTCCAGGCTTCCCCACGGCACGAGATCGACGTCCGTCTGCACGAGGAGTACGTCGCGCAGCCGCGCGCGGATCGCCTCGCCGAGCGCATCGTCCGCGGACCGCGCTCGCGCGAGCTCGACGCTCACGGGAAGCGGCGGGTCCTGCTTCACGCCCGCGGCGGGGGCGGCGTCGTCGCGCGCCAGCTGCTCGTCCCACGGGAGCCGCTCAGGGTTCGTACTCGATCGCCTCCTCGGCGGCTGCCGCCATCCGGAAGCCGATCGGCTGTCGCTGCTCCTCGGCGAGATGGGCGAGCAGGCTCGCGGTGCGCGCGAGGATCGGGATCGACTTGACCGCGGTCGCGGGGAAGCCCAGGTCGAGCATGACCGCGGCGATCGGCATCGACACGTTCATCGTGAGCGGCTTGCCCCAGACCTCGGCAGCGGCGGAGCGGTACGCGCGCGCGAGCTCCACGTGGCGGCCGCTGACGCCGTGCTCGTCGGCCAGCTCGAGGATGCGCTCGGCGCGCGGGTCGAGCGGCTTGTGCACCGGGTGGCCGAAGCCCGGCAGGCGCCGGCCCGACTCCTTCGTGCGGCGCGCGATCGCGACCGGATCGCCCTCCTGCGAGAGCAGCTTCGCGCACTCGTCGGCCGTGCCGAGGATCACCGGGCCGCAGCCGAGGATCCCCGCTGCCACGGCGCCGTGGAGCGAGCCCGGGTCGGCCGCCAGCGTCATCCGGGCCGTCACGTTGGTCGGCATCATCCCGTGCTCGGCGATCGCCACCAGCAGCAGGTCGAGGAAGAAACGCTGCTGGTCGCTCGGCTCCTCGCCCGTGAGCAGCAGGTGGAAGTACTCCGTGAAGCTCAGGCGGCCCATCAGGTCGCCGGTGAGGTCGCGGCCGCGCACCTCCACGCGGTCGGGATAGGCATGAGCGATGTGGCTGGCCGGGGCCGCGGCCTTGCCGATCTGCATCGAGCCGGAAGCTACGGCGCGGTCGTACGCGTGTCAACTATCGCGCCGCGCTCGAGCATCTCGACGAGATGCGCCTGAGCCCCGCGCAGCAGACGGACGCCCTTCGGCGTCAGCTCGATCAGCGACGCGCGCGCGTCGTGCGGATCGGGCCTCCGGCGAACGTGCCCCGCGCTCTCGAGCCCGTCGACCAGCGCGACCGCCGACGGTCCGCTGATCTCCACCGCGCCTGCGAGCTGCCCCAGCCGCAGCGGCTCGGCGCGCAGCGCGCGCAGCGCGTTGAACTGGCGCATCGTGAGCCCGTGGCGTTCGAGCTCGACGCGGATGCGCCGCCCCAGCGTGAGCACCCGCTCGAGCAGCTCCTCGCCGTCAGACATATTGGTAGCCTACCTAACGATGTCGGCTACCGCGGTTTCCGTCGACGACCTGGTGGTCCGCTTCGGCGACTTCACGGCGGTCGGCGGCATCTCGTTCTCGGTCGAGGCGGGCGGCGTCTTCGGGCTGCTCGGCCCGAACGGGGCCGGCAAGACCACGACGCTCCGGGTGCTCACCACGCTCCTCCCTCCCACGAGCGGCGCGGCGACCGTGGCGGGCTACGACGTGCGGCGCTCCGGGCTCGAGGTGCGCGCGTCGATCGGCTACGTGCCACAGGCGCTGTCGGCCGACGGCGCGCTCACCGCCGCCGAGAACCTCGACTTCTACGCGCAGGTCACGGGCGTGCCGCGTGCAGCCCGGCGCGAGCGGATCGCGGCGGCGGTCGAGGCCATGGAGCTCGATGCGATGCTGCCGCGCCTCGCGCGCGAGCTGTCGGGCGGGATGCTGCGCCGGCTCGAGATCGCGACCGCGCTCCTGAACGAGCCGCGGGTGCTGTTCCTCGACGAGCCCACGGTGGGGCTCGACCCGCGCGCCCGCGCGCTCGTGTGGGACCGGCTGCACGCGCTGCGCGACCGCGCCGGCACCACGCTCGTCGTCACCACGCACCTGATGGAGGAGGCGGAACGGCACTGCGAGGAGCTGGCGATCCTGGATCGCGGACGCGTGGTCGAGACCGGCGCGCCCGCCGACATCAGCGCGCGCTACGGCGACGTGAACCTGGAGGAGGTCTTCACCACCGTGACCGGCAAGGCGATCGAGGAAGGAGGGCGCCTGCGCGATGTCCGCTCCCAGCGTCGCATGGCCCGCCGGCTCGGCTGAGCGCCCGGCCGCGCTCAGCGGCAACGCCGTCACCCGCATCTGGGCGGGCAGCGCGGCGATGGCGCGGGCCGAGCTGCGCAAGCTGCGCCACGATCACGTCGACATCTTCACCCGCTCGGTGCAGCCGCTTCTGTGGCTGTTCGTGTTCGGCACCGCGCTGCACAACACGCGCGCGCTCACCCTTGGCAGCCTCGACTACCGCGCGTATCTCGCGCCCGGTGTGATGGCGCAGGCCGCCCTCTTCATCGCGATCTTCTTCGGCCTCGCCGTCATCTGGGAGCGCGATGTGGGCCAGCTCCAGCGTCTCCTGGCCACGCCCCTCCCCCGCACCGCCATCGTGCTCGGCAAGGCAACCGGCGCCGGGGTGCGCGCGCTCGTGCAGTCGCTGCTGCTGCTTGTGGTCCTGGCGATCGCGCAGATCGGGATCCGCTGGAACGTGTTCGGCGTCGTGGGCGCGCTCGCCCTCCTCGTGCTGGGCACGGCGTCGTTCGCGTGCCTGTCGATGCTGATCGCCGCGGGCGTGCGCACCCGCGAGCGCTTCATGGGCATCGGCCAGCTCGTGATCATGCCGCTCTTCTTCGCCTCGAGTGCGCTCTACCCGCTGTCGATCATGCCCGGCTGGCTGCACGTGATCGCGCGCGTGAATCCGCTGACCTACGAGGTTCAGGGGATGCGTCAGATGCTGCTGGGCGCGGGCGCATCGGGCGAGGTGTGGCTCGACTTCCTGGTGGTCGGCGGCTTCCTCGCGCTGATGGTCGTGGCGGCCACGCGCGCGTACCCGCGGGCGATTCTGTAGGGCTGCCCTGGTTCAAGGACAGGCTGTCGCGTAAATGCCGGCCGATGGGACGGAGGGGTGTGCGGAGTAAGGGCCGCTATACGGACCTAAGTCAGCACACCCCCCATCGCCAGAGCTCTCGTGCGGACCTCCGCTCGGGACGAGACGCAGCGGTGGGCGCCCTGGTGGAACGAGGAACGACCTGGGAGCGATCCGCATCGCCGCACCCGCCCAGCGGCGCGCCACTAAGGCGGTTGAGAGCTCGCACCTCGTCCGTACACGTCGGGGATCCGCCCGCTCGGGACGACGAGCGCAGCGACTCGCCTAACGCCGGTGTGCCGGCATTCCACGCGCAGTGCGGAACGCAGCCGCGATCTCGCGGGTCGCCGCTTCGGCGCCGAGGGGATAGATGTGAAGGGCATCGACGCCCGGGATGCTCGCCAGTTCGGCGGCCAGCTCCGCCGCCAGGTCGAGTCCGTCGCCGAGGACGATTCGCCGATGAGCGACGTCCGGCAGCACGCAACCGGGCAGGCGACGCGCGCGGTCCGCCATGCGCTGGTTCCGCAGCAGCGCAAGGCCGGCATAGAACCGCACGCTGTCGAGCAGTCCCGCGGCGCGCTCGAAGAAGGTGCTCAAGACGCTGAGATCGAAGGTCATCTGCGACTGCACGAACTCCGCGCCGGCGTCGAGCTTGCGTTCGAGGAGCGCAAGCTCGCGGTCGAGGTCATCTGCGAACGGATTGACGACCGCACCGACCGCGATGTCCTGTGGCGCGGCCCATTCCTTGACACTTCGGATCAGAGCAGTTGCCGTGAGGTCTCCGACTCGTGGAACATCGTTCACGGGATCGCCTTGGACACACAGGACACCCTCGGCGCCAAGCGCCGCCGCCCCCACGACCTGAGACTGCAGCGCAAGCCGATTGCGGTCGCGGCAGGAAACGTGAACGACTGTCCTTACGCCCTGCTCCCGCGCCAGCGCCACCGCCGCGAGCGGCGACATGCGCGCCTCGCCCGCGTGGTTGTCGGTCAGCGCGACGAGGTCAACCGTGTCGGCCAACGTGGCGATCCGCTGACGCACCCGCAACGCGTCCGGGCTCGTCGGAAGCGAGATCTCGGCCGATGTGAGAGCCGCCAACGGCATCGCGCGCGCAGCATAGGTCAGTCCGGACCGCGAATACCGCTCCGCGTCGACATCGGCGCTCTGACTGAGGCCCTACGGATGCCCGGGCGGGTGCGGTAGCGACTTGAGCGCCGAGCGCACCTTCGACTCGGGCAGCCCGAGCTGCTTGGCGAGCGCGCTCGCCAGGGTGTCGATCTTCTGCTGCCGGCGTGCCTCGTGCTGCGAGCGCTGCTTCGCGATGGCCGCGTCCACCTTCGCCCGGTCGATCCCGAGCGCGTCCGCGAGGTCCTGCGCGAACTGGTCCTGCTGCTGCTTGCGGACCTTCTGCAGCGCGGCCTCGAGCTTGGACGGCGACACGCCGAGCGCGCTGGCAAGGCCGTCGAAGCCTGGACGGCCCCCGGGTCCGGGCCGGATGGCCATGAACGCGGCACGCAGCTTGGCCTCGGACACGCCGAGCTTCTGCGCGAGCGCCGAGACGTCCGGCCCGAAGCCGGGATGGCGGAACGCGCCGCGGAAGCGCATACCCGGCCCCGGCGGCGGACCGCCGTACGGGCCCGCGAGTGCCGGGCGCAGCGTCGCCGCGGACGCACCGCCGCCGCCCTCCTGGCTGCCGAGGGCGTAGGCGCCGGTCGCGAGGACGGCGCCGGCGATGACTGCTGCGGTGGTGCTCCTGCGATTTCTCATGGCCCGCATGGTTGCGGGCGTGGCTGAGAAACAGCCGAGAGTTTCTCAGCCGCCGGCGCGTCGCCAGGTGTGCACGTAGGCCCCGGCCGAGTGGAAGAGCATGTCGAGGGCGCGCCTGCCGCCGGCGCGTCGCTGCGCGTCGGCCAGCAGGTCCGGGATGAGCCCGTAGTGCGCGACACCGTCCTTGTTCAGGTCGAACGTGCGGCTGCCGGTTCGCTCGCGCGTGAACTTGACCTTGCCGCGGAACGCCCGGAACGGGTAGTGCAGCGGCCGTGTCTTGGCGTCGGCGGCAGGACCCGGCATCGCGGCGAAGCCGCCGACATCTGTTGCGAGCCCCGGCTTGGCGGCGGCGCCGTACGCGCGGAACGCGAGCACCTTCTTCACGAGCGCGGCCGCGCCGTCGACCGTCGCGGAGGCGAAGCCGCCGAGCGCGTACAGTCGGCGGAGCTCCGACGGGTCCCACGAACCGCCCGTCCCGGTGTGGCTCGAGATCACGCCCGCGTAGTGGCGCTGCTCGGCAATGCTCAGCACCTGGTCGCGCGCGAGCTCACTCATGTGATCGACCTCGATCAGCATGTGCTGGTCCATCAGGCGACCGACCGCGTAGCTGCCCAGGTCGGTGAGCCCGCGCGTGTTGCACACCTTGCCGCCACCGGGCGTGACCTCCTCCCCCTGCCCCGGATGCGGGCACGGGCCGGTCTGGAACGGGAGGCCGGTCTGCGACATCTGCATCGTCCCGATGAAGCTGCCCTTGTCGCCACCCTCGAGTGCCGCGCCCGCCAGCGCGTTGTCGACCCAGTGGGCAATGAAGATCGTGCGCACGCCCTCGCTCTTGAAGTGAGCGATGCCGCGGTCGATGGCTGCGCGGTCGCAGTTCGGCTGGCCCAGGAACTCGCTGCATCCGAACGGGTCGGACGACTCGACGCCGATGATCACCGCGAGCCTGCCGCGCTTGATGACCCGCTCGGCCTGGCGCGAGTTGTAGACGAGCCGGAACCAGCCGTGGCCGCGCCCGCCGCTCTTCGCGTCGACGTAGCGCTGGAGCGCGCGCAGTTCCCTGATCTCGAGATCGACCGTCGCCGTCTCGTCGCACGAGTGCGCGCGGCGCGGCTCGATCTTGCAGAGCGGCTCGTCCTCGACCGTCTGCGCCACCACCAGCCGCAGGCCGCCCATCCACGCGCGCTGGAGCCAGCGGTAGTAGACCTGCTGGTGGGTGTAGGTGTCGAAGGTCGGCCAGCCCGAGAAGGTGGGCCAGCCGTGTGTGTCGTGCGTGCCGGCGGGGTTCCCCGCTCGGAGCAGGTTGCCGGTGATGTCGAGGCTGCCGTCGGAGCCGTGCACGTCGGCGTCGTGGCCGAGGGCGGCGGCGACGCCGTGCGGATCGAACGGCTTGCCCGAGATCACGAGACCGCCGGCGCGCTGGTCGGCGGTGATGTGCACGTGGGGGTCCGCGAAGCCGAGCAGCGAGCCGCGGAACGGCTTGCCGCGCGCGTTCAGCCCGGCGTCGCGCGCGTTCGCGCCCGGCACGAAGGCAAGCGCCGCCAGGGCGACCGCAAGCGAGATCCAACCCCTCATCCCGACGCAGCATAAGCATCTGTCACAGCCGGCGTGGGTGACTCGTCTCAGATTTGAAACGACGAGAGGAGACACGATGAAGGTCCTGGTAGCAGGAGCAACGGGAGCGCTGGGCAAGCAGCTCGTGCCACGGCTGGTTGCCGCCGGGCACGAGGTGAGCGGCACGACCCGCAGCGCCGCGAAGCGAGAGGCGCTCTTCGAGTCGGGTGCCCACCCGCTCGTGGCCGACATGCTCGATCCCGACCAGGTCGCGGAGGCCGTCGCGGAGGTCGCGCCGGACGTGATCGTGCACGAGCTCACGTCGCTCTCGGGCGCGATGGACCTGCGCCACTTCGACCGCGACTTCGCCCTGACCAACAGACTGCGCACCGAGGCCACCGACCACCTTCTCGCGGCGGGCCGCGCCGTAGGCATCAAGCGGTTCGTCGCGCAGAGCTACGCGGGCTGGCCCTACGCACGCACCGGCGGGAGGGTCAAGACCGAGGACGACCCGCTCGACCCGACCCCCGTCGATGACATGCGGGAGTCGTTCGACGCCATCCGCCACCTCGAGGACGCGGTCACGGGCGCGAGCTGGACGGAGGGCATCGTCCTCCGCTACGGCGGCTTCTACGGCCCGGGCACGTCGATGGCGCCGGACGGCGACCACGTGAAGATGATCCGTGAGCGCAAGTTCCCCGTCGTGGGCGACGGGGCGGGCGTCTGGTCGTTCGTGCACATCGAGGACGCCGCCGACGCGACGGTGCTCGCGGTCGAGCGCGGCAGGCGCGGCATCTACAACATCGTCGACGACGAGCCCGCTCCGGTGGCGGACTGGCTCCCGGCGATGGCGGCTGCGCTCGGCGGGAAGCCGCCGCGCCGCGTGCCGCGCTGGTTCGGACGGCTCGTCGCCGGCGAGGCGGCAACGGTCATGATGACGGAGGTGCGAGGAGCGTCGAACGCGAAGGCCAAGCGCGAGCTCGGCTGGGAGCCGCGCCACCCGACCTGGCGCCGCGAGGTCGCGGCGGTGGCAGCGTGAACGCGTCGCGCGACCAGCTTCTCGACGAGCTGCGCCCCGTCGCGTTCGGGATCGCCTACCGGATGCTCGGCAGCGTGGCGGAGGCGGAGGACGTGGTGCAGGAATCGCTTCTCCGTCTCGACCGGGCGCTGGATGACGAGCGCGACCCGGTCGAGTCGCCGCGCGCGTACCTCGCCACCGTGGCGTCGCGGCTGTCGATCGATCAGCTTCGGTCGGCGCGTGCGCGGCGCGAGCGGTACGTGGGCGAGTGGCTGCCGGAGCCGCTCGTGACCGATCCCGAGCCCGGCCCGGATCAGCGCGTCGAAGAGGCCGAGTCCCTGTCGCTCGCGTTCCTCGTCCTGCTCGAGACACTGTCGCCGGAGCAGCGCGCGGCGCTCCTCCTCCACGATGTCTTCGACTACGGCTACGACGAGGTCGCGGAGATCGTCGGCAAGAGCGAGGACAACGCGCGGCAGCTGACCTCACGCGCGCGCCGGCACGTGCAGGAGCGGCGGCCACGCTTCGAGCCCTCGCGCGATCAGCGCGACGCGCTGGCCGAGCGCTTCTTCGCCGCGGCCAACGACGGCGATGTGGAGGCGCTCGAGGCGCTTCTGGCCGAGGACGTCGAGCTACACGGCGACGGCGGCGGCAAGGTGCCGGCGCTCGCCCGGATGCTGCGCGGCCGCGATCGTGTCGCCCGCACGTTCATCGCGTGGGCGCGGCAGGGGCGGCGCATCGCGGGCACCTCGTTCCGGATCGTGCAGCTGAACGGCCACCCCGGCGCTCTCGTGTTCGACGCGAACGGCCACGTGCTCGCCGCGATGGCACTCGACGTGGCGGACGGACGCGTGCAGGCGATCCGCTCCGTGGTGAACCCGGACAAGCTGGGCCACCTCGGAGCGGTCGCCGATGTGCGTGAGTACCTCGCCCGCCGCGATTCCTAGCGGGTCAGCGTCACGGGCGTCGTGCCGAAGATGCCCGTGATGGTCCGGCCGTCGTCGGAGATGATGCCGCTCAGTCCGACGTCCGGGTGGAGGCTTGCCTTGCCGCCCTGGGTGAAGCGCAGGAAGACCTGGTTGCCGGTCACGCTGCCACTGTCGATCTTGAAGGTGGGCGAGTCGCCGGACACGATCCGCGTGTAGGTGCCGGTGAACTTGTCGCGGTCCTGCGTCACGCTCAGCACCACCTGGTTGCCGATGACGGACTGCTCGACGCCGGTCCACGTGCCGGTGATGTTGGCCGCAGTCGGCGCGGGCGGTGTCACGACGCCACCGCCGCCGCCACCGAGGTCGCCGCCGCCGCCCGGCAGCTGGAGGCCGCCGCCGCCACCACCGCCACCACCACCGCTGGTACCGCCGCCGCCCTTCGCGATCGCGCCCGGCGCGAACGCCGCCGCCGTGACGACTGCGGTCGCAATCGCGACTCCCGTATGTAGCTTGCTCATCTGCGTCCCCTCTGCGTTTGATGGTCCGACCGGCCCACCCGGTCATCCGCTTTATCCGTGACGGGCGGTCTGGCAGTAAATGGGACGTTGGTCGTAGGACCGCGGTGCGCTCCGCTCGAACCTGCTGCGGCCGTCGCGGCGATGCCGGATCGGCTGGGTAGGGTGGCGAGCGGGGCGAACGTCGGTTTCTCCCCCGCCGAAGGGGGAGTAATGGACGTTCACCTTCCGTCCCGCCCTCCCTACTTGCCAATCACGCAAGCTCGCATCCCGCCGCGCCGCGCGCCGTGCGGAGCTCCTACCAACAGGTGGTTCACCAAGGCGGCCCCCCGGGGTACCGCGCTACCATGCCGCCCGCCCCCAGGAAGCGCCTCACCGTCGCCGTCACCGGCCCAACAGGGACCTTCGGGTTCGGCCTCGTGCCGCTGCTGCAGTCCGATCGCCGCGTCGCGCACATCGTCGGGATCGCGCGGCGCCCCTTCGACCCCGCCGCGCAGGGCTGGACGAAGATGGAGTACCGCCGGGGTGACGTGCGTGACACCGAGGCGCTGAAGGATGCGTTCCAGGGCGCGGACGTGGTCGTGCACCTGGCGTTCATGATCACCGGCAACGCGTCGCGGTCGACCATTCGGGCCATCAACGTGGAGGGCACGCTCAACGCGTACCGAGCCGCCGCGGCCGCGGGCGCCAGACGCTTCGTGTACGCGTCGTCGGTGGCCGCGTACGGCTTCCACTCCGACAACCCGGTGGGGATGAAGGAGGACTGGCCGGTCCGCCCCGCGGCGCATCTGTTCTACGCACAGGAGAAGGCGGAGCTCGAGCAGCTGCTGAGGGACGAGTCAGAGCAGCATCCGGAGCTCGATCTGTACCTCCTGCGCCCGCCCATCGTGCTCGGTCCGCACGCGATGGGCGCAAAGGACGCGCTGCCCGGACCGGTCGCCGCGGTCGGCAAGCGGCTACTCGAGGTGGTCGGCCGGCTGCCCGTGCCGATCCTCGCCGTCACGCCCGACGCGCCCGTCCAGTTCATCCACGAGGACGACGTCGGCCAGGCGCTGCTCAAGTGCGTGGTCGGCGCGGGTCCGCCCGGCGCCTACAACATCGCCGGCGACGGCGTGCTCACCGGCAGCGACATCGCGCGCGAGCTCGGCCTCAAGCCCATCTCGATCCCCGCTCGCGCGCTGTATGCCGCCGCCGGCGCCGCGGCCTCACTGCCGAAGCCGTCGTTCACGCCGCCGGCCGTGGACTGGGTCGAGGCGATCAGCCACCCGGCGATCATGGACACGTCGAAGGCGCGCAGGGAGCTCGGCTGGTCGCCGAAGTACAGCGCGGTCGAGGCGCTCCGCGCGACGCTGCCGACGAACGACAACTGAGGGTTACCACGTGTCGACGAAGCGGTGGCCGCGCGTGGGCTCCGCGGGCTGAGCCGCTGCGCGCAACGTCGAGGCGATCAGCCCGCGTGTCTCCGCCGGGTCGATCACGTCGTCGATCTCGAACAGCGTGGCTGCGTTCAGCGCCTTCGCGTTCTGCTCGGCCGCCGCAGTGAGCTCGCGCACCCGCTGCTCGCGTGCGGCGTCGTCGGGAAGCGCCTCGAGCTCCTTGCGCAGCGCCAGCTTCACCGCGCCCTCGAGGCCCATCGGACCCATGTGCGCGCTCGGCCACGCGACGGTGAGCAGCGGCTCATGTGTGCTGCCGGCCATCATCGCCTGCCCGCCGAGGCCGTATCCGCGCCGCAGCACCACGGCGATGAACGGCACCCGCAGCGACGCGCCCGCCACCAGCAGGCGCGATGTATGGCGCACGAGGCCGGTGGCCTCGGCCTGCGGGCCCACCATCATCCCGGGCGTGTCGACGAGTGAGACGAGCGGGATGCCGAACGCGTCGCACAGCTGCATGAAGCGCGCCGCCTTGTCGGCCGCGTCGCTCGTGATCGCGCCCGCCATGTAACGCGTGTCGTTGGCGACGAAGCCGACGGCGCGGCCGTCGATCCGCGCGAGCGCCGTGGCCATCTCGGGCGCGAACTTCTCGCGCAGGAACGTGGCCGACCCCTCGTCGGCGAGCGTCTCGATGATCGGCTTCACGTTGTACGCGCGGCGCTGGCGTTCGGGCACCATGTCGCGCAGGCGCGACTGGTCGGTCTCGACGGCGCTCGGCGTTGGCCCCTGGAAGTAGCCGAGCAGCTTCTTGGTGGCCGCAGTGGCCGTTGCCTCGTCGGGGACCAGGAGGTCGATCACGCCGTTGCGCGTCTGAACGTCGGCCGGCCCAACGTCGTCGGGGTCCACCTTGCCGAGCCCGCCGCCCTCGATCATCGCCGGGCCGCCCATGCCGATCGAGACGTTCTCGGTGGCCACGATGAGGTCGGCGCAGCCGGCGATGACCGCGTTGCCCGCGAAGCAGCGGCCGGCGACCACCGCGATCCGCGGGACGAGCCCGGACAGCGACGCCCACAACGCGAACGCGCGCACGTCGAGCGCCGAGACCACCGGGTGGTCGGTGTCGCCGGGACGCCCGCCGCCGCCTTCGGCGTAGAAGACGGTGGGCAGCCGCATGCGCTCGATCAGCTCGAACAGGCGGTCCTTCTTGAGGTGGCCGAACACGCCCTGCGTGCCCGCGAGGACGGTGTAGTCGTAGGAGAGCACGGCGCACGGACCGCCGTTCACGCTGGCTGTTCCGGCGACGAGGCCGTCCGCCGGGGTGCGGGCGATCAGGTCGTCGAGATCGCGCCGCGCGCGCTGTGCCGCGATCGCGAAGCGTCCGTACTCGACGAACGAGCCGGGATCGACCAGGTCCTCGATGTTCTCGCGCGCGGTCCGCGCGCCGCTGCCGTGGCGGCGCTCCACCGCCTCCGGCCGCGCCGCGTCCTGCGTGAGCGCGCGTCGCTCCAGGACCTCGTCGAGGTCGTGGCGCTCGGGCTGTTCGTCGTTCGGCACGCGCGCATACTGCCACCTCCGCACCTATGCTTGGTCGCGGACCTCAAGGGGGGATCGAGATACAGATGGCAGCGGAGTCGAACGGACGGCGCGCGCTGCCGCGGGTGCTCGTCACTGGGGGTGAGCACCCTGCGGGCCTCGCCGCACTTCGCGCGCTGGATCGAGCGGGCTTCGAGACGTGGGCAGCCGTGCAGTCGCGCGACAGCCTGGCCGCGCGCTCGCGTGCCGCCGCGGGCCTGATCGAGGTTCCCGACGCGCGCACACAGCCCGACGCCTGGGTCGAGGCGCTCGCGCGCGCGGCCGAGAGCCACGGCTTCGCCGCGGTCCTCCCCGGCACCGAACCGGCGCTCCTCGCAATGGCGGGCCGCGAGGGCGCATTCCCCGACTCCGTCGCCGTGGGAAGCTCGCCGGAGTCCTCGTTGCGGCGCGCCACCGACAAGATCGCGCTCGGCCTCTTGGCACTCCGCTCCGGGATGAACGCCCCGCCCACGCACGTGGTGTCGGCGGACGGCGAGATCGACGCCGAGGACGTCACCTACCCGGCGATGGTCAAGCCGCTGCGGTCCGAGCTGTTCACCGATGGGCGCCTGCGGCGCTACGAGGCGAAGCGGGTGGAGTCGGAGCCCGAGCTTGTCGGGGCGCTGCAGGACTACCCGGACGGCACCGGCCTGGTTCAGCCCTACCTCGACGGGCGGCTGATCAGCGTGAACGGCGTCGCGTTCCGCGGCAAGCTCTACGGCGCGAACCAGCACGTCGTGCATCGCGTCTGGCCCGACCGCTGCGGGCAGGCCGTGTTCGCCGAGACGATCCCGATGACGCCCGGACGCGATCAGCGCGTCGCCGACTTCATGACCGACCTCGGCTGGAACGGCGTCTTCAATCTTCAGCTGATCGAGCACGACGGCGGCGAGTACGTGATCGACCTGAACCCGCGCTTCTACGTGTCGCTGACGCTAGCGGTGGCGGCCGGAATGAACCTGCCCGCCATCTGGACGTCGCTTCTGCTGGACATGCCGGTGGCGACCAACGGCTACCGCCCGGGCATGCGCTTCCGTCAGGAGAAGGGTGACCCGCGCGCGATCCTGTGCGAGCTGCGCCGGGGCGAATACGCGGCGGCGCGCGACCTGCTGCCGCGCGCGAACACCGTGCATGCGCTGTTCTCGATCCGCGACCCGCGGCCCGGGCTGTCGATCGTGGGCGACGTGGTGTCCGCGCTCAGGCGCGCCGCGACCCGCTAACCGAACGTCGAGCGCACCTCGGACAGGCCGCGGCGCGACAGGTCGAGGTAGCCATACGTCCCGTCCGCGAGCAGGTCGCGCAGCGCCTCGGTGGCGGCCCCGTAGGAGGCGAAGGCGAGCGCGCCGCCGACCGAGATTCGCCTGACGCCCGCCGCGCCCAGCTCGCCGACCGGTGGCACGCCCGGGATCGCGAGCACGTTCACCGGCCGGTCGACCGACTCCACGACACTGCGGATGTCCTCGATGCTCGACAGCCCGGGCGCGAACAGCACGTCGGCGCCCGCCTCCTGGAACGCCTGCAGCCGCGCGATCGTGTCGGACAGGTCGGGCCGGCCGTGCAGGAAGTTCTCGCTGCGGGCCGTGAGCACGATTCGCCCGGATGCCGCCTCGGCAGCCGCGCGCACCCGCTCGACCGCGTGGTCGAACTCGTAGATCGGGTCGTCTTTCCGTCCCGTCGAGTCCTCGATCGAGCAGCCGGCCAGGCCGCTGCCCGTGGCCAGCCGGACCGTCTCGGCCACACCCTCCGCGTCATCGGCAAAGCCGTTCTCGAAGTCCGCCGACACCGGCACCCCGACCGCGGCCGCGAGCGCGCCGGCGTGCGCGAGCGCCTCGTCACGCGTTACCTGCCCGTCGAGCCTCCCGAGCGTGGCGGCGTGGCCGCTGCTGGTGGTGGCGATCGCCTCGACGCCGGCCGCCTCGAACAGCCTCGCCGACCCGAGATCCCACGCGTTCGCCATGACGAGCGGGCGCTCCTGCCGATGCAACTCGAGAAAGCGTCGCGCCTTGTCCGGCATGGCGCCAGCCTACCTGCCCCTCACCTGCCTCAGGAAGGGCATCAGGAACCGGACGAAGTCGTTCTTCGGATACGCCGAGTTCGGGTCGTTGTGCGCATACGTGCTCGAGCGGTCGACGAGGATCACGTTGCTCGTCGGAATCCGCGACTGCTGCGCCAGCGTGCTGGCCGCATCGAGCACGCGCTGGCCGCCGAGAGCGGCACCGAACGCGTAGATGTGCATCCGCCGCGGCAGGTCCTTGCCGTGCGTCGCGCGCACGCCGAGAACCGCCTGCGCGTCGTTCCTGTTGCCGTCCGCGACGGCGCCGGCGTCGATCGAGAGCCGCATTGGGTGGTACCACGCGGTCCCATCAAGGCCCTTCAGCCCCCAGCCGGTGAACATGTCCGCGTAGCGCTTGACCGGCGTGAGCGCGCCGTCCCGGACCCAGCCGCGTGGGTCGCCGCTGGCGGCCAGGTGGCCGAGGTGGGCCTGCGCCAGACGCAGCGACGAGGGCGAGGTGGCGGGATCGAACGCATAGGCGTAGCCGGCCCGGTTGGTCGCGTCGACCGGCGGGCGGATGTTCGACGGAACGCCCGCCCAATCGGTGAATATCGAGCGCTGATTCGGGGCCCGCTCGGCCGCGCCGCCACCCACGAGGTTGAAGAACCCGGTGAAGGGCGCCGGGATGCCGCCGACGGTGAGCCACGGCGAGCTCTGCTGCAGGCTCTGGAGGGAGTCACGCGCGGCCGGCGCGGTGACCGGCGTCGGGCTGCTGCCTCCGTCGATGAAGACGAGGCCCGCGAGCCCGCGGGCGCCCGGCCTGCCGTTGAAGTCCCATGTGGCGTACGCCGTGGTGATCGTGCCGCCGAGCGAGTGGCCGCCGAGCACGACCGTGCGGCCTCCCCTCTTCGCGAGCTGCACGACGCGGTTGAGGTCGCCGATCTCGGTCTTCAGACCCCACTTGCGCGCGAACCCGACCTGCGAGTCCGGCACCGGGTGCACGTGCTTCTTGACGCTCGCGTCGGTGGTCCACTTCAGGTAGTAGTCGAACAGCTGCGCCGTGGTGGCCTTTCCTGCCTTGAACCGGTTGAGCATCGAGTGGTCCTCGAGGAGGTTCTCGCGCCGCTCGACCGACCACACCTGCCAGCCCTTCGCCTGCTTCGCGATCGTCCGCGCGAGTGGCGCGAAGTAGGCGGCGCTCGCCGACGTGCCCGGGTTGAGCACCAGGATGTTGCGCGCCTTCTTCGGCCCGATCTTGAGGATCCCGACGCGGTCGTACTTGGCCGGGGTGCCTGGCGACTTGACGCCCTTGATGCGCTGGAACGACGTGGCGGCAGACGCCGACCCCGGCACGAGCAGAAGCGCCATGGCCAGCGCGACTATGAGTGCTGCCGAGCGCAAGGGGTGCCGGCCACTCTTGCACACGGCGGGGCTAGACCTGCGCCTGGTAGGCCCGGAACGCGCGCGTCGCGAGCACCAGGCAGGCGAGCGCGAACGCGACAAGCAGGCCGCAGTAGCCGAGCACGGTCGCCCAGTCGGGGCCCGCACCCACGGCCTCGCGTCCGGCGCGGATGGCCCAGTCCACGGGGTTGTAGTCCGACACGCTCCTGATCCAGTCCGGCATCAGGCTGGCCTGCATGAACGCGGTCGACAGGAACGTGAGCGGCAACTGCAGGAACGTGACGGCGCCGATCAGGCTCTCCTCCTTGCGCGCGACGAGCGCGAGCGCGTTCGACAGCGCGGCGAAGCCGGTGCCGAGCAGCGCGGCCGCCACGATCAGCGCCACGACACCGAGCGGACCGCCGGGGAACGTCACGCCCGTGATCAGCGCCAGCCCGATGATGATCACCGACTGGATCGCGAGCTGGACGAGGTTCATCCCCACGCGGCCGGCGATCAGCGGCCAGCGCATGATCGGCAGGACGAGGAAGCGGTCGGTCACGCCACGGTCGAGGTCGTCGATCGTCGACATGCCGCTCCAGCCGCTCGAGAAGAACGCGGTCATCACGAGCACGCCCGGGACGAGGTACTGCTTGTAGTCGCCGCCGTGGAATCCCGGAATGTCGACCACGCGCTCGAACAGCGCGCCGAAGAGCAGCAGCCAGATGACCGGCTGCACGAGCGTGACGGCGATGAACCACGGCTGGCGCCAGAGGCGCAGCAGGTCGCGGACACAGAGCGCCCAGGTGTCGGCTACGGCGGTCATCGTCCTGCCTCCTTGTTCTCGGTGGGCTTCTCCGCCTCGGCTGCCGCGAACGAGCGGCCGGCGTAGCGGAGGTAGACGTCGTCGAGCGACGGGCGGGCGACCCTCACGGACGCCACCGGGATCGCGTGCGCATCGAGCGCCGCGAGCACGGCCGGCACCGCCCGCGCGCCGTCCGCGGCGCGCGCGTGCAGTCGACGGCCGTCGACGCTCACCGCGCTGAGCCCACCCACCCCGCTTAGCGCGGCATGCACGTTGCCGTTCGCCTCCACGCCGTCGAGCTCGACCTGCACGGAGTCGCCATCGAGCGCGGCCTTCAGCTCATCCGGCGCGCCGCTCGCGACGACGCGCCCGCGGTCGACGATCGCCAGCGACGAGGCGAGCCTGTCGGCCTCCTCGAGGTAATGCGTAGTCAGCAGGATCGTGAGTCCCTCGTCGCGCTGGAGGCGTGAAATCTCCGTCCACATCGCGGCACGCACCTCCGGGTCCAGCCCGGTCGTGGGCTCGTCGAGGAACAGCACCTTGGGGCGGTGCACGAGGCCGATCGCGATGTCGAGCCGCCTCTGCATGCCGCCCGAGTAGCCACGCGTCACGCGGCCGGCGGCATCGGCGAGCCCGAACTCCTCGAGGAGCGCCTCGGCCCGCGAGGAGAGCTCGCGCCCGCGCATGCCCTGGAGCCGACCTTGCAGCATCAGGTTCTCGCGACCGGTCAGATCGATGTCAACGCCGGACTTCTGCGCCACCACGCCGATCGTCCGCCGCACCCGCCTCGCGTCGCGGGCCACGTCGAAGCCCGCGACGCGCGCCTCGCCTCCGTCTGCTCGCGCGAGTGTTGTGAGCACCTTCACGGCGGTGGACTTGCCGGCGCCGTTCGGTCCCAGCAGCCCGAAGATCGCGCCCTCGGGCACCTCGAAGGAGAGGCCGTCCAGCGCGCGAACCTCGCCGTAGCCCTTCTTCAGGTCGTTGGCCTGTATCACGGTTCCTCCTATAATCTCTCGACGGAAAGATATCTTACGAATCGAGATATTCGGATGTCAAGACGTTCGAAGCAAGAACTGATCGAGGAGCTCATGTTCGAGTACCGCGCCTCGCAGTCGGCCGTCGACGAGATGGACGACGCGGCGTGCCGGGCCCTCGGCATCAACCGGACGGATGGGCGCTGCCTGGACGTGATCGATCGCGAGGGACCTGTCACCGCCGGGCGCGTGGCCGAGGCCAGCGGCTTGACGACGGCTGCGGTCACGGCGGTGCTCGATCGGCTCGAGAGGGCCGGCCTCGCCCAGCGTGTGCGCGATGCTCATGACCGCCGCCGGGTGCTCGTGGAGACGACGCCGCTCGCCCGCAGGCGCGGCGAGCAGATCTACGGTCCGATGGCCGAGGCGAGCAAGGAGCTGTCGCGCTACTCGATCGCGGAGCTGGAGCTGCTCCGCGACTTCAGCCGCCGCGCGAAGGAGGTCAACCAGAAGCGCGCGGCCGAGGTCCGCGGTATGAGCTTCGACTAGGCTCGCGCGGCCTTCCGCGCCTTCTTGGGCGGCTTGCCGTCGAACACGAAGCGCCGCTTGCTCACCCGCTCGGCGTAGCCCATCGCCGCCAGGCGCTTGCACACCACCGGACAGCGCTTGCAGCGCGGCTTGTCCTTGCAGCAGCGCTTCTTGGCCTTCAGCTCGACGGTCGCCACTCGGGCGACGCTACCGCAGCACGGACTCGATGGCCGCACGCACCACGGCTTCGTCCTCCTGGCCGCTGGCGCCCGAGGCTCCCATCGCCCCGGCCGGCTCGCCGTCGATCTCGATCGGCAGCCCGCCGATCTGCGGCGTGTAGCGGCCGTGCGTGGCCGTGCTGATCGCGCCGGCGAAGGCGATCAGGTCCTTCGCCTTGTCGCCCTGTGCGGAGCTGGGCGCCCTGTACGCAGCAGCGGTCCACGCTTTCCCGAGCGCAACCTCCGGGGTGATCCAGTCGGCGCCGTCCATGCGGGCGATCGCCACCACGTGGCCGGCGGCGTCCACCACCGCGAACGCCAGCTTCAGGTCCTGGTTGCGCGCCTCGGCCTCGGCGGCGTCGATCAGGCGCCGGGCTGTGTCGATCGTGAGCATCAGCCCCCCAGTGCCCGCCGTTTGACGACTCCAATCAGCTTCCCCTCGGGCGTCGAGACGAGGGCGGTCTTCAGCCCCTTGTCGTCGAGCTTCTGCCGCAGCTCGTGCACGTCCTGGTCGGGACGCACCGTCGAGGGCCCCGGGTCCATCAGCGCCTCTGCCGTGCCCGAGCCCGCGTCCTCGATCGCGCTGCGGCGCAGGCGGCCGAGGATCGTGCCGTCGTTCGCGAGCACGATGGCGAATCCGTACGGCGACGCCTCGATCCGCTCGCGCACCTCGGTCGCGTCATCGGACAGCGCGCAGGTGACCACATCGCTCTGCGCGAAGTGGCCGACGCGCTTGTCCCCCGCGCGCTCGCCCTCGACGGGCTGCATGCGGGCGAGCCAGTCGACCTTGCCCATGACGTAGTCGTACACGTGCTCGAAGCCGAGCGTTTCGAGCCGGCACGCGGCTCGCGGACTGAGGTCTCAGAGGGCGTCCCAGCAGTACACGACCACCGGGTCGCTGCGCGAGAGCTGCGCCGTGGTGTCGGCCTCCAGCTCCTTCAGCGGGATGTTGATCGCGCCTGGAAGGTGGAGCTCGCGGTAGTCCTCCTCGGGGAGCACCTCCACGAGCTGCGCGCTGTCCGCGAGCAGTGGGACGAGCTCTTCGTATCCGATCGGCTCCGACATCCACGCGAATGTACATCCCCGCCCACCCCGGCGCTTACGATGCGCACGATGGCTCGCGTCGCGTCACCCGCCGCGGTGCGGGTGCCGGTCCGCTCCGGGCACACGCCGCAGCAGGCGCTGCTGGCCGTGCGGGAGGACGAGCACCCGTTCGCGCTCATCGGCCAGTGGGCCGGCGGTGGCGCGATCGTGGGGTCACGGCCGGTGGAGGTGGCGTGTGCGGATGCCGACCCGTTCGAGCTGCTCGACGGCCGGCCGCCGGTGGACGCCGCTGTGGATGGCGTGGTGGGCGGTGGCTGGTTCGGGTGGCTCGGGTACGGCCTGGGCGGGCGTGTCGAGCGATTGCCTCCCCCGCCCCCGCGACCCGTGGCGCTGCCGCCGTTCTGGCTCGCGTTCTACGACCACGTGCTCCGGCTCGACGCCTCCGGGCAGTGGTGGTTCGAGGCACTCGACCCCGCGCGTGGCGACGACCGCCTGCCGGAGCTGGCCGAGCGGCTGGCAGCACGGCCGCCGGCGCCGCGGCGGTTCTCCTGTGGCGCGTTCGTCTCGCGGCCGGGGCGAGCGGCCCATGCCGCTGCGGTGCGCGAGTGCACGCGCTACATCGCGGCCGGGGACCTGTACCAGGCCAACATCTGCACGCGGCTCGAGGGCGCGATCGAAGGCGAGCCGCTCGACCTGTTCGCGCGGGCGTCCGCGGAGCTGCGGCCTCCGTACGCCGCCTACCTCGAGGGGCCGTGGGGTGCTGTCGCGAGCATGTCGCCCGAGCTGTTCCTGCGCCGCAGCGGGCGCGAGGTGATCACACGGCCGATCAAGGGCACCGCGCCGCGCGCGACCGGCGCCGCCGCGCTTGCCGGCTCCGAGAAGGACGTGGCCGAGAACGTGATGATCGTCGACCTGATGCGCAACGACCTGGGCCGCACCTGCGCGATCGGGTCGGTGCGCACGGAGGCGATCGCGAGGCCCGAGCCGCACCCGGGCATCTGGCACCTGGTCTCGGAGGTGCGCGGGACGCTGCCCGGCGACGCGGGCGACGGCGACCTCGTGCGCGCGGCCTTCCCCCCCGGGTCGGTGACCGGGGCGCCGAAGATCAAGGCGATGGAGGTGATCGCGACGCTCGAGTCGACCGGGCGCGAGGCGTACACCGGCGCGATCGGGTTCGCGAGCCCGCTTGCGGGGCTCGAGCTGAACGTGGCCATCCGGACGTTCGAGGTCCGCGGCGCCCGTGTCTGGCTCGGCGCGGGCGGCGGCGTGGTGGCCGACTCTGATCCCGAGCTCGAGTACGAGGAGTGCCTCGACAAGGTGCGGCCGCTCGTGACGGCGATCGGCAGCTCGCTCGCGCCCGAGGCACAGACACCGGCCGCGGCGATCGCGCCCACGCGCCTCCCCCGTCCCGACCCCGCGCTGGGCGTATTCGAGACCGCGCTGGTGGAAGGCGGCATTGCGCTCGAGCTCGACGGGCACCTCGAGCGGCTGGCCCGTTCGCTGCGCGAGCTCTACGGCGAACAGCCCGACGCGGACCTGCGCGCACGCGCGCGTGAGGCCGCCGCGGGATGCGGTGGCCGGGCGCGGCTGAGAATCAGCTTCCGCCCGGCGGAGGGCTTCGTCGTCGAGACCCAGCCGCTGCGGCCTCCCGAGGCGGCCACGAAGCTCGTCCCGCTCGTCGTGCCGGGCGGCCTGGGCGAGCACAAGTGGAACGACCGCCGGCTCGTGAACTCCGTCGACGGCGAGGCGCTCATCCTCGACCTGACCGGCGAGGTGCTGGAGGCCGGCGCCGGGGCGATCGTGCTGCGCGAGGGCGAGCGGCTCGTGAGCCCGCCCGCCGACGGGCGCATCCTGCCGAGCGTCACGCTGGCGACGCTCCCCGGAGTCGTGCGCGAGCCGGTCGCCTTCGAGCGGCTCGCCGCAGCCGACGAGCTCCTCGTGGTGAGCGCCGTTCGACGGCGTCAGCCCGCCGTGCTCTGATCGTCTGGACAGCCGCGCCGCCCTGCGGGAACATCAAGGGCGATGCAGGTACGCGTCCGTCTCGGTTCGGGCATCGCGCGTTTCGCCCCTGCCCCGCTGCTCACACTCGAGCTGCCGGACGGCTGCGACGTGGAGGGCGCGTTCGGCGAGATCGGTACGCGCTACCCCGACCTCGCCCCCGCCCTGCGCTCGGCCCTGCCGGTGGTGCGGGGACGCCACGTCCTGCCGACCGACTCGCTGAACAGCGGCGACGAGATCGCCCTCCTGCTGCCCGTCTCGGGCGGCGCCCAGCACGAACAAGGAGCTCGCATGGCCATTGAAGACGCCCCGACCACCGTAGGCGCCGCGCGCCAGACCGTCCTCGTCGACACGTTCACGAACGGCCTGCTTGGCCCCGAGGTGCCGATGCTGGGGCCCGTCGCCGACGGCGGCCACATCGTGTGGAACTCGACGCCCGGCTGCTGGGGCCCGATGATCACGCCGTCGATCCGCGGCGGCCACGAGGTGGCGCAGCCGGTGGCCGTCGCCGGTGCGCGCGTGGGCGACGCGATCGCGATCCGGATCAAGGACATCGAGGTGACGTCGATCGCGACGGCGTCGGGCAACGACCAGCCGATGGAGGGCCGCTTCAACGGCGACCCGTACTGCGCGGCGGTGTGCCCGGGTTGCGGGACCGAGTGGCCCGAGACGCGCGTGGAGGGCATCGGCCCCGAGTCGATCCGCTGCGTGAACTGCGGCGCCGACGCCACCCCCTTCACCTTCACGAACGGCTACACGATCGCGTTCGACGACCTGCACACGGTCGGCGTCACGGTCCCGAGGGAGGCGGCGGAGGCGTACGCCCGCGATGCGGCGCGGGCGGCCGCGCTTCCGGACAACTCGGTGCAGCACCCGATCCTGGGCTTCGCGCCGCACGACATCGTCGCGCTGGCCACGCGGCTGCGCCCGTTCATGGGCCAGCTCGGCACCTCGCCGTCGAAGACGATCCCGGACTCGCACAACGCCGGCGACTTCGGCTCGTTCCTCGTGGGCGCGCCGCACCGCTACGCGCTCACGCCGGAGGAGCTCGAGCAGCACCGCACCGACGGCCACCTCGACATCGACGCCGTGCGGCCGGGCGCGGTGCTCGTCTGCCCGGTGAAGATCGACGGCGGCGGCGTGTACCTCGGCGACATGCACGCGCTCCAGGGCGACGGCGAGATCGCCGGTCACACGTGCGACGTGGCGGGGACCGTCACGCTCCAGGTGGAGGTGCTGAAGGGCCTCGCGCTGGACGGCCCGGTCCTGTTCCCCAACGAGGAGGATCTCCCCTACCTCGCGCGGCCGCTGTCGGCCGACGAGCGCACGCGCGCGCTCGCCCTCGCGCGGCGCCACGGAATGGACGAGCTGGAGGATTCGCTCCCGGTGTCGGTCGTCGGCAGCGGGCCGGACCTGAACAGCGCCACCGACAACGGGCTCGCGCGGGCGGCGGAGCTGTTCGGCATGACCGTGCCGGAGGTGATGAACCGCGCGACCATCGCCGGCGCGATCGAGATCGGCCGCCATCCCGGCGTCGTGCAGGTCACATTCCGCGTGCCGGCCGACCGGCTCGAGGAGCGCGGCCTGCTCGGGTACGCCGCGGAGCTGTACTCGTCGTCCTAGCCTTGAGAGGGTGAGCGAAGAGCCGCGCAAGAAGAGGGTCTGGGTCCTCGACACGGAGACGAAGGGCACCGGCGCCGAGGTGGTGCCGCTCGACGGTCGCAAGGCGGTCGAGGGACACGGTGCGATCGTCGTGCAGCCGAAGCAGAAGCGCGAGAAGCCGCCCGAGCCGAAGCTGCCGCGCAAGTTCAGGGTCGTGGACGTGATGACCGGCCGCGCCCTGGCCGACGGCGCCGACGCTCGCACGACCGTGCGACTGCTCGAGGGCATCCGCAGCCCCGTCGACGTGAGCATCCAGGTGTGGGAGGAGAAGGCCGGCCGCTGGCAGCAGCTGTCGCGGCGCGAGTCGCGGATGCTGTGGTCGATGCGCGGCCGGGCTAGCGGCGCTTCCAGTTCCGCCCCAGCAGACGGCTGAGACGGCCCGCGCCGGGGTTCGCGCTGTACTCCGGCGCGCCCGGCACGTACGGCTGCAGTCGCTGCGCCTGCTCGCCGTCGATCGACAGCGTCACGCGTCGCTCGGCGATCCGCGTGACCTCCGGCGCGTCCACGAACAGGTCGCCGCGCTCGGACCGCACGACGATGCCGTCGAATATCTGCTCACGCTCGTTCTCGAGCACGCGATCGACGCGTCCCACCTCGATGCCGTCAACCGTCACCACCGGGACACCGGGCTCGAGCAGCTTGTAGGAGATCGCGTAGCCGTCGTCGTTCATCCACGGAAGAGCCTAGGCCAGGCCACGGGCGGCGCATAAGAGACCTCTTGCGAAACGGCGAGACCGCGTGCAGGATGGCGCAATGAAAATCATGCTCCGCGTAATCGCGGTTCTCTTCGTCCTGATCGCGGCGCTGTTGATCGGCATCGTGATCTCGATCGGGCTCGATCCCGACACCGACCTTCGCGTCCCCGTGGCGATCGGCTACGTCATCGGCGGATGCGCGCTGATCTGGCTGGCCCAGTGGCTGTGGCGCCGCCCCGGCCGCGCGGCCGCCGGCCCCGCAGCCTGACTCGAATCGCGCTCTGCGGCGGGCCCGGTTCGCGCCAGGCCCGTCGCTAGAGTGCGGCTGTGGCCATCCGCCCCGCGGAAAGCTCTCCCACGCACCGATACAGCGCCGAGCTCGCGAACGCGATCGAGGAGAAGTGGCTCGCGCGCTGGGATGAGCGAAAGACCTATTACACGCCCAATCCGAAGGGCGATCTGAGCGAGCCGAACCACGAGCGCGCGTCGCTGCCGCCGTTCTACACGCTCGACATGTTCCCCTACCCCAGCGGGTCCGGCCTCCACGTCGGCCACCCGCTCGGCTACATCGGCACAGACATCTTCGCGCGCTTCATGCGGATGGCCGGCTTCAACGTCCTGCACGCGATGGGCTACGACGCGTTCGGCCTGCCCGCCGAGCGCTATGCCGTCGACACGGGCCAGCATCCCGAGGTCACGACGCGCGAGAACATCGCGAACATGGGCCGCCAGCTGCACCGGCTGGGCCTGGGCCACGACCCGCGCCGCGGCGTGGCGACCACCGACATCAGCTTCTACCGCTGGACGCAGTGGATCTTCCTGCAGATCTACAACTCGTGGTACGACGCCGACGCGGATCGCGCGCGGCCGATCGAGGAGCTGGTTGCGGACCTTGACGGCGGGCGGCGCGAGACGGTGCCCGGGCGCGCGGATCGAGCCTGGGCCGAGCTGTCCGAGGCCGAGCGCGCGAAGGCGATCGACGGCGTGCGGCTCGCCTATCTCGACGAGGTCACGGTCAACTGGTGCCCCGCCCTCGGCACGGTGCTCGCCAACGAGGAGGTGACGCCGGACGGGCGCAGCGAGATCGGCAACTTCCCGGTCTACCGGCGCCCGCTCAAGCAGTGGATGATGCGCATCACCGCCTACGCCGAGCGGCTGCTCGACGACCTCGACAAGCTCGACTGGCCGGAGTCGCTGAAGGCGATGCAGCGCAACTGGATCGGCCGCAGCGTCGGTGCGCGCGTGGAGTTCGACGTGGATCTCGAGGGCGCGGAGCCGCTGCACGTCTTCACGACGCGGCCCGACACGCTGTTCGGCGTCACGTTCGCGGTCGTCGCGCCGGAGCACCCGCTGCTCGACGGCGAGCTGCCGGTGCAGTACCGCGACGAGCTGCCGGCCATCTGGAAGGGCGCGGGCCAGGACATCGACGGGGTGCCGCCCGGTGGGTTCCACTCGCCCGCGCGCGCGGTCGAGGCATACCGGCGGCGGTCGGAGCGCCGCAGCGACCGCCAGCGCCAGGCCGACGTCGAGTCCACCACCGGCCTCTACACGGGCCTCGACGCGATCCACCCGCTCACCGGCGAGCACGTGCCGATCTTCGTCGCCGACTACGTGCTCATGCAGTACGGCAGCGGCGCCGTGATGGGCGTCCCGGCGCACGACGACCGCGACTTCCGCTTTGCACGGCGCTTCGAGCTGCCGATCAAGCAGGTCGTGCAGGCGCCGGATGGCCGGCCTTCCGACGAGGCGTACACGGGCCACGGCGAGTCGATCAACTCCGGCGGGCTCACCGACGGCATCTCGAGCCGGGAGGCGGCGGCCAAGATCATCGACGAGCTCGAGAAGATCGGGAAGGGGCACCGCCAGATCGCGTACAAGCTGCGCGACTGGCTGTTCTCGCGTCAGCGCTACTGGGGCGAGCCGTTCCCGATCGTCTACGACGAGAACGGCGACGCGCATGCGCTGCCCGAGTCGATGCTGCCGGTCGAGTTGCCCGAGCTGGAGGACTTCGCGCCGGTCGTCTCCGACGAGAACGACGACAGCGATCCGGTCCCGCCGCTCGCGCGCGCGACCGACTGGGTGCACGTCGAGCTCGACCTCGGCGACGGCCCCAGGCGCTACCGGCGCGAGGTCAACACGATGCCGCAGTGGGCCGGCTCGTGCTGGTACTACCTGCGCTACCTCGACCCGACCGACGAGCAGTACCTCGCCGACCCGGAGATCGAGCGCTACTGGATGGAGCACGGCGACCCCGGCGGCGTGAACCTCTACGTGGGCGGCGTCGAGCACGCGGTGCTGCACCTGCTCTACGCGCGCTTCTGGCACAAGGTCCTGTTCGACCTCGGCCACGTGAGCACGCCGGAGCCGTTCCAGAAGCTCTTCAACCAGGGCTACGTGCAGGCGGCGGCGTTCACCGACGAGCGCGGCTTCTATGTCGATGCCGCTCGGGTGGAGGAGCGCGACGGGCAGTTCTCGTTCGAGGGCTCACCGGTCACGCGCAGCTACGGGAAGATGGGCAAGAGCCTGAAGAACAGCGTCACGCCCGACGACGTGATCTCCGAGTACGGCGCCGACGCGTTGCGGCTCTACGAGATGTTCCTCGGGCCGCTCGACCAGGACCGCCCGTGGGAGACGCAGGGCATCACGGGCGTTTCGCGCTTCCTCCAGCGCGTGTGGCGCTACGTGGTCGACGAGGAGACGGGCGTGCCGCGGGTCACCGAGGAAGACGCGCCGATCGAGGTGCAGCGGGTGCTGCACCGGCGCGTTGCCGACGTGCGGCGCGACATCGAGCGGATGCACTTCAACACGGCGATCTCGTCGCTGATGGAGCTGAGCAACGAGCTGCGCGCGGCCGACGACGGGTCCGGCGTGCCGCGTCAGGCCGCCGAGTGGCTGGTGCTGGCGCTGGCGCCGTTCGCACCGCACATGTGCGAGGAGCTGTGGGAGCGCCTCGGCCACGGCGACTCGATCGTGTTCGCCTCGTTCCCCGAGCCCGACCCCGAGCTGACGGCCGTGCAGACGGTCTCCGTGGCGGTGCAGGTGAACGGCAAGGTGCGCGGCGTGGCCGACGTGCCGGCGGGCTCCGACAACGAGACGCTCGAGGCGGCCGCGCGCGAGCTGCCGCGCGTGGCGGACCAGCTCGCTTCGGCGGAGGTCAAGCGCGTGGTGGTGGTGCCGGACCGGCTCGTGAACTTCGTGGTGGCGTCGCGGTAGCGGCGGCGCTCCGCTCGCTTCGTTCTGGCTGATGTAGGGCCGCCGGTCGGGCAAGTAAGGGGTGGGAGTCGGCGGCCGCCGAACGCACGTGGGACCTTTCGACCGCGACTATGGCCGTCCGCAGGTCCCACGTCCCCGTGGCGCGGGGGGTGACCGTAATTTCCCGTCATATAAGGAGGAAGTGCGGTCACCCACGGGCGATCACGGGCGAACGTCCATTTCTCCAGCACATGTACCGGAGAAATGGACGTTCACCCGATCGCGCCGCAGCGTAGGCTGCACACATGCGCGCCGCAGCCATCCAGCTCGAGCCGCAGATCGCCGACGTCGCGGCCAACCTCGACGCCTGCGAGCGCCTCGCGAACGATGCCGCCGCTGCCGGCGCCGAGTGGATCGCCCTGCCGGAGTTCTTCACCACGGGCATCGCGTTCGACGAGCGGCTGGCGGGCGCCGCAGTGGCACCGGACGGCGCCGCCACGCAGATGTTGTGCGACGTCGCCAAGCAACGCGGGGTGACGATCGGCGGCTCGTTCCTCTGCCGCGACTCCGACGGCAACGCCCGCAACGCCTATCTCTTGGTCGCTCCCGGCGGTGCCATCCTGGGGCGCCACGACAAGGACCTGCCGACGATGTGGGAGAACGCCTTCTACGTGGGCGGTGACGACGACGGCGTGATCGAGCACGGCAACCTCAGCGTGGGCGCCGCCGTCTGCTGGGAGCTCATGCGGACACAAACAGTTCGCCGTCTCCGGGGGCGCGTCGACATCGTGATGGCCGGGTCGGGCTGGTGGAGCATCCCGGAGTGGCCGCTGACTGGCCGGCTCGAGAAGGCGAACGCGCGAACGGCGACGACGGTCGCCGAGAAGCTCGCCCCGCTCGTCGGCGCTCCGGTGATCCATGCCGCGAACGTCGGCCGGGTCGAGTGCCCGCTGCCGTGGATGCCCGTCGACTACCACGGCCACCTCGAGGGCGGCGCCGTGATCGCCGACGCGACCGGTGAGGTGCTGGCGCGCCGCGACCGCACGGAGGGCCCGGGGTTCGCGATCGCGGACGTCGAGCCCGGTCGTCGCGAGCCGTCCGCCAATCCGCCGGGGCGCTTCTGGCTGCACCGCCGCGGCGCCGTGGCCGCGTTCACGTGGAACCTCCAGCGCGCCCATGGCCGGCGCTGGTACAGACGCCACGCGCAGGGTCGCCCGCCGCTCGTGATCGAGCGCGCATCCGATTCGCGCGCTCGCGCGTAGAACGGCCATGGCCGGCTACGAGTTCCTCACCACGTGGTGTCTCGCCGCGCCGATCGAGCAGGTGTGGGACACGCTCTACGAATCCGAGCGCTGGCCGGAGTGGTGGCGCGGCGTCGAGCGCGTGCAGGTGCTGGAGCCGGGCGAGGGCGACGACCGGCTCGGCGAGGTGTCGCGCTACACGTGGCGCAGCCGCCTCCCATACCGGCTCGAGTTCGACATGCGCACCACCCGAGTCGAGAAGCCGTTCCTCGCCGAGGGGCAGGCGAGGGGCGAGCTGACCGGCGAAGGCCGCTGGCGCCTGTTCGAGGGCAACGCCGCCACTGCCGTGACCTACGAGTGGCGAGTCGAGACCACCGAGCGCTGGATGAACGCGCTCGCGCCGATCGCCCGCCCCGTCTTCGCCTGGAACCACGACTGGGTCATGGCACGCGGCGGCGAGGGCCTCGCGCGCAGGCTCGGCGTCCCGCTCCTCGCCGCCGGGTAAGACCCTCCCGCGTGACCGACGCGCTCCGGACCTCGCTCGCCGAGCGGCTCACCCGCATGCGCGGCAGCGGCGAGTTCCCCCCTCCCCTGCTCGACATCGTGCGCGAGGAGGTCGGAGTCGCCCAAGAGACGATCGGAATCATTCGCCCGGGCGACTGGGACGCGCTGCGCCACCAGGAGGGCGCGGAGGGCCGCAGCGCGCCGTACTGGGCGATCGCCTGGCCGAGCGGTGTGGAGCTCGCAACGCGGCTGGCAGGCATGGACCTCGAGGGCAAGCGCGTCCTCGAGCTGGCTGCGGCCTGGCGATCCCGTCGATCGTGGCAGCGCGCCGTGGCGCGAGCGTGACCGCCACCGACGGCGTGCCGGACGCCGTCGTCTTCGCCGCCCACAACATGGCGCTCAACGACGTGGAGGGCGAGGTCGAGCTGGCCGACTGGCGCGAGGCGCAGGACCTGGTCGATGCCGCACCATGGGACCTGGTCGCGGCCGCGCGGCGCATCTTCAGCCTCCAGAGCGAGCCCGGCGACAAGGTCTCGATCCACCGCCTCCGCTCGCGACAGGTCTGAGCGCCGCAACGCGTACGCAACGGGGCCGCAATGCACGCGCGCGAGGCTCGGCAGCGTGAATCGCGAGAGGAGCCAACGGATGTCCCGGACGAAGCTGACGCTGGTCTTCGCCTGCCTCTGTGCGCTCGCCGTCGCCGCGGCGCCCGCCCAGGCACGCAGGAGCACCTACTACACGCAGTACGAGGTCTCGATCCAGGGCGAGATGACCGAGAAGTGGTCGAAGACGACGACGCACGGCGAGGACTACGGCTGCCCCGCCCGCGAGGAGGAGAGCGGCGGCGCCACGATCAGGTTCGCCACCGTCAAGCCCAAGCGCGTGACGGCCGGCCCCTACACCGGCTGGCACGGCAGGCCGCTGCTCCGGATCAGCGACGACCGCTACGGCCAGTTCCGCACCCTGAACGCCGACGGCTCGGCGGCCGACTGCGGCGTGTTCCGGCCGGCGTACGACGGCTCGGCATGCGGGCACCGCGAGTGGACCGGGCCGGTCACGCTGTTCAACACGCGCAACTTCGGCTTCGACTTCCCGGCCGACGACCCCAAGTTCCCGTTCGAGTGCCCCTACCCGGACAAGCCGCCGGCGTGGGGCGGCGACAACTACTGGGACTCCGGCTACGTGCTCAGCCATTACGCATCGGACGTGGACTGGTTCGACGCGGTCTTCGCGTCCAGGTGCAACAAACACGGGAGGCACTGCAAGCCGCCGAGGAAGGTGAACGTGATCCACAACGTGAAGCACGTCTCGCTGCCGTACGCGAGCCCGAAGTATCCGGGGGCGTTCGAGGGCAGCTACGAGGCCGACATCGACTGGACCGCGACGGTCCGGCGGCTCGAGAAGGTCCACGTTGGCCGATGAGGTCCTGACGATCGGCGTCTACGGCCGGATACGCCGAGGACCTCGCGAATACGGGCTAGGCGTCCGCCACCTGCGCCCGTAGGCCGGGCGCCAGCGCGCTCCGCTTCGCCTCGGCCCACGTCACGAGCCGGCCGAGCTCCTCGTCGTAGAGCTTCAGCCTGATCGCGCGGATCCCGTCCCAGAAGCCGATCTGCGGCACGCTCTGGAAGATCTCGTTCTCGTCATGCGCGCGCTGGAGGTTGTAGTTGGGGATGCGCGCGCTCAGGTGGTGCACGTGGTGCAGGCCGATGTTGCCGGTGAAGAACTGGAGCGGCTTCGGCAGCTTCAGGTACGAGCTGCCCCGCAGCGCGGCATCGGCATAGCTCCAGCGCTCGCTGTTCTCCCAGTACACGTCCTCGAACTGGTGCTGGACGTAGAAGAGCCAGACACCGGCCATCCCCGCGAGCAGCGCGGCGGGCCACTGGACGAGCAGGTACGCCTGCCAGCCCATGCCCCAGACCAGCGCGAGGACCATCAGCGCCACACCGACGTTGGTCCACATGACGCTGCGCCGGAGCCGCGGTCGCATGCCCTTCTTGACCAAGCGCGGCTGGATCGCGAGTGCCCAGAGCGGCCCCAGCCCGAACATCACGAGCGGGTTCCGGAAGAGCCGGTAGCCGAGCCGGCCGCGCCAGGACATGGCGTTGTACTCGGCGACCGTGAAGGTGGGCACGTCGCCATCGCCGCGCCGGCCGAGATCGCCGGCGCTCGCGTGGTGGATTGCATGGCTGTGCCGCCAGCTCGCGAAGTCCGAGTAGACGAGGAGCCCGGTGGCGACACCGAGCGCGGTGTTCGCGCGCCTCCACGGGAGGAACGACCCGTGCGCGCAGTCGTGAAAGACGATGTAGGTGCGGAGGAGGAAACCCGCGGCGAGCGGGGCGAGCGCGAGCGTCAGCAGCACCGACACGTCGAGCAGCAGATACATCGCGAAGAACAGCGCCGCGTACGGGACGACCGAGGTGGCGATGTCGAGAAGGCTCCGCGGCACGCTTGCCTTTGCGTACGGCGCCAGCGGCTCCTTCCAGTACGGCCGCTCACGGCCGTTGCGCACGTCCTCGTTCGCCATTTCGGTGCTCGTCCTCCGGGTCCGCTTTTCTTGAGGGGGCGCGTCCCCGAGGGCTCGCGTTAGGCAAACCTTACGCGCCCCCGAAAATTTCTGCCGCAACGACCCTTACCGTCTCTGCCTTGGATGCCTTCGTCTACCTGCTGCGCTGCGCCGACGGGTCGCTCTACTGCGGATGGTCGACCGATCCCGAGCGGCGCTTGAGTCAGCACCAGCGCGGCGTGGCGAGCCGGTACACGCGCACCCGGCTTCCGGTCGAGCTCGTCTGGACGCGCGAGTTCGCGACGCGCGCGGAGGCGATGCGCGAGGAGGCGCGGATCAAGCGCCTGCCGGCACGGCAGAAGCGCGCCCTGCTGGGCTGAGCGCGATGTGCTCGGCGGGCTCGAAGCGCCGCGTCATGCGCCGGAAGCTGAACGTGAAGCCGGGCCACATGATCGGGTTGTCGCCGTTGCGATCGATGTACCAGCTCGCGCAGCCACCGGTGTTCCACACGGTGCGTGAGAGCTTCTCCTGCACGGTGTCGTTCCAGGCATCCTGCACGTCCTCGCGCACGTCGACGGCCACCGCCCCCTCGCGCCGCATCGACTCGAGCGCGCCGATCACGTAGCTCAGCTGCGCCTCCGCCATGAACACGACCGACGAGTGCGCCAGATTCGTGTTCGGGCCCCACAGGAAGAACAGGTTGGGGAAGCCGGCGACGGTCGAGCCGAGGTAGGCCCGCATGCTGTCATGCCACGACTCGGCGAGACTGCTCCTGCCGCGGCGCCGTATGCGGCGCGCGATCGGCGGGTCCGTGGGGCTGAAGCCGGTCGCGAAGACGATCGTGTCGACCTCGCGCTCGGTGCCGTCGGCGAACACGATCGAGTGCTCGCGCACCTCGCTCACGCCCGCGGTCACAAGCTCCGCGTTGGGCTCCTGGAGCGCCGGATACCAGCCGTCTGAGAGCAGGATGCGCTTGCAGCCCATCGCGTACCCGGGCGTCACCCGGCGGCGCAGCTCCGGGTCCTTCACCTGCCGGCGGATGTGCATCTTCGCGACGAGCTCGGTGAACTTGAGCAGCGGCGGAAACGCGACGAAGCCTGCGCAAAGCCCCTCGCGCATCCAATAGACGCTCTCGCGTGCCAGCCGCTGCGCCGCGGGGACCCGCTTGTAGAGGCGCTTGAGTCCCGGCCCGATCTCGCGGTCGTTGTGAGCGAGGATCCACGGCGGCGTGCGCTGGAGCACGTACAGCCGCTCGACCTGCGGCTGGATCCGTGGCACGATCTGGATGGCCGACGCGCCGGTGCCCATCACGGCCACGCGCTTGCCGGTGAGGTCGTCCGAGTGGTCCCAGCGCGCGGAGTGGAACGCGTTGCCCTTGAAGCTGTCGAGGCCCGGGATGTCCGGGATGCGCGGCTCGCTCAGCAGCCCGGGCGCGGCGATCAGCACGCGCGCGGAGATGTCGCCGTCGCTCGTCTCGATCCGCCAGCGTCGCTCGTCCTCGACCCACTCGGCGTCGAGCATCTCGCAGTTCAGGCGGACCTTCGGCATCACCCCGAACCGCTCGGCGCAGTCGTGCAGGTACTCGAGGATCTGGGGCTGCTCCGGGTAGCTGTGCGTCCAGTCCGGGTTGCGCGCGAACGAGAACGAGTAGAGATTCGACGGGACGTCGCACTGGCAGCCCGGATAGGTGTTGGCCGACCACGTGCCGCCGATATCGCCCGAGCGCTCCAGCACGACGTAGTCGCCGAACCCGTGGCGGTCGAGCTGGATGGCCGCGCCGAGGCCGCCGAACCCGGCTCCCACGATCGCGATGTCGGCGTTCTGCGGGCTCACTGCTTTGATCATTACCGATGACGACGTTCGAAGCGCAACGACCGGACGTCCGCGAGGGGCTCGTCTACGGCGCGGCGGCCTACATGCTGTGGGGCGTCTTCCCGCTGTTCTTCCCGCTGCTCAAGCCCGCGGGGGCAGTCGAGATCCTGGCGCACCGCATCCTCTGGTCGCTGCTGGCGGTCGTCCTGGTGCTCGCCGTCACGCGCAGCTTCGGCTCCACGGCCGGCGTGTTCCGCGACCGCCGCAAGCTCGGGCTGCTGGCCATCGCGGCGGCGCTGATCGCCGTCAACTGGGGCACGTTCATCTACGCGGTCAACTCGGATCACGTGATCGAGTGCTCGCTCGGCTACTTCATCACCCCGCTCGTGAGCGCGGCGTTCGGCGTGATGGTGTTCCGTGAGCGCCTCCGGTCGCAGCAGGGGCTGGCATTCGCCATCGGCGCAGTGGCCGTCGTCGTGCTCACCGTCGACTACGGGCGCCCTCCGTGGATCGCGCTGATCCTGGCCGCGAGCTTCGGCAGCTACGGGCTCGTGAAGAAGCTCGCGAACGTCGGCGCGGCGGAGTCGCTCGCGATCGAGACGCTGATCCTGGTGGCGCCCGCCGTCGCCTGCATCAGCGCGCTCCAGGGGATGGGTGAAGGCACGCTCACGAATCACGGTGGGGACCACGTGCTGCTCCTGATGGCGTCCGGGCCGGTCACCGCCATCCCGCTGCTGTTCTTCGCCGGAGCGATCATCCGCGTCCCGATGATCTGGATGGCGATGCTCCAGTACCTGGCGCCGGTCCTCCAGTTCCTCGTGGGGCTCCTGATCGTCGGCGAGACGATGCCGCCCAGCCGCTGGATCGGCTTCGGCCTCGTGTGGCTCGCGATCGCGGTGCTCACGGCTGACCTGCTGCACGCCGCGCGACGTATCCGCGTCGCGGCCGTGCAGGAGCCGGCCTAGCTCGGCCCGATCCGCACGGTCCCGTCGGGGTCGACACCCCAGCCCGGGTTGTGCGCGACCTCCCAGCGGAAGCCCTGCGGATCCTCGAAGTAGCCCTGCACGCCGCCGAAGAACGCCCTCTGCGCGGGCTTGAGGATCGTGGCGCCGGCCGCCTCGGCGTCGGCCAGCACCCGCGCGACGGCGTCGTCGGTGTCGACGTTGTGCGCGAACGTGATCGAGTTTCCCGGCGTGACCGCGGCGCCGATGTCCTTCGCCATCTCGTCGCGATCCCAGAGCGACAGCAGCAGGCCCGGCCCGACCTGGATGAACACGACCTCGCCGTCCACCTCGAAGGTCGGTTGCCAGCCCAGGCCCTCCACGTAGAACCGGCGTGCGGCCGCGATGTCCCGGGTTCCTAGGGTGATGAAGTGCACTCGCTGTTCCATGAGGAGCGAAACGATGGCAACACTGACGACTGACGGGCGCGCTCGCGTGCTGAACGACGGCAACGAGATGCCGCTGCTCGGCCTGGGCGTGTGGCAGGTGAAGGACGGCGACGAGACCTACAACTCCGTGCGCTGGGCGCTCGAGCTCGGCTACCGCCACATCGACACGGCGCAGGCCTACGGCAACGAGGAGAGCGTCGGGCGTGCGCTCGCCGACAGCGGCCTCGCGCGCGACGAGGTCTTCATCACCACGAAGTTCTATCCGCGCTCTCGTTCCGGCGATCCGGCCGCCGAGGCCGAGAAGAGCTGCCGGCGACTCGGCGTCGACCAGGTCGACCTGTACCTGATCCACTGGCCCGAGGACGGCCCGACGTGGGCCTGGCCGGGGATGCAGCAGGCGGTGGAGCGCGGCTTCGCCAAGTCGATCGGGATCTCCAACTTCGATCCCGGCGAGATGGACGCGCTGCTGGCCGAGGCGGAGATCCGCCCAACGGTGAACCAGGTGCAGTTCGGGCCGTTCAAGTTCCGCAGTGCGCTGCTCGCGGCATGCGAGGAGCGCGAGATCGTGCTGGAGTCCTACTCGCCGCTGAACTCGAGCGACCTCGGCGACCGGCGGATCCAGGAGATCGCCGAGGGCCACGGCCGCACGCCGGCGCAGGTGCTGCTGCGCTGGGTCGTCCAGCGCGACATCCCGGTGATCCCGAAGTCGGTGCGCCGCGAGCGCATCGAGGAGAACGGGCAGATCTTCGACTTCGATCTCGCCGACGAGGAGATGGAGGCGCTCGACTCACTCGACACCACCGGCGGAACCGACGGTGCGCAGGAGCGAAAGTGGTGGTAGGGCTGTAGCGTGGATCGGGTGGACGACGCGGCACCGGCCTTCGAGTACGAGCTCCGGCCGCTGCCGCTGGGCCGCTTCACGTTCAGGCGCTGGCGCTGGGAGCTATGGCACGGCGCGGTCCTGCGCGCCTCAGGCTGGCGCGCGTCACCCGCGCACGCCGAGCGCGCGCTGCGGACGGCGGTGTCGTACTGGGCGCACCGCGCGGCCGGCCTGCACCCGCTGCGACCGGAGTTGGCCGAGGCGCACGGTCGCTTCGACAGGATCACGACGGTGCGCGTGCAGTCGGGCGCCGTGAGCTGCCTCGTGGCGCCCCGCGGCGCGGAGGCGGCGCTCAAGGCGACCGGCTAGCGCGACGGCCGCCAGGACGGCGCGGCCCAGTGCAGCGTGGGTCCAGCTTTCGGACCGACGCTGCCAAGCCCCACTCCATGCGGGCTGATCAGCGAGATGCGTTGGCGGTTGAAGCGCACGAAGGCGATCGATTTGCCCGTTGGTGACCAGGCCGGATCTGCATCGTTGTGATCCCGGGTGAGCCTGTGTCGGTGGCGCCCGTTTGCGGCGATCGTGAAGATGCTGTAGCCGCGCACATAAGCGATGGTCCTACCGCCTGGCGACCAGGCCGGACTCCGACCAGGCGTCAGCGGACGGACGGTACCCCGGCGAGTACGGATGTAGATCCACGGATGGTCGGGCGTGCGGTCCCTGACGAACGCGATCGTGCCATTGACCGACTCATGGGCGTCGACGTCACCGCCGCTAGTGAGGCGGCGCAGCTTCCGGCCATCGGTGCTGAGCCTGTAGATGCCGATAAGGGACGACGTCGTCAGTGAACCGGCGGCGAGCAGCCATCGCCTGTCGTGCGACCACGCGACGCTGTCGAAGCAACACGGACCGACGACGTGCCTCCGTTTGCCGTCGTCACGCATGATGGCGGGGCGCTGGCCGTCCATAAAGGCGATCTGCCGCCCGTCGGGAGACCAGGCTGGCCCGCTGTAGCGGTTCTGGTAATCGAGCGTCTCGCGGCGCACGAGCGCGCGCGATCTCCCGCCGTTGCTGCTGAGCGTGACAATGCGGTCGTCCGTCCCACAGCCGAAATGACCCCCTTGATCACCGCATGGAAGTACGTCATAAGCAGTCATCACGGCCACCAGGCGCTGCGGTTTGGCCGCGTCTGCGGAGTGCGGCGCGGCTGCCCAGCCGAGTAGCCCCGCGCTGACCGCGACGAGCGACGCAAGCCGGTGAACGCGCTGCATGCTGCCAGAACACCTGGAGGTGTCTTTAAGTTTCCGTCCCGCGTTTCGGGCTTCAGCCGCGACGGGTCGCTGCCGAGAACGTGAGGGCCGGGCAGCGAAGGCAACCGCGGGCGAAGCCGCTCAGCAGAAACGCTCCCCGATCAAAATCCGCCTGATCTCCCGGTGACTGAGGCCCGCCACGTGCGGGTCTTCGTCTTCCTGCGGTGAACGTCCATTAGTAGGGCATATGCGCCACAGTTTGGACGTTCACCTGATCACGTCGAGGACGACCTTGCCGGTCGCGCCGCGGCCGTCGATCAGCTTCAGAGCCTCCGCCGCCTGGTCGAGCGGGAAGCGCGCGCCCACGATCGGCTTCACGAAGCCGGCTTCCATGAGGCGCGCGATCTCCGCGCCGATCTGGCGCGTCACATCGGGCTTCGACATCACGTACGCGCCCCAGCCGGCGCCGATCACCTCGGTGTTGTTCAGGAGCAGCCGGTTGACACGCACCTCGGGGATCGACCCGCCGGTGAAGCCCACGACCACCACGCGGCCGCCCTCGGCGAGCGAGCGCAGGCTGTCGGTGAAGCGGTCACCGCCGACGGGGTCGATCACCAGATCCACTCCGCCGCCCGAGAGCTCCTTTGCCTCGTCCTTCCAGGCGCCGTCCGAGCGCACCACCTCGTCGGCACCCGCGTCGCGCGCCACCTGCTCCTTCTCGTCGCTCGACACCACGCCGATCGCGCGCGCGCCCAGTCCCTTCGCCACCTGGATCGCCGCGGTTCCGACACCTCCGGCCGCGCCGTGCACCAGCACGGTCTCCCCCTCCTCGAGCCGGCCGCGCAGCTTCAGCGAGAAGTAGGCGGTGTGGTAGTTGAGGACGAGCGCTGCGCCCTGGGCGAAGTCGAGGTCGTCGGGCAGCGGGAACGCGAAGTACTCGGGCGCCACCGCCACCTCCGCGAACGCGCCCAGGAAGCAGAACGCCGCAACGCGGTCGCCTTCCTTCACGGCCGCCCCCTCGGGAGCGCTGCGGACGATGCCGCCGACCTCGCTCCCGGGCACGAACGGCAGCTCGGGCTTGAACTGGTACTCGCCCCGCGTCTGGAGCACCTCCGGGAACGAGACGCCCGCGGCGTGCACGTCCACGAGGACGCCGCTGCCCGGCGTGAGCATGTGCGACGCCTCGGGCTCGGGTATGTCGACGACCTCGAGCGCCTTGTCCGGTCCCTCGAGGTTGGTGATCTGAACGGCCTTCACGAGCGCGGGACCGTAACCGATGGCGCCCTCCGGTGGTAATTGACCCATGGTCAACAAGGAAGGACGCGAGTCGATGCTGCAGCGACACCGGATCCGGACCCGCACCCCGATCGTGCGGCGCTCCGCCAACCACGAGGCGGCCGTCAACGCCGAACGGGAGCCCAACTTCCTGCTCGCCAACGCCGAGAAGCGCGTTCTGCGCGGGATCGCCGCTCGCCTCCCTCGCTGGATCCTCCCCGACGACCTCACCCGCCTCGGCGTGTTCGCGGCGATCGCCATCTGCGTGGCCTACCAGCTCTCGAATGACGGCCGCTGGTGGCTGTGGGTGGCGAGCGGGCTGCTCGTCGTGCACTGGCTCGGCGACTCGCTCGACGGTACCCTCGCACGCGTCCGCGGCATCGAGCGGCCGCGCTACGGCTATTACCTCGACCACCTCGTCGACGCGTTCTCCACGGCGGCGATCGGGATCGGGCTCGGCCTCTCCCCCTTCATGCTGCTGTCGGTGGGCACGCTGCTCGTGGTCGCCTACCTGGTGCTCTCGATCAACGTCTACCTCGAGAGCTACGCGCTGGGCCGTTTCTCGATCGGCTACGGCAAGGTCGGCCCGACCGAGATGCGGCTGCTGCTGATCGCGCTGAACACGGCGCTGGCGCTCGGGCTCGACCTGCGCATCGACGTCGTCGGCACGACCGTCACCGCCCTCGACGCGGCCGGCGCGTCGATCGCGATCGGCATGATCGTGCTCCTCACCGCACGCGCCCGCCGCAACCTGCGCGCGCTCGCGGCGCAGGAGCCGGCAGCGTCACGCAGCGCCTAGACGGACGCCGTCTCAGGAGTCTCGAGCACCGGCGTGCGCTGCTCGCGCCGGTGCTCGAGCCATTCGGTGAGGATCACCTGGAAGGCCCCTGCGATCGGGATGGCGCCGAGCGCGCCGAGGATGCCGGCCACCGCGGCGCCGATCAGCACCGCGATCAGCACGACCAGCGGCGAAAGCTGCACCGTCCGGCCGTAGACGAGCGGCTGGAGCAGGTGGTTCTCGAGCTGCTGGTAGACGACGAAGTAGCCCACGACCACGATTGCCGCCGTGACCGACTGCGTGAGCGCCACGAGGCCGAGGATGACCGCGGCGAGCGTCGCTCCCGCGAGCGGGATCAGGTCGAGGACGAAGACGAGCAGGCCGAGCGCGAACGGGAACGGCACGCTCATGATCACGAGGACCAGCGTCGACGTGCCGGCCGCGATGAACGAGATCACCAGGTTGCCCGTCACGTAACCGCCGATCGTCTGGTAGATGCGGCTCCCGACGCGGCGCCAGCGCTCCTGCTGCGGCTCGTCGGCGAGCGCGTAGAAGCGCTCGACCCAGGTCGGCCCCTCGAGCAGCATGAAGAACGTCATGAAGATGATCGTGATCACGCCGGCGACGCCGGTGGCGACCGTGCGGGTGACGTCGAGGACCGTGCCGGCCACGCCGCTGCCGGAGCCGTTGCCGTTCACGAGGTCGCGGGCCCGCTCCACCACGTGGTACTTGGTCTCGAGGAACCCGAGCGCGCCGTGGCCCTTCGTGAGGTCGTGCACGTAGCCGGGGACGGCGTCGATGAAGTCGTTGACCTGGTTGATCAGCGACGGCAGGAACGCGGCGAGCACTGCTGCGATCACCACCACCACGGCGAGGTAGATGAGCGCGGCCGCGGTCCCGCGGCGGTGGATGCCACGCCGCTGGAGCGCCTCGACGCCCGGGTTGATGGCCATCGCGAGGAACAGCGAGATGAGGATCCACGTGATCACGTGACGCGAGATCCACAGGACCCACAGCGCGGCCGCGATCCCGACCAGGATCAGCGACACCTGGACGATGGTGCGCGGGCGGAATGCGACGACGCGTTCGGGGTACACGTCTAGTGATTACCTGCGTTGAAGGTTCCGAAAACGACGCTCCTACACTCGAATCGTGTTCCGAGGCATCACACACAAGGCAATCGCGTCCGGCGCGAGCCGCGTTCCCGGCCTGCGCAGGCTGCCGATCTACAAGGTGATCGCCATCGGTGAGGTCGCGCTGCTGGCGCGCAGTCACATCGCCCGCCTGACCCCCGCGGAGCGCACCCGCTTCGTGGCGCTCATGCGCGACGCGCACGGGCGGCCGCGGAACCTCTCGGAGGCCGACCGCGAGGAGCTCCAGGGGCTGGTCGCCAAGACGGAGCCGCGCCTGTTCGCAGGCCACGCGATCAACCGCCTCTCCCCCGTGCCATTGCCGCGGCGCCTCCTGTTCGGCGCGCGGCGCGGCTGATGCGCCTGGCGGGCGTCGGCGTCTGGAGCGGCGAGCTTCGCCGCCACGAGGACGAGGGTGAGCGACGCGACGCGGCGGCCGAGCTCGAGGAGCTGGGCTACGCGACCCTGTGGATTCCCGGCGGCCAGGGCGGCCCGGTGTTCGACGCCGTCGGCGTGCTGCTGCGCGCGACGCGCGAGGTGAGCGTGGCCACCGGCATCCTCAACATCTGGCGGCACGACCCCGAGGAGACGGCCGCCGAGCGTGCGCAGCTCGACGACGCGTACGAGGGTCGCTTCCTGCTCGGCCTCGGCGTGAGCCACGCGCCGCTGATCGAGGAGTACGCGAAGCCGCTCACCGCGATGCGCGACTACCTCGACTCGCTCGACGCCGCCGCCCCGGCTGTGCCGAAGGAGGAGCGCGTGCTGGCCGCCCTCGGGCCGAAGATGCTCGAGCTGGCGCGTGACCGCAGCGCCGGCGCGCATCCCTACCTAGGCCCCGTCGAGCACACCCGCCGCGCCCGCGAGATACTTGGTGCCGGGCCCCTTTTGGCGCCGGAGGTCGGCGTGATCCTCGAGAGCGACGAGCAGCGCGCACGGGAGATCGCCCGGTCGCAGCTCGAGCGCTACATGGCGATGCCCAACTACGTGAACAACTGGCGCCGGTCCGGCTTCGGCGACGACGACCTCGCGAACGGCGGCAGCGACCGGCTCATCGACGCGCTGATCGGCTGGGGCGACGTGGAGGCGATCGCCGAGCGGATCGAGGAGCACTTCGACGCGGGCGCCGACCACGTATGCATCCAGGTTCTGCGCTCCCCTGGCGCGGACGGCCTGCCGCGCGACGAGTGGCGCGAGCTCAGCGCAGCTCTGCCGAAGACTTCCCGAGCAGCTGCCGAGCGATGATCAGGAGCTGGATCTGCTGCGTGCCCTCGAAGATGTCGAGGATCTTCGCGTCGCGCGCCCACTTCTCGAGCAGCTCCGTCTCGCCGTAGCCGACGGCACCGCACAGGCGCACGCAGCGCAGCGCGACGTCCGTGCAGGTCCGGCCCGCCTTGGCCTTGGCCATCGACGCCTGGAGCGAGTTGGGCTTGCGGTTGTCCGCCATCCAGGCCGCCTGCAGGGTGAGCAGGCGCGCGGCCTCCCAGTCGGCCTCCATCGACAGGAGCTCGGCGGCCGCCGCGGGCTGCAGCGCGATCGGCGTGTCGTTGTCCTCCTCGAGGCCGGCCTCGCCGAACAGGCGGCGCGTCTCCTCGATGCACGCGCGCGTGAGGCCGACGGCCATCGCCGCCACGAGCGGCCGCGTGTTGTCGAAGGTCTGCATCGCGCCGGCGAAGCCGCCGCCGGTCTTGATCTCGGGGTCGCCGAGCAGGTCCTCCTTCGGCACGCGGCAGTCCTCGAGCACGAAGTCGGCGGTGTCGGACGCGCGGATCCCGAGCTTGTGGTTCACGCGCACCAGCTTGAGGCCCGGGTTGGAGCGCTCGACGACAAACGACTTGATGGCGGCGCGGCCCTTGCTCGGGTCGAGTGAGGCCCACACCACCACCAGGTCGGCACGCTCCCCTGAGGTCACATAGATCTTCTCGCCGTTCAGTACGTACTCGTCGCCGTCTTTCACCGCGGTCGTCGAGACCGCGGCCGAGTCGGATCCGAAGCCCGGTTCGGTGATCGCCATTGACGCCCACAACTTGCCGAACCGGGCCAGCTGCTCGTCGTTCGCAACCGAGGCGATCGCGGCGTCGCCGAGTCCCTGCCGGGGCATCGACAGCACCAGCGCCACGTCGCCCCAGCACGCTTCCATGATCGACAGTACCGAGGACATGTTGGTGCCGTTGCGATTGCCGGTGCCCGGCTCGTCGGACGAATCGCGGCGCACCCCGCGCGCACCGGTGCCGCCTTCGCCGCCGTCGTTCATGCCGTCGATGACCGCGGCGAGCATGTCGAGCTCTTTCGGGTACTCGTGCTCTGCTTGGTCGTACTTGCGCGAGATCGGCCGGAACACCTCGGTTGCGACCTGATGTGCCTGGTTGACCAGCAGGCCGAACTTCTTCGGTACCTCGAGATTGATGCTCACGGGAGAACCACCCCCTCCACGACCCCGATCGCGCGCAGATCGCGATACCAGCGCTCGACCGGATGTTCTTTCACGTAGCCGTGCCCGCCGAGCAGTTGCACGCCGTTGTTGCCGATCTGCATGCCGTACTCGGCGGTCAGCCGCCGAGCAAGCGCGGCCTCGCGCGCAAACGAGCGGCCCTGCTCGGCGCGAGCCGCGGCCCGCAGCGTGACCAGCCGCGCGCCCTCGAGTTCGATGCCGATGTTGGCCACCATGAACGCGACCGCCTGCCGATGGCTGATCGGTTCGCCGAACGCGGTGCGCTCGTTGACGTACGGGATCACGTAGTCGAGCACCGCCTTGCCAGTGCCGCAGGCCAGCGCCGCCCAGCCGACGCGCGACAGCCGCACGCAGTCGGCGTAGCCGCTGTCGCCGGTGCCGAGCAGCGCCTCGGCCGGCAGGTGCACGTCGGTCAGCACGAGTCGTCCCATGGACGCGGCCCGCAGTCCCATCGCCGGTTCGGACTCGATCTCGATGCCGCTCGTCCCCGACTCGACGACGAACAGCGCGGGCGCGCCGTCGAGCATCGCCGCGACGACGAATAGCTCCGCGTTGGCTGCGCGCGGTACCAGCGACTTGACGCCGGTGAGGACGAACCCGCCGCCGGCCCGCCGGGCCACGGTGTGCAGGACGAACGGATCGAACAGCGGGCGGGGTTCCAGAATGCTCAGCGCCGCCGCGGGTGCGTCGTCGCCGGTGAACGACGGCAGATAGGTCGCCTGCTGGCCTTCGTCGCCCCACAGCGCCAGCGTGTTGCTCACTGCGGCCGGAGCG
>JAICJV010000129.1 GCA_025928265.1 Thermoleophilaceae bacterium
CGTTGTTCATCTCGAGCAGCGTGAACGGCAGCTTGTGGAAGTTGCCGATCCCGCCGACGATCGCCGCCAGGTGGATCACATGCGTGCAGCCGTGCACCGCCACGTGCGCGAACTCCGGGTCGCGCAGATCCCCGCTCACCACCTCGCACGCCTCGCGCATCCACTGCGGAGGCTCCGACAGGTCGGCCACGCGGATCTCCCACTCGGGGTCGCTGGTCAGTCGCTTGACGACGGCGGCGCCGATCGTCCCGGCGCCGCCGGTTACGAGCACCCGTCCGCTCACGCCGGCGCCTCGACGGTCAGGCCCGCGGCGGCTGCCGCGTCGTTCAGTCGCCGGTCATAGGAGATGAACACGTCGGGTTCGAGAAGCACAGCCGTGGCCAGATGGATGGCGTCGAGGGAGCGCAGGGCCGGCGCCCCCACGGTGCCGGCGCAATTGATCACCTCGGCGTCGATCGCGCGAAGTGCCAGGGCGTCGAGAATCTGACGCGCCGCACGCTCGTCCGCGGAGCCGCGTGAGCGCGCCCGGCGAACGACCTCGACGGCCGCGAGCTCACTGGAATGCTGCCCCTCGAGCGTCGCGAGCCTGCGAGAAAGCGCAGCGGTCTCCGACTCCTCGCGGACGAGCTTGAAGATCGCGGACGAGTCGAGGTAGGCGCGCTCAGAAGCGCTGATCTTCGCGCTCCTCGAGCAGCTCATCCGTCATCGTGGGCCCCGGCTTCATGGGAAGGGGCGGCGGAATGTCTTCCCAGGCCCGGGTCGGCCGCGACAGCTTGTTCTGCCGCAGCCATGCCTCGTACTCGCTCTCCTCCGCGGCCAGGGGCGCGAGCTCGGCCACCGGCTCACGGCGCTCGGTCACGATGAAGCGCTCGCCGCGCGCGACGCGGCGCAAGTACACGCTCAGGTTCTGTCGCAGCTCGCGGATGCCGACGTTCGTGGCCATGAAGCGAATGTAGCACTAACGACGCACATTCGCCGTCTGCCTTCAGGCTTCGCGGCTACACTCGTCCCATCAACGCCGGGCGGTCTGCTCGGCGAATCAGTGCCCAGCGTTCCGTAGTTGTTGCCTCAGCACCTCCCGCGTTTCGCCGCACAAGATCTCCCGGGAGGGAACACATGCCTACAGGAACCGTGAAGTGGTTCAGCGATGAGAAGGGCTTCGGCTTCATCACGCCGGACGACCAGGGCAAGGACCTGTTCGTGCACCACAGCGGCATCGCCGGCGACGGCTTCAAGTCGCTCGCCGAGGGCGCGAAGGTGAGCTACGACGCCGAGAATGGCCCGAAGGGACCGAACGCGGCGAACGTCCAGGCGCTCTAGCGCATGGCGTCAGGCGCCAAGCGAAAGACCACGATGGCCAAGCGCAACCGCGAGACGGCGCTCCTCGAGCGCCGTGTGCGGAAGCAGCTCAGGAAGACGGCGAGGAAGCAGGCCGCGGCCGATGAGGCAGCGGGCACGCCGGACGACGTGAGCACCGGCGAAGAGCCGGACGCCGAAGCCGACGTCACGCCTTAGCGGGCGCCAGCTCCTCGACGAACGCGAAGACCTGGCCGGACCCGGTGATGTTCCACGGGTCCACCAGCCAGGCGTCGCGGGGGATCTGCGGCAGCAGGCTCTCGAACTCCGCGTGGTTGGTCGCGATCACGACCGCGCGCGCCCCGTCGACGGCCGACTCCAGTGAGTCGGTCGCGATCGGCGCGTGCGGATCGTGGCGCGCCACGTGGGCCAGCTCGCGCTCGAGCAGCCGCACGAGCTTGTGCGCCAGCGAGTCGCGCATGTCGTCCGAGTTGCGCTTGAAGGTCAGGCCGAGCACGGCGATCTTGCAGTCGCGCAGCGAGCCGCCAAGGCGCCGCTTCAGCCCCTCGACGAGGAAAAGCGGCACCGACTCGTGCACCCGCGAGACGGCGAGCAGCATGCCGGGCGCGTTCGAGCGCTCCTCGGAGAAGGTGAAGTCCTTGCGCAGGCAGGTGCCCGCCGTCAGCCCCGGCTGAGCTATGCCACCGCGCGGGTAGTCGTGGTTGATGAGGTCGATCACCTCGAACACGTTCGCGCCGTACTGCTCGCAGTTCATCATCAGCAGGTTCGGCAACGCGAAATTCGTGTAGCGCAGGATGTTCGTCCAGATCTTCGCGAGCTCGGCCTCGACCGGCGTGGTCTGGAGGATCTCCGTGCCGAACACCTCGAACAGCTCCGCCGCGCGCTCGCCCGACAGCCGCCCGACGCCGCCGACGATGCACGGCAGCGAGGCGATCTCCTCGAGGAAGTGGTTCTCGGCGATCCGCTCCGGAACGTGTGCGACGAACAGGTTCTCGCCGACGTCGAAGCCACGCCGCTGCTCCAGGTAGCCGGCCACCCAGTCCGTCGTGGCGGGCGCCACCGTCGAGCGCAGGATGATCGACTGACCGTCGTGCAGGAGCGGGAGCAGCTCGTCGAGGGCGCTGCGGATCTGCGAGATGTCGATCTCGATGTGGACGTAAGCGGGGGTGCCCAGCGTGAGGACGATGTGGTCGGCCTCGGCGGCCGCGTCGAGGCGCTCCGAGAGCCGCAGCCGACCCGACGCGACGACACGCTCGAGCAGCTCCTGCGTGCCGGTCTCGTGGAAGGGCATGCGGCAGTCGCGGATCGACTCGAGCACGCGCGGCTCCTTGTCGATGCCGATGACTTCGAGGCCGCGGTCGGCGAACGAGAGCGCCAGCGGCAGCCCGACCCGCCCGAGACCGACGACGGCGACGGTGGTCGACATGGCCCGAACTCTAGGGGGTGCGGCGCAGGATCTTCTCGCGGACGAGCTGCCGCGTGAAAGCCATCAGGAACGCCGGGTTGTAGTAGAGGTAGCGCGGCAGCAGGCGGCGCGGCTCCTGGGCGATCCGGTAGGTCCACTCGAGCCCGCGGTCCTGCATCCACGACGGGGCCTGCGAGATGCGGCCGGCGTGGAAGTCGAACGCGGCGCCCACCGCGCAGAGCACGGGCGCCTCGAGCCGGTCGCGCATGCGCGCCATCCACTTCTCCTGGCGCGGGACGCCGGTGCCCACCCAGACCACGTCGGGGCGGTCGGCGTTGATCCGCGCGGCCACCTCGGCCTCCTCGTCCTCGGTGAGCTCGCGGAACGGCGGCGAGTAGCCGCCGACGATCCGCAGGCCCGGATGCGCCTTGCGCAGGTTCAGGGCGAGCTGGGCGAGCGTGCCCTGGTCGCGGCTGCCGTAGAGCCAGACACGATGGCCCTTCTCGGCGGCGCGCGCGCAATGGCGCCACATCAGCTCCGGCCCGTAGACGCGCTGGGGCAGCTTCTCGCCGAGGATGTTCGCCGCCCACACGAGCGGCATGCCGTCGGGGACGGTGAGCGACGAGCCGCGCAGCGCGGCCATCATCTCGGGGTCCTTGTAGGCGACGGTGGTCGCGTGCACCGCCACCGCGCAGACGTAGCCGAGCTGACGGCGGGCGATCATCCCGTCCATGACGTCCATCGCCTCGTCGTAGTCGGTCATCGCCAGCGGCACGCCGAGGATCTCGCGCTTGGTGATCTCCTCGGGGCGGGGCGCGTCGGAGACGACCGGGGCGGGCGCGGGCGCTGCCGCGTGCTCGACGCGCGGGAACTCGCTGGTGTCGGGGGTGGTGGGGCTCATCGGCGCGCGACTCCGGACAGCGGCCGGGCGAACGTTCGGTCCGGCGCGGCGGTTTCCTCGTCACGCTGCTCGGCGACGGTCTCCTCGAGCGCGCGGTTGCGCTCCTCGAGCAGCGCGACGCGCTGGGCCAGCACCTTCGACTGGTCGGCCAGCTTCGACACCGCGATCGAGAAGTGCAGGAGCAGGAGCAGGACGAAGCCGAACGCGATGACGAATAGCGCCGATGGCGGGTAGGCGATGCCGATCGCGCTCGCCACCTTCGTCAGCAGGCCGGACCACGCCGCGAGCGCCAGCAGCGCGAGCGCGCTCCCGAGCCAGACGATCGCGTAGCGCTCGAGCATCCGGCGCCGGCGCACCAGTTCCAGCACTGCGCCCAGCAGCAGTGCGGTGCCGGCGATCGCCACGAGCTGGAGATGCGTGTCCATCAGATCCCGTGCGCCGCCGCGACGGGCGCCTCATCACCGGGATCGACGACCGGCCGTGCGCGCACGAGCCCGATGAAGATCGCCAGCAGGACCTTGATCATGTAGTAGACGGACTTCCCGGAACTGATCGAGGACACACCGCCGCCGCGCTGGAACATGCGCACCGACATCTCGCGCATCCGCAGGCGATGGAAGTGCACCATCAGCACGGCCTCCACCTCGGGGTAGTCGTGCGGGTAGTCGCGGGCGAAGAGCGCGATCGCCCGGCGGTTGTAGAGCCGGAAGCCCGAAGTCGGGTCGGTCACCCGCTGCCCGACGATGCGCGAGAGCAAAAAGGCGAAGATGTGGATGCCGGTGCGGCGGCTGACCGGCGCGACGTAATCGCGGTCGCGGGTGAGGAAGCGCGATCCGCAGATCATGTCGAGCGAGCGGTCCTCGTCCATCGCTTCCATCAGCCGCTCGATCTCGGCGGGATCGTGCTGGCCGTCGCCGTCGACCTGGACCATCCGCTTGTAGCCGTGCTCGCGGGCATATGCGAAGCCGGACTGCACCGCGCCGCCGATCCCGAGGTTGAACGGGTGGCGGAGCACCCGCGCGCCGGCTTCCTCGGCACGGTCGCCGGTCGAGTCGGTGGAGCCGTCGTCCACCACGAGCACGTCGAACTCCGGCGCCGCGTCCTGGATCGATCTGATCACGCGCGTGACCGTTCCCTCCTCGTTATAGGCGGGCACGACGGCGAGGTACGAGCGTGTGTCGATCATCGCTGGATCCATGCGTCTAGACGCGCGGGGAATGGGAAAGTTGCGCTGATCCGTCAAGGGGATCGGCGAGGGCGCTGGGTGCCCGTCCCGCAA
>JAICJV010000047.1 GCA_025928265.1 Thermoleophilaceae bacterium
CCTCGCCTTGTCGGCGATCGCCCGCGTCACCGCCTGCCGGATCCACCAGGTCGCGTAGGTGGAGAACTTGTAGCCGCGCCGGTAGTCGAACTTCTCGACCGCCCGGATCAGCCCGAGCGAGCCCTCCTGGATCAGGTCGAGGAACGTGAGGCCGCGGCCGAGGTAGCCCTTCGCGATCGACACGACCAGGCGCAGGTTCGCCTCGATCATGTGCTGCTTGGCAGACATGTCGCCGCGCTCGATCCGCTTCGCGAGTCCGACCTCCTCGTTGGCGGTGAGCAACTCCACGCGTCCGATCGAGCGCAGGTAGAGACGCAGCGAGTCGAGGCTCGGCTCGACGGTGAGATCGATCTCCGGCTTGCGGCTGTCGGGCTTCACCGATTCCGGATCGTCGACCTTCGGCTCGGCGACGAGAGCGGTGGGCTTGCCGTCGGAACCGACCACGTCGATGCCGTTGTCGACGAGGTAGCCGTGCAGCTCGTGCACCTGCTCCTTGGTGACCTCGACTTCCTCGAGCGTGGCGGTCACCTCGTCGAACGAGACGAAGCCGCGTTCGCGCGCGTCCGTCAGAAGCGAGCGCAGCTCCTCGACCTCCGGGAACGGGGCATCTACGTCGTCGCCCGCGAGAAGGGCGGCGTCATCCTTCGTGCTCAAGCTCTCGCTCCCAACGATTCGGTTCACGAAGACCTCGGGCCAGCGGGTCCACGCGATTGACGGATCGGATCACCTCGGGTCGGCTGCCGCCCCCTCACGGTCCGCCCTCGGGCCACCATACACCCGATTCTTCGAAATCGCACCGCCCTTTCTCGCTATCGTCGGGGGCCGTCATGGCCGACCGGATTTCGCTTCTCGGGGCCGCATCCGACGACGTCCAGGCGCGTCGTCCGACCGCGCATCTGAGCCTCTCGCGCGTGGGCGTGACGAACGTCCAGAAGGTCATCCGGATCCGCGAGGGCTCGGACGCGGAGCAGCTCTTCTACGCCGAGATGGACTGTTTCGTGGACCTGGGCCCGGAGCAGAAGGGCGCGCACATGTCGCGCTTCGAGGAGGTCGTGGAGGAGGCGATCGACGAAGTCGTGATCGGCGAGGCGCTCAAGGCGGAGACGCTGGCGTCGCACATCGCCGAGCGCGTGCGCGAGCGCCAGCACGGCCTGCGCGCCGAGGTGACCATCGCCGCGCGCTACCCGGAGCACAAGAACGCGCCGGTGTCGGGCATCCGCACGCAGGCCATCTACACGCTGTTCGGCTCCGCGGTGGCATCCGAGCGCGGCACGCGCCGGCTGGTCGGCGTGCAGGCGCAGGGCATGACCGCGTGCCCGTGCGCGCAGGAGATGCTCATGGGACGCTCGCGCGAGCGGCTCGCCGCCGACGGCTTCACCGACGACGAGATCGCGCGCGTCTTCTCCGCCGTCCCCGTGGCCACGCACAACCAGCGCGGACTCGGCACGCTCTACATCGGCTGCCCCGAGGCGTGCACCGACGCGATCGAGGCCTCGCGGCTGCTGCGCATCGTCGAGGACTCGATGAGCTCTGAGGTGTACGAGTTGATGAAGCGCACCGACGAGGCCGAGGTCGTGGAGAAGGCGCACCGCCGCCCGCGCTTCGTGGAGGACTGCGTGCGCGAGATGGTGCGCATGGCCGTGGACGAGTACGAGTCGCTCGGCGACGACGTGTTCGTGCAGGCGAAGCAGGAGAACCTCGAGACGATCCACCATCACAACGTGGTGGCCGAGCGTCACGGCCTGATCGGCGAGCTGCGCCGCGAGCTGCGCGAGGACGAGCCGCAGCTGCATCACGTGACGATGCGCGAGTGGCTCGAGGCGCGCGTCTGACGCTGCCCATCCGTCCAGCCGGATAGCGCCGAGGCGAAGCTCGCCGCGCGGCGCGCCGACACGTGCCGTGAATGGCGGAGGAGCAGCTCAAGATCGGTCTCTCGCAGGACGCCGCGATCGTGCTGGCGCTGGCGGAGACCGCGATCCCCTTCGCCGCGACGCGCGAGGACGAGGCCGAGCGCTGGGTCCGGGTGCTGCGGATGCACGGGTACGTCGGCGGCGTCCTCCAGGGCATGGGCGTTGGCGAGGCCCCGCTCGAGACGCTGGCCGGCACACCGGTGCGCTCCACGCCGCGCCGCCCCGGTGATGACGTCGTGCGCGATGTGGCCCGCGCCGCCGCGCGCTTCGCACTCGGGCGCGACGCCAAGCTGATCGGCACGGTCGACGTCCTGTTCGCCGTGCTCGCCGTCTACGACAAGGCGTTCGACCGCGCTCTGTACGTGCGCGGCGCCACGCGCGAGGAGCTCATCGAGCGCCTCGCCGCCGCCGCGGCCGGCACCACCGGCTAGCGCGCTAAGCCGTACCCCTGCGGTCGCGCACCATCCGCTCGCGCGCCTCCTCGATGCGGCGCCGGAAGTTGAGGAAGTAGTCGGCGCCGGACACGAGCGTGATCAGCACAGCGATGTAGAGCAGGACCAGCGCCCACGCGTCGTGCGTCGCGATCACCGCCAGGATGGCCGCGACCTGCACCACCGTCTTCACCTTGCCGAGCGGGCTCGCGGGGATCACAACGCCCTGTTGACCCGCCGCCACCCGCAGCCCGCTCACCGCGAACTCGCGCGCGATGATCACCATCGCCACCCACGCCGGCACGCGATGGAGCGACACCAGCGTGATGAGCGCCGCGGCGATGAGCAGCTTGTCCGCGATCGGATCCATCACCTTCCCGAACGTGGTGATGGAGGCGCGCGAGCGCGCTATGTAGCCGTCGAGGCCGTCAGTGATCGCCGCCGCCGCGAACACGATCGCCGCCACCACCGACCCGTTCGGGGTCGCGTCGAGCAGCGCCACCACCAGCACCGGCACCAGCAGGATGCGCAGCAGGGTGAGGACGTTCGGCAGGTTGAGCGGGAACATCGGAAGGAGCGTACCCGGGGCGGCGCCGCATCCGAACCAGCACCTCGAACCCGATCAGGGCGCCGAGCGGCCCCGCCGGGGACACAGTCGCGGCCAGCAGCGGCCCCGGGAAGATGCGCCGCACCCAGCCCCAGAAGACCAGGATCGACAGCGCGATCCAGCCGAAGCCGTGCACCCAGCCGAGCACCAGCTTGAGGTTCTCGTCGAGGCCCCCGATCCAGGTGACCAGCAGCGCCGTGAAGACGATCGACTCGAGGGCGGCGTATAGGCGGACGCCCTGGAAGTAGCTCATCCGAAGAAGGTCTGGTGCAAGAGGAAGAGGTTGAGCCCGATGATCAGGCCCGCGACGATCGTGGCAACGACTGTAGTGACGCGACCGTTCGTGAGCGTACCCATCACATCGCGCCGGCTCGTGAGGAAGATCATCGGCACGAGCGCGAACGGGATGCCGAACGAGAGCACCACCTGGGAGACCACGAGCGTGTGCGTGGGCTCGGCGCCGAGGGCGAGGACCACGAGCGCCGGCGTCATCGTCACGGCGCGGCGCATGAACAGCGGGATACGGCGCTTGATGAACCCCTGCATGACGACCTGTCCGGCGTAGGTGCCCACGCTCGAACTCGAGAGTCCGGACGCGAGCAGCGCGACCGCGAAGGCCAGTGCGGCGCCACCGCCGAGCAGCGCCTGCAACCCGTCGTGTGCGCCTTCGAGCGTGCCCACGCCGGTCCGTCCGCTCTCGTGGAAGAGCGACGCCGCCACCACGAGCATCGTCATGTTGATGATGCCGGCGAGGCCGAGCGCGATGACCACGTCGACGCGCTGGAAGCGCACGAGCTTGCGCCGCTCCTCGTCGTCCCGCGGCTTGACGCGGTTCTGCGTGAGCGCGGAGTGCAGGTACACCACGTGCGGCATCACGGTGGCGCCGAGCATGCCGACGGCGAGCAGAACGCTGTCGGTGCCCTGGAAGCCCGGAACGAACCCGCGCGCGAACTCACCGCCGTCCACGTGCACCTGGAGCAGGTCGTATGCGAATCCGAGCATCACGATGCCGAGCAGGGCCGCGATCGCCAGCTCGAACTTGCGGTAGCCGCGCGTCTGCAGCGCGAGCAGAGCGAAGGCCACCACGGCGGTCATGAGACCCGCGATGAACGGGGGCACGCCGAACAGCAGGTTGAGCGCGACGGCCGCGCCCACGAACTCGGCCAGATCGGTGGCGATCGCGACGACTTCGGCCTGCACCCACAGACCCCACGAGGCCGGGCGCGGGAGGTGCTCGCGGCACAGCTCGGGCAGGTTCTTGCCCGTCGCGATCCCGACCTTGGCCGAGAGGTACTGGACGAGCATCGCCATCAGGTTGGCGGCCAGCAGGACCCAGACCAGCAGGAAGCCGAACTTCGCGCCGCCGGCGATGTTGGTGGCGAAGTTGCCGGGGTCCACATAGGCGACGGCCGCCACGAACGCCGGGCCGAGCAGCGCGATGCGGCCGCGCACCCGCCCGCGCGCCTGCATGCGGCGAAGCGGAGACGGGGCGAGGTGTGGTGCGGGAAGGGTGGCGGCGTCGGCCTCGGGCGGCGGCTTCACGCCCCCACCTCCACGCGCATCGCGTTGGCGAGGTCGCCGCCGAGCGGGTGCACGTCGTCGCCGAAGCGCACGAACAGCGGGCCGCCGAACGGCTGGCGGTCGATCACCTCGAACCGCGCGCCCGGCGCCACTCCGCGCTGGCCGAGGTAGCGCAGCATCGCCGGATCGGAGTCCGAGACGCGCACGAAGGTGCCGCAGACACCCTTGTCGAGATCGGCGAGGCTCACGGTCTCGCCCTCGTCGACCTGGAAGTCCGGGCTCGGGATCGGGTCGCCGTGCGGGTCGCGCGTCGGGTTGCCGAGCTTCTGCGCGATGACCTCCTCGAGTTCCGCGGACAGCACGTGCTCGAGCACCTCGGCCTCCTGGTGCACGCGATCCCACGGCATGTCGAGCACCTCCGCCAGGAACAGCTCGAGGAGGCGGTGGTGGCGGACGACCTCGAGCGCGACGCGGCGGCCGGCGGGCGTGAGGCGCACGCCGCGGTAGGGCTGGTGCGTGACCAGGCCGAGCTCGTCGAGCTTGCGCACCATCGCGGACACCGAGCCGGGTGTGACCTCGAGCCGGTCGGCGAGCGCGGTGGTGGACACGGGCTCGTTCTCCCGCGTCTCGAGCATGTAGATCGCCTTCGCGTAGTCCTCTACGGCGTGCGAGCGGGGATGTGGTTCTGCCGTGGCCACGGTTGAAGTTTAGGCACTCCAAAATCTATTGTCGACCACGGCTCACGCGAACTTGAATACGGATTCCTCACAGCCTCTTAACGCGAACGTGAGGTAGGGGTGGGAGGGTGCGGCGATGCCCCTTATCTCGACCCTCCTCGGAACGCTGACCGGACGCCGCGAACGCGATCGCTGCATGGTCTGCCACCGGAAGGTCGCCGCCGACGAGCCACGCACGCGACTCCCCGGCGGCGGCTACGTGCACGGAGCGTGCGCGACCTACTCGATGCGGTCGCGCCCGCTCGCGCCGGCTACAGACTGAGACCCTTCATCGCCTCGGCCGGATAGCGCTCGCCCTCCGCGGCGCCGACCGGGAACGCCTCGTCGAGGCGCCGAAGGTCGTCTTCGGTGAGCTCGATCTCCGCCGCGGCCACGTTCTCCTCGAGGTACTTCACGCGCTTGGTGCCCGGGATCGGGACCACGTCGTCGCCGCGCGAGAGCACCCAGGCGATCGCGATCTGGCTCGGCTTCACGTCGTGGCCATCGGCGATCTCCTCGACCACGCGCACGAGCTCCATGTTCTTGTCGAAGACCTCGCGCCTGAAGCGCGGGTTACCGCGACGGAAGTCGCCCTCGTCGAGGTCGTCGGGGCTCTTGATCGCTCCGGTCAGGAAGCCGCGGCCGAGCGGCGAGTAGGCCACGAAGCCGATGCCGAGCTCGCGCGTGGCCTCGAGGATCCCCTGCTCGGGATCGCGGCTCCACAGCGAGTACTCGGTCTGGAGCGCACTGATCGGGTGCACGTCGTGGGCTCTTCTGATCGTCTCCGGCCCCGCCTCGGACAGGCCCAGATAGCGGACCTTGCCCGCGTCGACGAGTTCCTTCATCGCGCCGACGGTCTCCTCGATCTCCACGTTCGGGTCGACGCGGTGCTGGTAGTAGAGATCGATGTGGTCCACGCCCAGGCGCTCGAGCGATGCGTCGCAGGCCTGGCGGACGTAGTCGGCGTCGCCGCGGATGCCGAGCCGCTCGCCGTTCTCGCCGCGTACGTTGGCGAACTTGGTGGCGAGCACCACCTGATCGCGACGATCCGCGATCGCCTTGCCCACGAGCTTCTCGTTCGTGAACGGGCCGTACATGTCGGCCGTGTCCAGGAAGTTCACGCCCAGTTCGAGCGCGCGGTGGATGGTTCGGATCGACTCGCTGTCGTCGGTGTCGCCGTAGAACTCCGACATCCCCATGCAGCCGAGGCCCTCCGCCGAGACCTCGAGTCCCTGTTGTCCAAGCTTTCGTTTGTTCATACAACTAGCTCTACCGAGGGTGGCGGGGAGGGCAAACCCATGCTTAGGATGGCTGGCGTCCATGCGCCGACTTCTGATCTCCCTCTTCAGCCTTCTTGCGCTGCTCGCGGCGCCCGCCGTGGCGGCGGCGCCGGTGAACGTGCCGGCGAAGTTCTCCTCCGTGCTCGGGCAGGTGCGCTCGAAGAGCGGGTTGAAGGTGCGGCTGCCCTCGCGGCTCGATGCCGGTGTACGACCGTCGCGGGTTCGCGGGGCCGTGGAGTCGGTTCGGCGCGGGCACTATCACCTCTCGTTGGGCGTCGGGCGTGGGTGCCACGAGTCGACGGCCTGCTACGTGGCGTCGTTCTTCGGCGGCGGGAAGGTTTCCGGCGGGAAGCGCGTGTCCCTCGCGCGCGGGCTGACAGGACGCTTCTCGCCGATGTCGTGCGGCGCCTCGTGCGGTCCGGCGTCGGTGTCGTGGCGTCAGGGCGGCGTGGCCTACACGGTGCAGTTCAAGGGCAGGAAGTCCGCGCTGGTCGCGCTGGCGGATTCGGCGATCCGGGGCGGCGCGCGCTAGCTTCGCGGCGGGATGTCTCGCCGCTTCCTCGCATTCATCGGGCTGGCCGGCTTCGCTGTCGCGCTGCTGGTGACGCTCGCGTCCGGGCGCGCCGAGCCGACGGTGGCGCCGCCCGCGCTGCCACTCCGGGACCTCGGCGGCGTGCCGGCGTTCCGGCCGCAGGCGTCGCTGGCGCCCGTGTCGGTTGCCGCGGGCCGGCGGGGGCTGGGCGCGTACCACGGCGCGGCTGCGTGGGTCGATCAGTACGACGCGGACGTCTTGGACGATCCGTATCCCGCGCTGAGCGAGATGAAGGACCGCGGCGTGCGGACGGTTTTCGTGGAGACGGGGTCGTGGCGGCTGCCGCGGTCGGCGGACTTCCGCGATGTGGAGGGTGCGTCGCTGGCGATAGACCAGGCGCATGCGCTCGGCATGAAGGTGGTGGGCTGGTACCTGCCGGGGCTCGACGACGTGGCGCTCGACATGCGGCGCACGCGTGCGGCACTGCGGCTGCGGACCGAGCGCGGCGGGCGATTCGACGGATGGGCGGTGGACATCGAGTCGCAGCGGGTGCGGCCGGTGGCGGCACGGAACGTGGCGTTGATGCGGTACTCGCGCGCGGTCCGGCGGCTGGTTGGTGGGCGCTACGCGCTGGGGGCGATCGTGCCCGACGAGCGGTCGTCGACGGTCGCGCCCGGGCTCTGGCCGGGGCTTCCGTATTCGTCGCTGGCGGGTGTCTACGACGTGTTCCTCCCGATGGCCTATTCCACGTATCGCGGCCACGGCTCGGCGTTCGCGTACGGCTACTCGCGCGCGAACGTGGAGTTCGTGCGGGCGGCGACGCGGCGGCCGGTGCACCTGATCGGCGGGATCGATCCGGGCCTGGCCGGCGGCGAGGCGGACGCGGTGGTGCGCGGCGCTCTCGACGGCGGCGCGATCGGCGTGAGCTTCTACGACTTCGCGGGCGCGCAAAATGCCACGTGGCGCGCGCTACGCCGCCTGGCTGAGTAGCTCGGTGAGGTCCGCGGCGACCTGCGCAGGGTCCTGGAGCATCTTCCAGGTGAGCCGCACGACGGTGTAGCCCCTCCTCTGCAGGAAGAGCTGCTTCTCGCGGTCGCGCTCGTGCTGCCGGTGGGTCTTGCCATGGAACTCGTAGCTGTCGAGCTCGATGGCGATCTTCTCGTCGGGGTAGAAGCCGTCGACCTCGCGGCCGTGGAGCAGCGTGTTCTGCACGGGTCGCTTGAGATTCGGGAAGGCCCGGAACACGTCGTCGAAAAGCGACTGCATCTCGCTCTTCGTGTGCGTGACGTCCATCTCCTCGGCGAGGAGCGCCCGGATCTGCTTGAGGCCGCGGCGGCCGTGGGCCCTGGCGCAGGTCGCGAGGATCGCGTGGCGGTCGAACAGGCCGAGGCGCTGCGACTCGTCCCAGGCGCGGCGGAGCTGTCGCGGGCTGACGACCTCGGCCAGGTCGAGGAGCGTACGCGCGGGCGTGGTAATCGGGATGCCGTCTTCGATGGTCACGTCATCCGGGTGGAGCGACCGCGGCCGGTGGATGTCGATGCCGGGCCGGTTGTGCCGGCTGCGCCCGGGTGCGGTGACGTCGATGCGACGGCGTGAGCTCGGACGGAAGCGGTAGAACGCCCCGGCGTCGCGGTGGCTGAGGCAGGCGCCGGGGCCGCAGCTCAGGACAGCGGCTCGCCAGCGGCCACGGAGGGTCAGGTTCAGATGTCCTACTGCGTAGACGCGCGAGAAGAGGACCAGCAGGTGCCCGGTCCGGATGCGCGCCCGAATCGCTCCGCGGGGAATCCCCTCCGCGCGCAACTCGTCATCCGACACCACCCCGTGAATCGCCAGCCGCGCGATCACCCGGTCACGTGGGACCTTTTCGGTGTCTATATGTGCCTCGAGAGGTCCCACGTCTGCTTAAGACGCGGGCGCCGGATTCTCTCCCCCCACGTGGGACCTTTTCGGTGTCTATATGTGCTCGAAAAGGTCCCACGTGCCTCGGGCGCCCGGGGAGGCGCGGGCGCCCGGGAGGCACGGAGCGCCCGGGGTGCCCTGGCGCCCGGGGTGGCGCGGGCGCCGGCTAGCGCGACCCCATCCGCTCGATCCCGCCCAGGAAGAGGTCGCAGGCGAAGCGGGCCGCTCCGTCCACGTCGGGCGGGCGGCGCTCCAGCATCTCCATGCCCACCTCCAGGCCGACGCCCGCCATCGCTCGGGCCATGTAGCGGGCGTCGAGAGGTGGCAGATCACCTCGCGCGATCGCGGCGTTCAGGTCCTCCAGCAGCTCGTCGACACCGGCGGCCAGCAGCGGATCGTCGAGCATCGTGCGCACGGTGCCGGCGTTGCGACGCAGGAGCTCGAACATCGCCGGGTCCTCGGCCACGCCGGTGAAGTACGCGTGGTAGGCGCCGCACACGAACTCCTCCAAGGACCCCGCCTCCTGCCGCGCCGAACGCAGCCGCACCCGTATCGAGCCGATGCTCTCCTCCACCAGGGCGAGGAAGATCGCCTCCTTGTCGGGGAAGTAGTTGTAGAACGTGCCGGGCGCGAGGTCCGTGCGGCGGACGATGTCGCGCACCCCCGTCGCGCCGTAGCCCTTCTCGGCGAAGGCGGCCCGCGCCGCCTCCAGGATCACCGAGCGGTTACGCCGCTTGGTGAGCTCTCGCCTCACGCGCCCGCGGCGGCACCGGCAGCGTCATCCCGCGTGCCCGCGCGCGCTCGTGCCCGCGCGCGCGCTCGCGCGAGAGGTCGAGCAGATAGTCGTCGTAGTCCACCTGCATCGTGTGCCGCGGCGACGCCACGTAGCGCTTGAACATCTTCCGCCGCTCGCGGTCCATGTCGCGCCGCATCTCGCGGTCCGGCGGCAGCGCGTACAAGCCGCGCAGGTACTCCCCCACCCACTCGCCCTGCGCCTCGGCCAGCGGCATGATCGCGCCGAGCGGCTGGAGCAGCCCGATGAAGAACACGTTCGGGATCGCCGGATGGAACACGCGACGGAACAGCGGCAGGTCGTTACCGGGAGCCGAGATGAAGCCCTCGTCGAAGAACGGGAACGTGACCTTGTAGCCCGTGCAGTACACGACCACGTCGGCCTCCACCACCGACCCGTCCGTGAACCGCACGGACGAGCCCTCGAGCGAGGCGATGTTCGGCTTCGGCGTGATCGTCCCGTGCGTCAGACAGGACAGGATCTCGTCGGAGATCGTCGGGTGGGCCGAGCCGATCTTGTGGTCGGGCTCGGGCAGGCCGTAACGAGTCAACTTCCCCGTCGTCGACCCGATGATGAGCTCGAGGAGCTTGCGCCGGATCGCCCACGGGATCCGCGGCGAGAGCCCCATCTGGTCGAGCGGCCGCCCCCACAGGTACTTGGGAATCACGTGCACGCCGCGCCGCGCCGCCAGGTACACGTTCGACGCCACGTGCGATGCCTCCACCGCGATGTCCATCGCGCTGTTCCCCATCCCCAGCACGACGACGTTCTTGCCGCGCATCACCTCGTTGTCGAGATAGGAGTGCGAGTGCATCTGCACCCCCTCGAAGGTGTCGGCCCCGGGGAACGCCGGCTCGGGCCAGCGCGGATCCCAGTGGTGACCGTTGGCGACGAGCAGGGCGTCGTAGAGCCGCGTCTCGCCGCGCTCGGTCGTGACCTCCCAGACGCCGTCCGGCCGCCTCGCCGCGTGCTCGACGCCGGTCTCGAACTCGATCGCGTCGCGCAGGCCGAACTCGTCGGCGTAGGAATCGAAGTAGCGCGCGATCTGCGTGTGGTGTGGGAAGTCCGGCAGCGAGCGCGGCATCGGGTAGTCCGCGTATTCCATGCGGTCGCGCGAGGTGTTGATGTGCAGCGAGCGGTACGCCGCCGACATCCCGTTGCGGTTCCCGAAGACCCAGTTGCCGCCGATTCGATCGGACTTCTCGAAGCACTCGACGTCGATGCCGGCGTCGCGCATCTTCTTGAGCGCGGCGATGCCGGACGAGCCCGCGCCGATCAGGCAGGCGGTCGGCAGCTTGGAGGCGGTGTCGCGGGCAAAACGTGACACAGGTGTCAGTTTTTAGCACGCCAGTTACGATCTTCGCAATGCCTGATCCGAGTCGCACCGCAGTTGGCACGTGGAGCGGAGGTCGCTTCATGCACTTCGGCGAGTCGCTCGACGACGATCGCCTCACCGAACTGCTGAAGCCGGACGAGGGCATCCGCACCGTCATGACCGCCGACACGTACGGCCAGGGCGAGGCGGATCGGGTGCTCGGCAAGGCCCTCGAAGGAGTCCCGCGCGACGACTACTGCCTGGTGGGCGCGATCGGTCACGACTTCTACAAGGGCGAGCGCGAGGGCGTCAAGGGATTCCCGCGCTTCACCGACCCGCGGCTGCGCAGCGCCGACGAGTACGCCGCGTACGTGAGCGCCGCCACCGAGCGCAGCCTCGAGCGGATCGGCGTCGAGGCGTTCGACCTGCTGCTGCTCCACAACCCCGACCGCACGGGCTACACGAGCCCGGCGGTGTGGGAGGCGCTCGAGGAGCAGCGCGCCGCCGGCCTCACCCGGCTGCTGGGCGTCGCGCCCGGACCCGCGAACGGCTTCACACTCGACGTGATCGAGTGCTTCGAGCGCTTCAGCGACTCGATCGACTGGGGAATGATCATCCTCAACCCGCTCGAGCCGTGGCCAGGCGAGCTGGTGCTCGACGCCGCGCGCGAGTACGACGTGAAGCTGATCTCGCGCGTGGTCGACTACGGCGGGCTCTTCCACGACGACGTCCTCCCCGGCCACGAGTTCCCGCGCCACGACCACCGCGGCTTCCGCCCGCAGGGCTGGGTCGAGCGTGGCCGCGAGAAGATCGAGCGCATCCGGCCCGTCGCCGACCGCCACGGTCTGAGCATGCTCCAGCTCGCCTGCCTCTGGAACCTGGCCCATGACCCGATCGAGACCGTCGCTCCCACGCTGATCCAGGAGACCGGGCCGAACGCGCGCCCGATCGAGGAGAAGCGCGCCGAGCTGGCCAACCTGCCCGAGCCGAACCCGCTCACGCTGGAGGAGATCGAGGAGATCCGCTCGATCGGCGACAACACCGGCTCGATGGCGCTCAAGGGCGCCAACCCCGACCACGAGGGCGAGCTGCGCCCGGACCGCTGGCCCATGGACGCCGAGCTCGAGCAGCTGGCCGAGCGCTGGGGTATCGACCCCGACCGCGACCTTCGGCAGAACGGCGAACAGGCCGCGTAGGAACTCAAGGCCCCTGAAGCCAGGCCCGATACGAGCCTGGTGGAGCCTCGACCGTCAAGGGCGGCGCCGCGATCGCGCAGCTGCAGCGCTAGCGCAGGTTCAGGCCACTCGACACGCCGGATGGCAGCGGGCCGCCCGTGAATGTGGACCAGTCCGGGCGCACGCAGGCATAGTGTCCCTCGACGCGCTCGACCTTGCCCACGCAGCCGCGCCCGCGCCCGTCCATCAGGTAGACGGTCTCCCCCGCCTCGGGCGCCCGCACGCCCTGGACGAACCGCATCGACACCCACGAGCAGAGGTCGTCGTCGAGCAGGTCGAAGTCGGCGCGGAGCACGACCTCGCGGTGCTGATAGTCGATCGTATGGTCACCGCGGGCCATCACCCTTCTATGTACCCCGGAACAAACGCGATTACGGCCTCAGGACGAGCTTTCCGGTCGTGGTGCGGGAGCGGATGTCCTCGTGGGCGCGACTTGCCTCTGCCAGCGGGTATTCCCCGCCGACGATGGGCTCGAGCTCGCCGGCCTGGACCGCGGCGAACATGTCCTCGATCGCCTCGCTGAGCATGTCCGGCCTGGCCACGAGATGTGCCAGCCAGAAGCCGATCACGCCGCGGCTCGAGGCCATCAGGCGGCCGGGATCGACCTGCGGCGCACCCTCGCGCCCGGCCTGGCCGAAGTGCACGAGCCGCCCGAAGTGCGCGAGCGCCGAGAGGCTGTCGGCGAACGTCTGGCCGCCGACCATCTCCAGCACCACGTCCACCCGCCGGCCGTCGTTCGCGTCGATCAGCGCCTGCTTCAGGTCGCTCGCGTTCGAGTCGACCACGGCATCCGCGCCCAGGCGCTGGGCCAGCTCGTGCTTCTCCTCGGACGACGCCACGCCGATCACACGGCCCGCGCCCCAGCGCTTGGCGAGCTGGACGGCCAGCGTCCCGACTCCGCCCGCGGCCGCGTGCACCACCACCGACTCACCCTCCCGCAGCTGCGCGCTCGTGCGCAGAAGATGCCACGCGGTCGATCCCTGGAGCACGAGCGCGAGCGCCTGTCCGTCGCTCACCCCGTCCGGCACCTCCCACATCAGCGCGGGGTGCGCCACCACCTTCTCGGCGTAACCGCCGTTTCCGAGCAGCGTCACCACGCGTCGCCCGTCCGGCGTCGTGCCAACGGCCTCGCCGCCGGGAATCAGCGGCAGCTCCTGCGGCGCGAGGTAGGTGTTCTCGGCCTGGTGGGTGTCGGCCCAGTTGACCCCCGCGGCGATGACGTCGAGCACGACCATGCCGTCGCCGGGCTGCGGGTCGTCGAGCTCGCGCAGCTCGAGCACGTCCGGCCCGCCGAACTCCTGAATCTGAATTGCTCTCATCCGACGCAGGAAATGTTCGGTCCGCGACGGCCGGCGCGAACAGGGATAGAGCTGGACATTCGGACCTCCATTTCCTGAAAGACTCCCACCCGCGGATGGCGAGCGTCGAGACGGTCAACGGAGCGGTGGATGCCGGCGAGCTGGGCACGGTGCTGATCCACGAGCACGTCCGCTTCCGGGACGAGGCCGTGGCCGAGAACTGGCCGCGCGCTTACGACGGCGAGCACGAGATGGCCGCCGCCGTCGAGGCTGTGAACGCCGCGAAGGACCGCGGCGTGAAGACGATCGTCGAGCCCACCGCGATGTTCGGCGGCCGCGACGTCCGCTTCCAGCGCAAGGTGTCCGACGCGACCGGCGTGCAGATAGTCCCCTGCACCGGCATCTACACCTACGACTTCCTGCCGCACTACTTCCAGAGCCGCAGCGAGGACCAGATCGCCGAGCTCTTCGTGACCGACATCGAGCAGGGCGTGCAGGAGACCGACATCAAGGCCGCGTTCATCAAGTGCGCGGCCGACGAGCCCGGCGTGACGGCGAACATCGAGAAGGTGCACCGCGCCGCCGCGCGCGCGAGCGTCCAGACCGGCGCGCCGATCATGGCGCACTCCCGCCCCGCGTCGAACACCGGCCCACGCCAGGTGGAGATCTTCCTCGAGGAGGGCGTCGACCCGGCCAAGATCCAGATCGCGCACACCGGCGACACCGACGACCTCGACTACATCGAGCGCCTGCTCGACACCGGCGTGTGGATCGGCCTCGACCGCTACGGGCTCGAGCTCTACCTCCCGATCGAGCGCCGCAACGCTACGTTGGCCGAGCTCCTGCGGCGCGGGCACGCCGACCGGATCCACGTGTCGCAAGACTTCTGCGCGACGATCGACTGGTTCCCGCCCGAGGTCGAGGAGCAGCTGCTCGCCGCCGGCCTCGCGAAGGACTGGAGCATGACCCTGGTGTTCGACCAGGTGCTGCCGTGGCTGCGCGAAGAGGGTGTGCTCGACGACGAGACGGAGAGCAAGATCTTCGTGGACAACCCGAGGGACTGGATCGCGCGATGAGACAGCTGACGAGCCTCGACGCGCAGTTCCTCGCACTCGAGACGCCGCGGCAGACCGGCCACGTCGGCGGGCTTGCGATCCTCGACCCGTCCACGCGTGTGGACAAGACGATCGACTGCGCTGCGGTGAAGGACCTGCTGCGCGAGCGCCTCCCGCTGCTGCCGCCGTTCCGCTGGCGCCTGAACGAGGTGCCGCTCGGGCTCGACTACCCGTACTGGATCGACGACGACGAGTTCGACCTCGATTACCACGCGCGCGAGATCGCGCTGCCGAAGCCGGGCAGCGACAAGCAGCTCGCCGACCAGGTGGCCCGGATCATGTCGCGCCCTCTCGATCGCGCGCGGCCGCTGTGGGAGCTGTACGTGATCGACGGCCTGAAGTCGGGTCACACGGCGGTGCTCACGAAGATCCACCACGCGGTGATCGACGGCATGTCGGGCGCCGAGATCATGGGGCTGCTGCTGGACCTGGCGCCGGAGGGTCGCGACCTGCCCGAGCCGGTCAAGGACGGTCACGCCGGCCGGCCGAGCACCGCCGGGATGCTTGCGCGCAGCCTCCTGGGCGTGCCGCGTTACCCGGTCCGCGCGCTGCGGTCGCTCCCCCGCGCGGTGCCGAACATCGACGAGACGCGGTTCTCGGTACTGCCCGGCGCGGGCACCGTGAGCCGCCTGACCGGGCGCCTGACCGGCAGCAGCCGCCCGCGCAGCGACCTGAAGGCGCCGAAGACGCGCTTCAGCAGCCGCATCTCGCCACATCGCCGCTTCGCCTTCGGGCAGCTCGACCTGGCCGAGGTCAAGAAGGTCAAGAACGTGTACGGCGTGACCGTGAACGACGTGGTGGTGTCGATCTGCGCGGGCGCCGTGCGGCGCTGGCTGATCGACCACGACGACCTGCCCGCGGACCCGCTCGTCGCGCAGATCCCCGTGTCGGTGCGCACCTCCGACCAGGTGGGCACCTACGGAAACCGGATCATGCTGATGAGCGCGCCGCTGCACACCGAGATCGAGGATCCGGTCGAGCGCCTCGAGCTGACGCACGAGTCGATGGCGGACATGAAGGAGCGCCATCGCGCGCTGCCCGCCGAGCTGCTCCAGGACGTGAACCACTTCGTGCCGCCCGCGGTATTCTCGCGCGCCGCGCAGGTCACGTTCCGGCTGGCCACGTCGGTCGGGCGCCCGACGTGGAATCTCGTGATCTCGAACGTGCCGGGCCCGCAGTTCCCGCTCTACCTCGCAGGCGCGCGGCTGATGGCGAACTACCCGGTGTCGGTGATCACCGACGGCATGGGCCTCAACATCACCGTGATGAGCTACGACGGGCACATGGACTTCGGCATCGTCGCCGACCGCGATCAGATGCCCGACGTGTGGTGCCTGATCGACTGGATCAGCGAGTCGCTCGAAGAGCTCAAGCGCTAGCGGCGCTCGAGGATCACGAGCGGGATCTCGCGCTGGGTCCGCGCCTGGTACTGCTCGTAGCCGTCGTAGGTCTCGATCGCCCTGGGCCACAGGCGCTTGCGCTCCTCCGCATTCGCCACCCGCGCGCGCACGTCGCGTCGCTCGGTCCCCACCTGCACGGTCGTTTCCGGGTTCGCCTTGAGGTTGTGGAACCACGCCGGGTGCTTCGGGTAGCCGCCCTTCGACGCCACGATCACGATGTCGTCGCCGTCGGTCATGTAGAGGAGCGGCGAGGTGCGCTTCCTGCCGCTCTTCGCGCCCACGTGGTCGAGCAGCAGCATCGGCGCGCGCATGCCCGGCAGCCGGTGGCCGATGCGGCCGCCTGAGGCGCGGTAGACCGCGGTGTGCAGCCCCATGAAGCGTCGCGTGATCGGCCAGATGCGGTCGCCGATGTCGAGATAGCTCGGCATCAGGTCGTGAGCATGCCGCCGTCGACGGGCAGGAGCGCGCCGGTCACGTAGGAAGACGCGTCGCTCGCCAGGAAGATCGCCGCCGCCACCAGCTCCTCGGGCTCGCCCTTCCGCTGGGCGGGCACGCGCACCATCATCATGTCGAGATAGCCGTCGGGGTACTGCTCGGTCATCTCGGACTCGAAGAAGCCGGGTGCCAGCGCATTCACGCGGATCCCCTTGCGGCCGGTCCACTGCTGCGCGAGGTCGCGCGTCAGGCCGATGATCGCGGCCTTCGACGCGCCGTAGGCGGCCTGCGGCAGACCGGCGGTGGTGGATCCGAGCACGCTGCCGATGTTCACGATGCTCGAGCCCTCGCCCATCACGCGCCCGCACGCCTGCGCCATCCAGTACGAGCCGTTCAGGTTGATGTCGATCACCTGCCGGAACTGCTCCGGCGTCTCGCGCGTGGCGGGCACGGCGGTGCCGATGCCGGCGTTGTTGATCAGAACGTCGACCCTGCCCAGCTCGCTCACCGTCTGCTCCACGAGCCGCGTGCAGTCCTCGGGCTTGGCGACGTCGGCCTGCACGGCGAGGCAGCGCCGGCCGTGCGCCTCCACCTTCGCCTTGGTGCCCTCGAGCCGCTCGGCGCGGCGGCCGCAGATGGCCACGTCGGCGCCGGCCTCCGCGAGCCCGTCGGCGAACGCCACACCCAGTCCCGACGTCGCGCCGGTCACGATCGCGACCTTCCCGTCGAGCCTGAAGCGGTCGAGAATCGCCATCAGCCGAGCACGAGCTCTGCGGCGGCGCGCACGATGTTCACGTCGCCCTGGATCAACAGGGTCGTGACAAGCGAGTCGCGCCACGCCTCGAGGTCGTCGCGGACCTTCTCCTTCGGGCCGATCAGCGACAACTTCTCGATCAGCTCCGTCGGGATCGCCGCGCCGGCCTCGTCGCGCTTGCCCTCGAGGTACAGATCGGCGACCCTGTCGATCATCTCCTCGTAGCCCATGCGGATCGCGACGTTGGCATGGAAGTTCTTGCCCTTCGCCCCCATGCCGCCGAAGTAGAGCGCGTAGAACGGACGCAGCATGTCGGCGGCGGCGTCGACGTCGTCGGTGATGATCAGCGGCACGGTCGCGGCCACCTCGAAGTCGTCCTTCGAACGCCGCGCGCCCTCGCGTGCGAAGCCGTCGTTCAGCGCCTCCTCGAAGTAGCCGGGGTTGCGCGGGTCGAACAGCATCGCGAGCCAGCCGTCGCACAGCTCCGCGGCCAACGCGATGTTCTTCGGGCCCTCGGCGCCGAGGTAGATCGGGATGTCCTCGCGCAGCGGGTGGATCGACGCCTTGAGCGGCTTGCCGAGCCCGGTCCCGTCGGGCAGCGGCAGCGGGTAGTGCGGCCCGTCGTTGGTCACCGGCCCCTTGCGCGCCCAGATGTCGCGCAGGATCTTTATGTACTCCCGCGTGCGCGCGAGCGGCTTGGCGAACGGCATCCCGTACCAGCCCTCCACCACCTGCGGGCCCGACACGCCGAGGCCGAGGATGAAGCGCCCGCCCGAGAGGTGGTCCATCGTCATCGCGGCCATGGCGGTGGCGGCCGGCTGGCGCGCTGACATCTGCGTGATGGCCGTGCCGAGCTTCAGCTTCTGCGTCTCCGAGCCCCACCACGCGAGCGGGGTGAGCCCGTCGGAGCCGTAGGCCTCGGCGGTCCAGATCGAGTCGAAGCCGAGCTTCTCCGCCTCCGCAATCGTCTCGGTCACGCCCTGGGGCGGACCACCCGCCCAGTAGCCCGTGTTCAGACCGAGCTTCAGCTCGCCTCCCGCCACGCGTCCACCTCGCTTCCGGAAGCCCGCGCGGCGTTCTCCGCGATGGCGTCGATGATCTGGTTCCACGCCCCGCGCGGCAGGTCGTGGCCCATGCCGTCGATCAGCATGAGCTTGGCGCCGGGCACGGCGCGCGCGGTCGCCTTGCCGCCCGACTTCGCCACCATCTTGTCCTTCGTCCCGTGGATCACGAGCGTCGGGACCTTCACGCCCTGCAGGTCCTTGGTCCGGTTTCCGGCCGAGATGATCGCGGCGAGCTGGCGCGGCGTGCCCGCCGTGCTGGGGTCGCGGTCGTAGCTCTCGGCGGCGAGCTTGCGCAACTCGTCGAGGTCGCGCTCGAACCCGGTCGAGCCCACGACTCCGAACAGCTTCTCGATCCGCTCGACGTAGGTCTCCTTGTCGCGCGGCGGCCGGCCGAGGAAGAACGGGTACACGCGCAGCGCCGGGTTGCCCACACGGCGCGACCCGGTCATCGACATGATCGAGGTGAGCGACGCGACGCGGTCCGGATGGCGGATGGCCATCACCTGGGCGATCATCCCGCCCATCGACGCGCCCACCACGTGCGCCCTGTCGATGCCGAGGTGGTCGAGCAGCCCGATGCCGTCACCGGCCAGGTCCTCGAGCGAGTACGCGAGGTTCTTGATCCTGCGCGTGGCCAGCTCGAGCGGCTTCGGCGGCGGCACGTCCTTGAAGTGGGTCGAGCGGCCGCTGTCGCGGTTGTCGTAGCGGATCACGAAGAAGCCACGGCTCGCGAGCGCGCGGCAGAAGTCCTCGTGCCATCCGAGCATCTGCGTGCCGAGCCCCATCACGAGCAGCATCGCCGGATCGGCGCGGTCGCCGAACGTCTCGAAGCAGATGTCGACATCGCCGACGCGCGCGAACTGCTCGTTCATCGCGCGCATCGTATGTGGTCGTGCCGGTTCAGGCGCTTGCCGCCGCGATCATGCGCAACCGATCCAGCGCGCGGCGCAACAGGCGCGACACGTGCATCTGCGAGATCCCGATTCGCTCGGCTATCTCGTGCTGGAGCATGTCGTCCTCGAAGCGCATCTTGAGGATCAGGCGCTCACGCTCGGGCAGCGCCCTCATGCCGCTGGCCAGAGCGCTGCGATCGTCGACCATCTCGAAGTGTTCGTCGACGGACCCGATCGCGCTCGACAGATCGTCGCCGTCGTCCTCGCCGTGCGCCTCGCGCGGGGCATCGAGCGACCGGACCGCCATCGCCGAGGCGGTCTCGTGCAGCTCGAGCGCCTCCTCGGTGGTCACGCCGAGCTCGTGGGCGAGCTCCGCGGGCGTGGGCGCGCGGCCGAGTTGCTGCCAGAGCGCGTCGCCCGCAGAGCGCGCGGCCATCATGCGGTCGTGCATGTCGCGCGGCATGTGCATCGCCCAGTTGAAGTCGCGGAAGTGGCGCTTGATCTCGCCGAGGATCGTCGGGACGAGGTACGAGGACAGCGCGGCGCCGCGATCGGGGTCGTAGCGGTCGACGCCCTTGACCACGGCGACACTCGCAACCTGGAACACGTCGTCGAGCGAGTCGCCACGGCTGGCGCGCACGGCGAGCTTGCGAGCGAGCGGGAGGAAGCGGCGGATGAGGTCCTCGCGGGCCTGGAGATCGCCGTGGAGGTGGTAGCGCTCGACGAGACGGCGCTCGGCCGCGGCGCGACCTTCCGTCATGCGATCGCGAAGCAACCCAGGACGCGTAGGTGGTGACGCGTCCTCCGGCACTAGAGCAGCGGTCACGGTGCGTCCTCCTGGGAAGGGATTAACGAGGCCCTCGTGAAGTCGCGACCCGTACCGCTGCGCGGTATGCCGTCCTTCCCGGTAATCAGAGGCGCGCCGCCAGACGACGGGTTGTCCCTGTACAGCAAGCGTATCCCCGCCGGTTGGGGATCAAACCCGCAGGCCGATCAACACGTCACGCCGGTGACTCAGGAGCCCCGGCGCACGTCCTGCACGGCGTGGTGGTGACGCCGACCGCGCGGTTCCCTAGATTTCATCGGATGCAGTCAGCCGGCTACAGCGAGCGCGATCCCGAGCAGTCACGGGCGCGCGTGCGCATGGGCGAGGACCGCCGCGGGCGCCGGGCGCTCGTGTTCAGCTTCCCGTTCGACGAGCTCCTCAACAGCGCCGTCAAGCGCCTGCCCGGCCGCTGGTTCAACTGGGAGACGCGCGAGTGGACCGTGCTGTGCCGGCCCGAGTCGGCGGAGGAGATCGCGGAGATGCTGGCGTGCTTCCCGCGCGTGGAGGTGGAGAGCGAGGTCGCGGACTGGCTCGCCGACGCCGCGGGCTGGGAGGGAATCGTCGCGGTGTGGGACACGGGCGACGGCCCGCGCCTGTCGCTGCGGCTCCTGAGCGGCGTGCCGCCGCGCGAGCTCGAGGCGATCGACGAGGGCGGCGCCCGCAACGGCTCGCTCGTCGTTCCGCTCGACGCGCGCGTCGCGGAGATCGTCGCCGGCCTCGAGGACATGGAGCTCGACCCGATCGCCGACGGCGCCATCACCGCGCTCGTGAACGGCACGCCGATGCCGCCGGGCGCCGTGCTCGAGCTCGGTCGCGACGAGGACGGCGTCGAGCAGTTCGAGCTCTTCGTGGGTACGCGCGTGGATGCGGCGGGTGCGTTCCGGCGACTGACCGAGGCGCACCGGGCGGACTGGCGCGAGGGCCGCTTCGCGCGCCCCGACCAGCAGGAGGTGTGGGCGGTTCCGGCCGACGCCGCGCTGCTCGAGGAGCTCGACGACTTCATCGACGATCACGACTTCGTCTGGGTCACGCCCGACGCCGAGGACCTGCGCGAGGAGCTGCGCACCGAGCGCCGCCGCGCGAAGGGCACGGTGGCCCTGTCGATGGCCGAGGACGCCGACCTCGACCTGCCCCAGCTCGCGGGTGAGCTGCGCCCGTTCCAGCGCGCCGGCGTGCGCTACGCGCTCACGCAGCGACGCACGTTCCTGGCCGACGAGCAGGGGCTCGGCAAGACGGTCCAGGCGCTCGCGACCGTGGAGGCCGACGACGCGTTCCCGGTCGTCGTGGTCTGCCCCGCGTCGATGAAGCTCACGTGGAGGCGCGAGGTGGAGCACTGGCTGCCACATCGCACGACCGCCGTGCTCAGCGGGCGCTCCGAAGCCGGCTGGCGCCAGTCCGGCGCCGACGCCGCCGACATCGTGATCCTCAACTACGAGATAGTCGACGGCCACCTCGAGCGGCTCATCGACCTGGGCCCGCGGGCGGGCGTCTTCGACGAGTCGCACTACTGCAAGGAACCGCGTGCGAAGCGCACGAAGGCATGCATCGCGCTCGCGCGTCGCGTGCACAAGGACGGACTGCGCCTGGCGCTCACCGGCACGCCCGTGCTGAACCGGCCGAAGGAGCTCGTCTCGCAGCTGCGGCTGATCGGTCGGCTGCGTGACTTCGACTCGGGCGCCGGCATGGCGCGCCGCTTCAAGAACCGCGAGTCCCTGGAGCGGCTGCACTGGCACCTGCGCGCGCACTGCTACGTGCGGCGCCTGAAGGCGGACGTGCTGCCGCAGCTCCCGCCGAAGGAGCAGGTCACGATTCCGGTCGAGCTGGCGAACCTGGAGGAGTACCGGCTGGCCGAGCGCGACCTCGTGGCGTGGCTGCGGGCGCAGCCGCTCGACCTGCACGACTACGAGGCGCGCGTGGCGGCCGCGATGCGCAACGAGCGGCTCGTACGGCTCAACAAGCTGCGCCAGCTCGCCGGCCGCGGCAAGCTCGACGCGGCCATCACGTGGATCGAGGACTTCCTCGAGTCGGGCGAGCCGCTCGTGGTGTTCGCCGACCACGTGGAGGTGCAGAAGACGCTGGTCGAGCGCTTCCACGGCGCGGTGCACGTGCTGGGTGACGACAACGCCAACGCGCGCGACGACGCGGTTCAGGCGTTCCAGCGCGTCGACGGGCCACAGCTCATCGTGTGCTCGCTGCGCGCGGCCGGCCAGGGCATCACGCTCACGCGCGCGTCGAACGTGGCGTTCCTCGAGCTCGACTGGACGCCGGCCCGGCTGGCGCAGGCGGAGGACCGCTGCCACCGGATCGGCCAGGAGGACTCGGTCACCGCGTGGTACCTGCTCGCCCCCGACACGATCGACGAGACGATGGCCGACGTGCTCGCCTGGAAGCGTGGCGTGATCGGCGCAGTCACCGACGGGCGCTTCGAAGAGGGCGAGTCGCTGGTGGAGGCGGTCGTCCGCGAGCTGCGCGAGCGCGTCGACGGCGAGCAGCGCGCGGCTTAGCACAGGAGCGAAATGTTCGATCCCGGCGGCCTGCGCCGGGAGCACAACCGTCGCCGGACCGGGATCTCCATTAACACACGAGCGAAATGTTCGATCCCGGCGGCCTGCGCCGGGAGCGCAACCGTCGCCGGACCGGGATCTCCATTTCGCTAGC